>JBGPKK010000171.1:0-9997 GCA_041485905.1 Vicinamibacteria bacterium
GGGCGTCATCATCAATGGGCTGTATCTCTGTTTCCTGACCATTGCCTGGGTCTCACAATCCGCCTTCGCGAGCAGGCTGAGAGATCGTGGTACGAACGCCGACGCCGCTGTGACACCGTGAAAGTAAGCCACTCAACCACGTTTACACCGCTTTGGAGGGCGAACGCATATGGACCCAATGTTCATCGCATGCATTGTCGCGGCAGTGGCTGTCGTCGGCACAGTGACGATGGTGATGCGCAATCGGCGAGCACGCGACAGACAGAACAAGAAATGAGGGCGACGTGTGGAACCCACTCAGACGGATGAACAACAACGCCGGTGCTGCGCAGCACGGCGCTGGTTGCACGGTGACGCTCACCCCTGAGCAGGCGGAGAACCGAGGCATGGCCTGGGTGATTGGCGCGTTTCTGATCTGTCCGTGCCATTTACCGCTGACGCTGGGGTTGGCGACGACACTGCTCGCCGGCACCGCCGCGGGCGTCCTGCTGCGTGACCATCCGTTTCTCGCCGGCTCCGTTATCACCGTCACGTGGCTGGCGGGTACGTGGCGGGGGATTTCCTTCTTTCGATCGGCCCGTAAATATGCGCGGGCCACGATGCAACTCGAACGAGACGGCAGGCATCGATGACGACACACACATTCATTGCAGCGCCGATCGTTTACCTCGTTGTCGGCGTTACGAATATGGGGCACGCGCAGTCCCACTCATCACGCTGAGTGAGGAAGCACCTGCCGGAGGTGTCCGATGGAATTTCGGCTTGAACATGCGAATATCTGCGTGCGTGACGTCGAGCCCATGATCCGTTTCTTGAAGACAGCGTTTCCTGAGTTTCAGGTGCGCGGCGAAGGTACAAGTCGTGACGGCACACGATGGGTCCACGTCGGCACCAACGACACCTACATTGCCCTGGGTCAAGCGAGAACAGATTCCGAGAGACATTGGGTGCCGTACGGTGGCGAGCCAGGAGTCAACCACCTCGCCTATGAGGTGGATGACGTCGAGTCGCTGAGCATGAGGCTCAAAGCCGCAGGATACAGGGAGTCGACACCACCGAACGCGCACCCCCACCGGAAGCGCGTCTACTTCTACGATCCCGAAGGGAATGACTGGGAGTTCGTCCAGTATTTCTCCCAGGACCCCGCCGAGCGAAACGATTATGCGTTACCCGACTCGTAGCCAAATCTGGCAGACGACGGAATTCGATAGGAGGCGCCATGCGTTATCTCCTTTTGCTGGGCGCCGCCGCACATTCTCTGACGGGTGCGGCAACGTCCTCGTCTGGGGATTATGCTTCTGCGCTCGTTTAAGGCCGCTGTCGAGGAACGTCCGGGAGCGTAAAGAGCAACGCCATCGAGGCCCAACTCGAGGCGCCGTCTGAAGCAAACTGATTCCAGCCGTGCGGGAAACCGCTTTCAAATGTGTGCGGCTGGACCGGGACGGCTCGTGTGGGCACGAACCACGAGCCGTCGGCGAGCTGATTTCGCAGCAGCCATTGCACGCCTTTCCGATAGACCGGGTCACTTGTCGGCACGTTCCCCGAGACATGTAGAGCGTAAAGCGACTCGCCAGTCGCATAGGCCTCGCCCGGAATCGGTGGAAGCTGGCTCCAGCTTCCATCGTCGTTCTGAGCGGCCTTCAGAGCCTTCACGAACGGCGCACGTTGGGCGGCGCTGGCCCCCGCGTCGGCCAATCCGTTCAGTTGCATCGATCGTTCTTCCGCCGAGGAAGCCCTGGCCGAGAGCAGCCAACGCTTGGCCCGGGCGAACCGCTCCTCAAACTCCTCGCGGCGGCCGGGGATTGGGTAGAGCCGGATCGAGCGCAGGGCCACCGCAGTCGTCGTGAACGGGCCGTACTCTTCAGGCGGTCTGTAGCTGGTCGTTCGCCACGCGCCGTCCGGGAATTGGTAAATCGATAGATAGTGAATGTGCGAGTCCGTCAACGCGTCGGCCGGGTAGCCGGCCGCCGCCATGCCCATCAGCGTATAGCCGAGCGTGTCCGAGCCCCCACCAATCGTCGACCCCAGGCGCATGGGCTCAAGAAACGGCATGTCGGTGGCCACCGCGAATTCCCGTTCCTTTTTCGCCTGCCCCTCATTGACGATGAAACCCTTCTTCCGTGCCAAGGCCACTGTCATCGCCGGCAGCGAATTGTTGTGACAGGACACGCACCCGCGGCTCTTGAATACGGGCTCGCCACTTGTTTCAATCAGCGGAAGAATCTTTCCTACGGCCGCCAGCGCGGTCGGTGACCCTCCCGCGGGCTTGGGCCATTCTTCTTCAACCGCCTTGGCGCCCGCCCTGACGAGAAGCTCCAGAGTGGAAGCGGACCCCATGCGGGCCGCGAGTTGATACGCGGCTTCACCTCGATCATTCGTGGCGTTCGGATCGACGCCCTTTGCAAGCAGCCATGTCACCATCCGCTCGCGATCCGCGGCCGCTTCCATCGACAGGACGGCTTGCATCAGGAGCGTGAAGCCCTCCCGGTCCCTGGCTTCGAGGGACGCGCCGCGATCCAGCAGCAATTGGGACAGTTCGGGCATCGCTCTCTTGGCCGTCTCGTTCAACACGCCTCCTCCATTACCGCGGACACCGTTGGCCGGTGCGCCCTTTTCCAGAAGCAACCGGGCGCATGCTTCGCATCGTCCGAGCACGGCGGCGAACAGCGTGGCACTGTCAGCCCCACCGGGGCTCACACCAATACCAAGCAGAAACTGTATCGCCTCGAGATCGCCCTTTTGTGCCACAGCCACCATTAGCTGGTCTTGGGGCTCGGCGCCTTTGGCCGTCAGAAGCTTCAGAACCGGTGTTGAGCCGAAGGTCGTGACCGCGACACTCATCGGGGTGGCGCCGCGTTGACTCTTTGCGTGCACGTCCGCTCCTGCATCCAGCAAGAGACGGGTTTTCGCGAGATTGGTCGCGGCGTACATCAGTGCGGTCGAATCCGCCGCGTTCTTCGCGTTCACGTTGGCGCCGCGGTCCACCAGGAGCTTCATCATCCTGACGTCGGATTCGATGACAGCATGCATCAACGCCGTGGTCCCATTGCTGTCCACGGTGTTCGCGTCCGCACCGGCGCGAAGCAGTTTCTGAACCTGGGGGGAGTCCCCGTTTCGGATCGCCACCAACAGATCGGGTGAACCCGCGGCGAACATTACCATGCCGGCCATCCACAAAAGCATCAGTGAACGACTCATCGTGGGTGCTCCTTGCTTCACTTGGTCGCTGGATACTCTGACAGTCTCGGCGGACCCGAGCGAGTCGTCTGTTGCAAGAAGGGCCGCAGCTGGCGGACGTCTTTGGTCTTCTCGAGCTCGAGCACGCGATCGATGAGACGCCCAGTACGTGTGGCGCCCACGACCGGCGTCATGAGGTCGTGGCATTTCGCGACGAGCTGCTCGCGGGTCATTGGGTTGTCGATGGTGCCGAGGACGGGGCCGGCATCCTGGCCGAGACGCGTGCCGTCCGCGAGCGTGATCTCAACGAGCGGCGGCCGCGCGCCCGCACCGCCGCCTCGACCATCAGGAGCTTCGAGCCGCACCATTGCCCGCAGACGGAGGATCGCCGGATCCTGCATGCGCGGCTTGTCGTGGATGGACCGGAACGTGGCCGTCTTGTCGATCAGCATCAACGCCATCGCGTACTGGATGTTGATATCCGGCGGGTCGCTGTTGTCGACGACGGACTCCGGGGCCGACCGTACGAGGATCTGTCGCACCTGGGTCGGATCGATGGGCTGCCGCTTCAGCAGGGCCTCCATCGCGTCGAGCGGCGCCTGGATGGGCGTCCCCACGGTCCAGCGCTTGATAGTGGTGCCCACCACTTCGTAGCGCTCGCCGAGTTGTTCGACCAGCAGCCCGGCGTTGGCCTGTGGGGCGTTGGCCAGCAGGAAGTTGTCGCGTCCCGACATGATGTCGTCCACGCCGTTCCAGCCTGTATGGACCAGCAAGGCCGATGTCACGCCGCTGCGCGCCGGCATGCCGCCGAACACGAAGCCCTTTTCGATATGGTCCGTATCGCGATACCACGACGCGATGCCCGACGACTGCTGCGCGGTGTAATCGAGCATCCAGCGCATCTGCGGCGCGTCCAGGCTCGCCGCGCAACCGGCGGCGGCCGCGGCCCCGAACACGCCCGCGACGGCGTGGGTCGCCTTGTGGCTGTTCTGCAGCCCGGGCCGCAACGTGATGAGGATGCGCGCGCCGATGTCGTAGCCGAGCGCCACGGCACGCAGAAAATGCGCGCCGCTGACGCCGAACTGCTCCCCGGCCGCCAATGCCGCGGGCACGACGTTGCAGCCCGGATGCCACCCGCCCGGCCAGGAGTCGTCGGTCTCGTCGGCGTGCGCCAGTACGCCGTTCGCCAGGGCCGCCTCCATCGGGCCGCACAAGACCGTATCGCCAACGAGCGTCGCCACCGCCTTGCCGCCATAGGCGCGCGCGAACGCAATCGCCGCCCGGCCCGCGGCCAACTCGGAGCCCGAGACCATCGCGGCGACGGTGTCGAGCACGTGCCACTTCGCCTGCTCGAGCACATGGTCGGGCAGCCGACCGTCGCGCGCCTGGCTCATGTAGGTACTGAGCCGCGCCATGACCTCGCCGATCGGGTGCTCTGTTGTCTGGTGCGGCGCCGCGGCTCCACGCTGCGGGACAACCGCTTCAGCGGCCGCCTCGGTCACCGGACGAAAGGCCGCAGCGGAGACGACCCAGCCCGCGCGCTGCAAGACGCGGCGGCGGGTCAACAGAAGATCATGTGCCATCTGGACACCTCGCTGTCAGCCGGGATCTACGGATGATCCGCTCGACCGGGCTGCGCCGTCGGGAAACGCGCGGCCCGGTCCCCCGCGTACTGATCCAACCCAGATCTCCTTCCCGACCTTAACGGCCACCGTCGAGAAGTTGAACATATCGTTGAAGGGGTAGCGAATGATCGGCTGGACCTTCAGCGTCTTCGGGTCGATCTTGATCACGCGCGAACCACTTGCCGTCTTTTGAGATCTCGAGACCATTCGCGCCGAGGCTTCGCTGCCGGGCACGATCTTCCACCCGGTGCCCGTATGCCATTCCCACGCCTCGCCATTCTTCTCGCCCGCCTGCATGTTGGCCCGTCCACGAGCAGCGCCCCGCGGCTGAAAATTCGTCGCCGCGAAGCCACCTTCAGGCAGACCGACCACGGAGTTCAAAGCCCACGGGATCTGGCGCGACCGCGCAGCCGATCCAGGTCAACGTCGGCGGCTTGGCGCGAGCGTCGAGCTCGAAGACCTCGATCGATTCTCTGGTGCCATGGTGGACGACGTACAAGGTGTGGAGCGAGTTCCTGCCTTGGCGAAGAGAGAGGCCGTGCGCTCTAAACCTTTCCTTTTCTTCAGGGTCGATCGGGCCGGGACACGAATCGTAGGTTTTGGCGTCCAGGCGCTGCCTGGGCGCCGCGGACAGGAACAGCGCGGTCGTCGTCTTGTCGCGGACGCTGATCAGTGTGATCGCGCCTCCAGCCGCATCCCCGGAGGCAATGACCCACGCCGACCCGGGTACGACGACGAGATCTTCAGGACCGACAACCCCGCAGACGAATTGGACATTCCCCAGGGCATCGCATCCTGCCACTCTCGGGCCGGCGGTTCCCTGCCCAAGCGCGAACACGACCGACACACCGAGCAGCGGCAGTAGTCTCATCGACGTTCCTCCGGCGCAATCATATGCCCACGCAGCCATTGCGGAGACGACAAGAAGAAGCGCGACCGGCCGCGCCGGCGGCAGCTCCCATTCAGATGTGACCACATTATGCTAGAATTGTAGTTACTTCGAGGTGCTGAATGGAGACGGTCGGCATTCGTGAACTCAAGACGCATCTGAGCCGCCATCTGAAACGCGTTCGCGCCGGGGCCCGATTGCTGGTCACCGAACGTGGCCGTTCCATTGCGACGATCAATCCTGTGGAAGCGCCGGCCGATGTCGACTGGGCTCACCAACTTGTTGCCGAGGGGCACGCGCACTGGAACGGCGGCAAGCCCACCGGGGCCAAGCGTCCAGCGAACATCACGCGCAGGACCGCATCGTCGATCGTGCTCGAGGATCGCCGGTGACGCTGTACTTGGACACGAGCAGCTTGGTGAAGCTCTACGTGACCGAGGCCGGCTCCGATGTCGTCCGCCAGCTCGTCGGCGGTGCCAACGTCGTGGCGACGTCGGTTGTGGCCTACGCCGAAACACGCGCCGCCCTGGCGAGACTTCGCCGCGAAGGGATGCTCACGGCCTCGAAATTGGCGTCAGCTAGGAGTGAGTTCAAGGAGCAGTGGCCGACGTATCTGACCTTGGAAGCGACCGATTCCCTGTGCCAGGCCGCGGGCGAGCTTGCCGAGAAGTACAGCCTTCGAGGCTTCGACAGCATCCACCTGGCTTCGTTCGCTGAGGTTGCCCGTCGGGCAGGGACCGCGGACACGCGGTTCTCCAGCTTCGACGACCGATTGAATCAAGCGGCCCGGACGCTGACGCGGACTGTCGAACGCACCGGCCACAAATGATCCGGACGAAGAAGCCTCCGAGCCGATGGCACAGCTCCGCGCCGACCCTGCGACTCGCACAGCTCAGCGATGCGACGCTCGACGCGCTGATTATCGGCGAGAGCGAGTTCGACACGCTGCCGGGACACGATGGCGGAGCTTGCCGCCGGACGTGGCGACGTGCTCTGCCATCGCATTCGATATTAGGGAAGGGACGTTGTCGCTTTGCCGCCGGCGCCGGCCTTCAGTTCAGCGGCCGTCAGGTTCTGGTGCCCAACCGACTGCGCGATGATCACGTTGCCGGTCGGCACTTTGGCGTCGTGCGACCACAGGTGAAAGATGATCCCGTCGGTGGTGGCCACCAGGTCGGCAACCTCCTTGGCCTTGTCGGGCGGCAGATCGAGCACCTGGACGCGGCCGGTCGCGATCTCCTGCGTGTGGTCGTGCCAGTTCCTATTCCAGTTCGCGAGCGGCACGGCGCCTGAGCGGGTGATGGACTTCGCGATGATGTACTCGACCTGCTCCAAGCGGGCGTCCGGCGCAGAGGACTCGTAGCACAGGCACTCGATCACCGGCTCGGGCGACAGCACCTTGCAATAGTGATGGTACGGCCCCATCACTTTGCCGTTGACGACGTGCGGAGCGGTGACGTGGACGGTGTGGCCGTCGGCCGGCGAGGTCACCTTCTTGTCCTGACCAGCCGCGGGACCGACGACGATGACGAGCAGCGCGCCTACAGCGCTGAGAATTCCAAGTCTTCGAGTCATGGCAGCCACCTTTCATCAACTGAAGGGAATAGCGGTTTGCACTGCGTCATTCTCGGGGTAGCCGGCGGGCCTGACAATGCACGACGGATGAGGATTCGATGAATTTTTCATGAGGCGCCTATAATGCCGCCGTGTCGCGCCTGCGCTTCGAGACGTTCGAGCTGGATCTGGCGAGCGGCGAGCTGCGCAAAGGCCAGACGCTCGTCCGGCTGCAGCCGCAACCCTTCAAAGTGCTGGCGCTGCTCGCGCGCCGGGCCGGCGAGCTCGTGCGCCGCGACGAGATTCAGAAGCAGGTCTGGACCGACGACACGTTCGTCGATTTCGATCAGGGGCTAAATTACTGCATTCGCCAGATCCGGTCGGCGCTCTGCGACGACGCCGAGGCGCCGGGGTTCATCGAGACCGTCCCACGGCGCGGGTACCGGTTTCTGCCGATCGTCGAGGAAATCTCGGCGCCGCTGTTGCCGCCCGTCGCGCGCCGTGTGATGCTCGCGGTCCTGCCCTTCGAAAATCTCAGCGGCGAGGAGCATCAGGAGTATTTCAGCGATGGTCTCACCGACGAAATGATCGCGCAGCTGGGCCGGCTGAATCCACAGCGGCTCCGTGTGATCGCGCGGACGTCGGCCATGAATTACAAACACACAAGCAAGAGCATCGACGTCATCGGGCGGGAGCTGGGCGTGGCCTACGTGCTCGAGGGCAGCGTGCGCCGCGGCGCGGATCGCGTGCGCGTGACCGCCCAGCTCATTCAGGTCAGCGATCAAACACATCTGTGGGCGCAAAGCTACGACCGCCACCTCGGGGACATGCTCGCGCTGCAGAGCGAGCTGGCGCACGCGATCGCCGGCGAAATCCGCGTGCAGTTGACGCCGCAGGAGCAGGTGCGATCCGCGATGCTGCGGCCGGTCGAGCCGAGGGCATACGAGGCGTACCTGAAAGGCCGGTACTTCTGGAACCGGAGAACGCGCGAGTCGCTGCAGAAGAGCGTCCACTGCTTCGAGCAGGCGATGAGCATCGATCCGGGTTACGCGGCGGCCTACGCTGGCCTCGCGGATGTGTATCTCACCCAATTGGACTACAACTACCTGCCGCCACGCGACGCGTTCGCGCTCGCGAACCGCGTCGTCCTCGACGCGCTGCGGCTCGACGATGCGCTGGCGGAGCCGCATACCTCGCTCGGACACCTGCGGCTCCACGAATTTCAATGGGCGGCCGCCGAGCGCCAGTTCACGCACGCGATCGGGCTCAACCCCGGTTACGGAACAGCGCATTACTACTACGGAAATCTGTTGGCCGCGCTGGGACGCTGGGACGAAGCGTTCGCTGAGGCGCAACGGGCCCTGGAGCTCGATCCGATGTCGCCGAACACGCGCCAGAACCGGATCTTCATCAAGTACCTCGCGCGCCGGTACGACGAGGCGCTCGCAGAGGCGCACGAGACGGTCGAGCTCGATCCGACGTATCTCGCCATCTACTACTACCTGGGCCTGATCTTCGAGCGCAAAGAGAAGTACACCGAAGCCATCGAGGCACTCCAGAAAGTCGGTCCGAGGCCGACGAGCCGCGGCGCCACCGTGCTCGCGGCACTCGGCTACACCTACGCGATTGCGGGCAGGCGGAACGAAGCGCTCGATGTGCTGAAGCAGCTCGAGGAGGTCTCAGACCGCGAATATGTGTCGACCTACGACCTGGCGCTCCTCGCTCTGGCGCTGGGCGATACCGATCAGGCGCTGGCGCTGTTGTCGAAGGCCTACAACGACTATTCGTCGTTCCTGCCGTTTGTGATCGTCGATGCGCGGCTCGACCGCGTGCGGTCCGATCCGCGGTTCAAAGAGCTCGTGCGCCGCATGAATTTCCCTGAAGTGTGAGGAACTCTGATGTACAGCGTCGCTCGCGATCGAAATCATGCGCGTCACGCTGCACGAGACGATAGGCCGGATGAGCGGCCGAGCCTGGGCAACAGAAGGGCTGTTTGCTTAGCTCGTCTTGAGCAGACCCGTGAGCTCTGAGACGTGTTTCACCTGATCAAAGTGGTGGATCACGTTCAAGGTCTCCTCGATACGTCTGGCTGGCAATCTCGAGGTTGGCATCAAGGAGCGATACTTGGCGTTGACGTCACTCCACTCGATGCCGCGCGGTGCGGACCCTCTCGGCGCGTCGACCGTGCTCGTAAATCGGGCGCCGGATCTGGTAACGATCGCGACCGTGCCGCCCCAGCTCCAGTCGTAGTGAACCGCGCTCGTTGACGGATCGACGTCGACCAGAGGCATGAGCCGGGCGACGATCGGACTGTGGATCTTTGCCGGCGTGGCGTGGATCCAGGAGAAGTCCTTGTCGGCGACAGCCGAGGCGAGGAAGTACGGCAGACTGTGGATGGCCTCGACCAGGTCCTTGGGGTTCCTGCTGCCGCTCACCGTCCGGTTCTGACCAGAGACGAGGATCCTGGCTACGTCCTCCGGCGGAACGGTCGCTTGCCGGGCCGCGTTGACCGCCGCTTCCACCAGGGAAGAAAACGGGTGGGCGCCGGGCACGAGCTTGACCGCCAGGTACTTGACGATGTCCCACTCGTCGGACGCGCGGGTCAAGCGCTCGGTGACGGCCTTGTCGCTGTTGCTGCCGCCGAAAACTGCGAGAAAGCCGCCCGGCGCTTCGAGCATGTCCTCATTGACCGTAAACCCGCGGCCGGCGGCCAGCGCGGCGTTGACGGCACAGAGCGCCGCGTTCGCGCCCA
>JBGPKK010000172.1:0-9994 GCA_041485905.1 Vicinamibacteria bacterium
AATTGACGCCGAGCTGCTCCAGATGATTGAAGTGCTCCAGATAATTGAGCTGCTCCAGATGATCGACTTCGAGCTGCTCCAGATGATGGAGGTTGCCGTTGGCGAAGTGGTAATCCCGCTGGGTGAAACGCGTTCGCCAGAGATCGAAACCGATGGGAGGCGGGCAAAGTCATTTGAAGCGAACTGCACTGCCGCCAGGGCATTCAGACTGCCGGTGCCTTCGGTGACCAGGCCCTCGCCCGGTAGCAACGAACTGGTCAACTGGACGACTGCCTTGACGTCTGCCGGCCCGAGCTTCGAGTTCTCCTGCAGCAGCAGCGCCACGGTCCCGCTCACGACCCCGGCGGACATGCTCGTGCCCGAGAGTTGGATGTAGGCGTTCGGACCGTTCCCGGTCACGTGGCGCTCGGAATGAGCCGTCGAGAAATACGACCCGGCCGCCTCCGCCGACGCGATGTGACTGCCAGGCGCAACCAGGTCCGGCTTGATGACGAGATCGTACGCCGTCGGTCCATGGGAGCTGTACTTCGCCACCGTGTCGTCCGACCGCTTGGTCGTCCCATGCGTGTCGGTCGCGCCGACGGTCAGCGCGTACGGACTGTTCCCCGGCGACGTGATGCTGCCGAGCACCGTCTTGCCGTCCACCGTTGTCCCGAAATTCCCTGCCGCTGCCACCACCACGATGCCGGCCCGCACCGCGCGCTCCACCGCCTCGCACATCGGATCGTCGCGATACGACTCCAGCACCGCCCCGCCCAGCGAGAGATTGATGACGCCGATGTGATATTGCCGCTTATGCTCGATCGCCCAGTCGATCGCTTCGACGACGCTGCTCGACACGCCGCCGCCGGTCTCGTCGAGCACACGAAGGTTCACAAGGTACGCGCCGGCCGCCACTCCCTGAAAATTCCGGGTGTCGGCGGTCCGCCCCGCCTGACCGGCGATGATCCCCGCCACGTGTGTGCCGTGCCCGAACAGGTCGATGCCGTCGCCGCCGGTGAAGTCCTTCGTCACGAGCACGCGGTTCTTGAACGCGTTGTGCTTGAGGTCGATCCCCGAATCGATGACCGCCACCGCGATGCCCGCGCCGGTGAGGCTTGGAACGTGGTTCCCGCCCGCCCACACCTGATCGGCGCCGATCGCCACGTTGGTGACCGCCATCGACGCCCGGAGGTGTCGATCGCCAGAGAGATGATCGACGTCGGGGTCCCGCTGCAGCGCATCGAGCCCGCCGGCGTTGACGTGCAGGACGGCGCCGCTCTTCATCCGCCGCTTGACGACCAGGTTGTACCGCGAGGCCAGCGCGTCAACCGTCGCCTGATCGCCGTGGACGATGACGTCGATCGACGACGAGCCGGCGGCGAGGTCGCCCGCGAGGTCGGCGCTGACGCGCGCGCGATGCTCCGCGAACCCCGGCACGGCCGACGCGAACACGAGCAGCGCGGCCAGCCACGTTCTGCGCGTCAGGTTGCGAACACCAGGGGTTTTAAGCGTCACCATCGTCTCCGGTCCGGTTGAGCCGGACCACTTGCATTGAAGAATGGCGAGGAGGGAACTGCGTGACGACTGACGGCTGACGACTGACGGCTGACGACTTACGACTCGGCCCGCACGTCCTGCACCGAATCGAGCAGCACGCGCTGCGATCCGCCGAGCGTGCGGATCGTCTGCAGGCGCCCTTCGCGGATCCGGTTGTAAATCGTCCGTCGCGAGACGCCGAGCAGCTGCGCCGCGTCGTCGAGCGAGACGCTGCGCCCGACGCGTGGTTCGCCGCCGCTGCCCGAGGTTTCGGTCGTTTCCAATATCGTGAACCTCCGCCAATTGATAAGGGCACGGCCGATGCCGGCCCAATCATTCGCCGCCGCGGCCGTCAGTAAATGCCGCAACTGCTTGCGCTGCATTAACTTGCTGCCATATAGTGCTCGCGGGATTGACAGGGGCCGGCGCGGAAATCCGGCCAAGAAACTGGCCAACTCTGATCGCCCGGCAGGGCGCCCGGCCGAAATTTGCACGCAAACGCATGCGGACCGCCTCAGACGCATACAATTTCGATCGGCCAGCTTTCTAGCCGGTGGGCCAGCTTTTGACCAGACAGCCACGTAAGCTCGCGCGCAACAGGGCCATCGTCCGGACCGCGACCGTGATCGCGGCCGTCGTCGGTGCCGTGCTCTCAGGCGGGTGCCGCCCTGGGAACAATGCCAACAATGCCAACAATGCCAACAATGCCAACAACGGCGGCAACGGAGGCGCAGGCGCCGGCGGCACCCCCGCGCGCGGTGGAGAGCTGGCCGCGTCGGTGCACACCGACCCGCAAAGCTTCAACCGGCTCGTCAAGCGCGATTCGACGAGCGATCTCGTCGCCTCGCTCACCCACGCGCGACTCGTTCGCCTCAATCGCGCGACCGAGGAGGTGGAGCCGTGGCTCGCCGCGTCGTGGACGCGCGCCGCTAACGGCCTCAGCTACACGCTGAAGCTGCAGCCGAACGTCACCTTCTCGGACGGCCACCCGTTCACGGCCGACGATGTGCTGTTTTCGTTCGAGGCGGTGTACGACGCCAAGGTGGACAGCGTGCTCGCCGATTCGATGAAGATCGGCGGCAAGGCGCTCAAGGTTGCCGCGCCCGATCCGCTGACGATCGTCGTGACGTTCCCCGAGCCGTTCGCGCCCGGCGTACAGCTGCTCGACAACCTCCCGATTCTGCCGAGGCACAAGCTTGGCGCTTCGCTGAAAGACGGCACGCTGACGCACGAGTGGGGTCTCGGCACGCCGGTCGATCAACTCGTGGGCCTCGGTCCTTTCGTCGTCACCCAGTACGTCCCCGGCCAGCGCGTGGTGTTCGGCCGGAACACCCGCTACTGGAGGAGAGACGCCAACGGCGCGGCGTTGCCGTATCTGGATCGCATCACCGTGGAGATCATCCCCGACCAGAATGCCGAGCTGCTGCGGCTGGATGGGGGCCAACTGGACATGACCGCAACGGAAATGCGACCTGAGGATTACGCGACGGTCAAGCGCGGCGCGGATGCGGGGCGGCTGAAGATTCTCGACCTGGGCGTCGGCTTCGACGCCGACAGTCTCTGGTTCAACCTGAAGCCGGGCGGTCTGGGGCCGAAAGACGCACGCGCGGCGTGGCTGCAGCACGATGGGCTGCGGCGCGCCATCTCGCTGGCCGTCGATCGCGAGCTCTTCGCCAACACGGTCTTCCTCGGTGCCGGCGTCCCGGTGTATGGACCGATCACGCCGGCCAACAAGAAATGGTACGCGGCCGATCTGCCGCGGGTGCCGCACGATCCGGCGCGCGCGATAGTCGAGCTCGCGTCGATCGGCCTCACGGACCACAACGGCGACGGCCGGATCGAGGACGCGGGCAACCGGCCGGCCCGCTTCGCGTTGATCACGCAGAAAGGCAACACCACGCTCGAGCGCGGCGCGGCGGTGATCCGCGACGAGCTGAAGAAGGTGGGCCTCACGGTGGACGTCGTCGAGCTCGAGGGCAATGCGGTGATTCAGCGTGTCATGTCGGGCAACTACGACGCCGTGTATTTCCGCCTGACGGCCACCGCGATGGATCCCGCCCTGAACCCCGATTTCTGGTTCAGCTCGGGCAGCGTCCACGCCTGGAACCTCGAACAGAAAACGCCGGCCACCGACTGGGAGCGGCGCATCGACGAGGTGATGCACCGGCAGACGGCGTCGTTCGACGAGGGCGAACGCAAGCGCCTGTTCGACGAAGTCCAGAAGATCTTCGCCGAGCACCTGCCGATGATCCACTTCGTCGCCCCGCGCATTTACGTGGCGGTGTCCACCCGCGTCACCAACCTGACGCCGACGGCGTTCTCACGGCCCCAGCTCCTGTGGGCCGCGGATACGATCGCGGTGGTACATTAGGCGGGGTCTGGAGGCTGGAGGCTGGGTTTGGAAAAGCCTGGCGCCTGGCCCCAGCCCCCAGTCCCTGGATTCCAGCCTCCATGTTGATCTATCTGCTGCGGCGACTCGCGTTCGCGGTGGCGCTGGTGTTCACCGTGTCGTCGGCGTCACTGCTGCTGACGCGGATGGCGCCGGGGGACTACGCCACCGAAGCGCTCGGCGTCGGCGGCGGCCGCGCGCGGGTCGAGGAGATGCGCGCGCGGTACGGTCTCAACCGGCCGATCGTCGAGCAGTATCGCGCGTGGCTCGCCGGCGCGCTCCACTTCGACTTCGGTCGATCCTTCGCGTACGACCGCCCGGTCGCCGATCTCATCCCCCAACGCGCCGCCAACACCGCGATCCTTGCGGTGACGGCCCTCGCCGCGGCGACGCTGGTCGGCCTGCCGCTCGGCATCGTGAGCGGCGCGCGCTCGCGCGGCACGCTCACCGCCCTCATTCGCACCGGCTCGATCGCGCTCCTGTCGATGCCGCCGCTCCTGACGTCGCTCCTGCTCGTCTTTATCGCCGCGCGAACCGGATGGTTCCCGATCGGCGGCATGCGCACAGGCGCGTCGAGCAGCGTGGACATCGTCGATCTGCTGCGGCATCTCGTCGTGCCGGCCTCCGCCTTGGCGCTGCCGATCGCCGCCATGTTCGAGCGCCTGCAGTCGCAGGCGATGCGCGAGGTGGTCGGCCAACCGTACGTGCTGGCGGCGCTGGCGCGCGGCGTGCCTCGATCGCGCGTCCTCTGGCGCGACGCCTTGAAGGCTGCTCTCCGCCCGATCGCGTCGGTCTACGGTCTCGTCGTCGGTACACTTCTGAGCGGGTCGTTCGCCGTGGAGATCATCACGACGTGGCCGGGGCTGGGCAGCTTGATGCTCGAGGCGCTCCGCGCGCGCGACGTGTATCTCGTCGCCGGGTGCGCCGCAACCGGATCGGTGTTCCTCGCCTGCGGGACGCTGCTGTCGGATGCCGCGCTGGCGCTGGTCGATCCGCGGGCGAGGGAGTAACGCAGCAATGACCCGCCGGCTCGGTCTCCTCCTCGTGCTGATCGCAGTGGTTGCCGCCGTGACGGCGCCGATTCTTGCGCCGCACGCCACCGACGATAAATTTCCGGGTCTGCTGAACGCGCCGCCGACGCTTCCGCACGTGATCGACGAATCGGGGAGCTGGCGGGCGCCGTTCATCTACCCGTGGACGCTCGCCGATCGATTGGTCCAGCGCTACGAGCAGGATCGGACGATTCGCGTGCCGCTCGTCTGGTTCAGCGGCGGCCACGCGGTCGGATCGTCGGGCGAGGCGCGCGCGCCGCTGTTGCTCCTGGGCGCGGACAGCTACGGGCGCGATGTCTTCAGCCGATTGCTCTTCGGTGCGCGCGTGTCGCTGGGGTTGTCCATCCTGGCCGCGCTCGGTTCGGTGATGATCGGCGGGCTTGTCGGCGCAGTCGCCGGGTACGCCGGCGGGACCGCCGACGATGTGCTGATGCGGGGAACCGATGTCGTGATGGTTCTGCCGGCGATGTACGTCGCGCTGGCGCTGCGGTCGGTGCTCCCGCTGGTCCTCGCGCCCTTCACCGTGTTCGTGTTCCTCGGCTTGATCTTCGCCATGGTTGGCGCCCCCTTCATCTCGCGCGGCGTTCGGGGCATCGTGCGCTCGGAGCGCGGCCTCGAGTACGCGGTGGCCGCCGCATCGCTTGGCGCGGGCCACGTCCGGATTCTGGCGCGACATCTGCTGCCGGCCACGCGGGGATTCATCGCCGTCGAGATGACGATGCTCGTGCCCGCCTTCATCGTGGGGGAGGCGACGCTGTCGTATGTGGGGCTCGGTTTTCCGGAGCCGGTCTCGAGCTGGGGCACGATGCTGCACGACGCGTCGAGCCTCCGGATCGCGGATTTCCCGTGGCTGCTGAGCCCCGCTGTGGCGATTTTTCTGTTCGTGCTCGGGCTGAACCTCGTGCTGCAGGACGGTCGCGAAGGTCTGGGCTACGAGCGGCCATTATAATTGCAATGGTGAACCTCTCCGGCGTTCTCGCCCCGATCCCGACTCCCTTCGATGAGCACGACGAGATCGACCTGGGCCGGCTGCGCGCCGCTCTCGCGCGTTGGCTGACAACGCCGCTTGCCGGCTTCGTGATTCTCGGCTCAACGGGCGAAGCGGCGCTCGTGGACGAGGACGAATCGGACCTGGTGGTCGCCGCCGCACGCGAGATCGTGCCGGCCTCCCGCACGTTCATCGTCGGCACCGGACGCGAATCGACCCGCGCCACGGTTGCCGCAGCGGCACGCGCCGCCGCGCTCGGCGCGGACGGCGTGCTCGTGCGGACGCCTGGATTTTTCAAGCCGCAGATGACCGCGGACGTATTCGTCCGTCATTACACCGCTGTCGCCGACGCGTCGCCGGTTCCCGTTCTGCTCTACAACTTCACGGCGGTCACCGGCGTCACGCTGCCGGTCGAGGCCGTGGCTACGCTGGCGCGTCATCCGAACATCATCGGGATGAAGGAGTCGGGAGGCGATGTGCTGCGCATCGGCGATCTGGTCGCGGCTGGGCCCGACTCGTTCGCGGTGCTCGCCGGATCGCCGTCCACGTTCCACGCCTCGCTCTGTGCCGGTGCGGTCGGCGGCATTCTGGCGATCAGCTCCGTTGTGCCCGAGGCGTGCGTGAGGCTGTTCGAGTTGACGAAGACCGGTCGTCAGGAAGAGGCGCGCGCGCTGCAGCAGCAGCTTCTGCCGATCGCGAAGCTGCTCGGATCGACCTACGGTGTCCCCGGACTTAAGGCGGCGCTGAAGCTGGCGGGTTACGATGTCGGGTTGCCGCGGGCGCCTCTCGTCCCGCTCGACGAGACGGCGGTGTCGGAACTGGCGCACGCGCTTTCATCTTTTGAGGAGACCATTGCTTCCTGACATCACTCGCATCCTGCTCGGTCCCGGACCGAGCCTCACCGCGCCGCGCGTCATGCGCGCGATGGCGACGCCGACCGTGAGCCACGTCGATCCGCTCATGTTCGCTCTGCTGGACGATGTGCGAGGCCGATTGATGCGGCTGTTCCGTGCACCGGAAGGATCGCTGCCGCTCGCGATCTCGGGCACCGGCACCGCCGGGATGGAGACCGTGGTCGCCAACCTCGTCGGCGACGGCACGCGCGTGCTGGTCGTCGTGACCGGCTACTTCGGCGATCGGCTCGCCCAGATGTGCGAACGGTACGGCGCGACAGTCCGTCGGCTCGACGTCGAGTGGGGCCGGGCCTGCGATCCCGACGCGTTGCGCGCGGCGCTCAAGACCGAGCGCGCGGACGTGGTCGCGATGGTCCACGCGGAAACGTCCACAGGCGTGCTGAATCCCATTGCGCAGCTTGCGGCCATCGCTCGCGAACACGGCGCGCTGACGATTGTCGACGCGGTCACGTCGTTTGGCGGGCATCCGCTCGACATCGGCGCCTGGGGCATCGACGCCTGCTACAGCTGCACGCAGAAGTGCCTCGGCGCGCCCTCGGGCCTGGCGCCCGTCGTGTTTGGTCCGCGGGCGCTCGAGCATCGGGTCAAATGCCGCAGCTTCTACTTCGATCTCGGGCTTCTCGAGGACTATTGGGTCCGACGCAAGTATCACCACACGATGTCGTCCACGCTCGTGTACGCGCTCGACGAGGCGCTGGCGATCGTCGAGGAAGAAGGTCTCGAGGCCCGCTGGGCCCGGCACGAGCGCAACCACCTCGCGTTTGTCGATGGTCTGAAAACGATGGGCATGTCGGTGCTGCCGCCCGAAGGTGAGCGGCTGTGGACGCTGAACGCCGTGCGCGTGCCCGAAGGCGTGGACGAAGCCGGCGTCCGCAAACACCTGCTCGAGGAGTTCAACATCGAGATCGGAGCCGGACTCGGTCCGCTCGCCGGAAAAATCTGGCGCGTCGGCCTGATGGGCGCAAGCTCGGCGGCCCCGCTGATCGTCCTGTTGCTGGGCGCGCTGGACAAAGCGCTGGCGGTCCAGGGTCGGCGCCGCACGATGGCCTGACAGTGTTTGCGAAACTACGGTACGTAGGCCGGGCCTTATCAGGCCCGGCGTCCGGCGGGGCTGATAAGCCCCGCCCTACTATGAAGGCAATAACCGTCGCGATCAGTCTGGCGATTCTGGCGGTGTCATCGCCCGCGATCGCGCAAAACGCGACCACTCCACAGACCGCTCGACAAACGCCGCCGCGCGACACGCAGCCGACGAGGCAAACCGGCACCGCCGTAATCCGTGGACGTGTGGTCGCCGCCGATACAAGCCGCCCGCTCCGGCGCGCGCAGATACGGCTGACGGCACCTGAATTAGGCCGCGACAACGTCACGATGAGCACGGACGCCGACGGCCGCTACGAAATCACCGATCTGCCGGCCGGCCGCTACACGCTGCAGGTGTCGCGGAGCGGGTACCTGCCGCTTCGATACGGGCAGCGGCGTCCGCTCGAGCAGGGCACGCCGTTGCAGTTGCTCGATCGTCAGGTGATCGACAACGTCGACTTCGCGTTGCCGAAGAGTGGGCTGATCACCGGACGGATCACCGACGAGCTCGGCGACCCGATGGCCGGGGTCCTTGTGTCCGCGATGCGATCGATGTATTTCGGCGGCCGTCGCCAGGTGGCGCCGGAGACGCTCGCCAGAACCGACGATGACGGCGAGTATCGGCTGATTGGTCTCACACCGGCGACCTACATGGTGCAGGCGAAAGCCGCGGACAAATGGACCGAGGGCGAAGGAGCCCGGGAAGAAACGTTCGGATACGCGCCGACCTATCTCCCTGGGACGACCAGCGCCGGCGACGCGAGACGCATCACGATCGGCGTCGGCCAGGAAGCGGGCAACGCCGACTTCGCGATGATTCCCGGCCGCGCCGCGAAGATAACGGGCACGGCGACCGACTCGCACGGTCAGCCTGTCAAGAACGTCGCGCTCATTCAGGAGACGATGGGTCCCGGTGGCGGCTTGGTCGGAATCTCGGGCAACGCCGTCGTGGCGCCAGACGGGACCTTCACCGTCCGAAACGTGCCGCCGGGCGAATACAAACTGCAGGCAGCGGGATCTCAGGAACAGATCGTCCAGCCGATCGTCGTCGACGGCGTCGACATCGCGAACGTGGCGTTGACCACTTCGACGGGATGGTCGGTCTCGGGAAGAGTGGCGACCGAGAACGACGCCAGTCCAACATTTCCGCGCGCTCGCGCCAGAATCAGCTCGCGGTCGCTGGCCGGCATCAACGGGATGAGCATGCAGGACGGCATCCGCCCCAGCCAGATCATTAACGACGACTGGACGTTTGCCGTCAAAGGCATCGCAGGTCTGGCGCGGCTGGACGTGAGCCTGCCCGACGGGTGGAGTTTGAAGGCCGTGCGCCACGACGGGCGTGATATCGCCGACACGGCGATGGAGTTGAAGAGCGGGGAAGAGTTGTCGGGCGTTCAGGTGGTCTTGAGCAATCGCGTCACCAGCGTCACCGGTGATCTGCTCGACGAGAAAGGCGCGCCGCTGCCCGACGGGACCGTTATCGTCTTCGCCGCCGACTCGTCGAAGTGGTTCGACGGCTCACGCTTCGTGCAGGCCACACGGCCCGACCAGAAAGGGCGATATCAGATCAAGGGCCTGCCGGCTGGCGACTATCTGGCGATCGCCGTGGACTTTGTCGAACAAGGTGTGTGGAACGATCCTGAATACCTCGCGTCGATCCGCGAGCACGCGCAGAAGATCACACTCGACGATGGCGGCGCCCAGGTGATTTCGCTGAAGCTGGTGATGCCATGAAGAAGTCTCAAGTCTGGAGGCTCAAGGCTCGCGCGATCAGATTTGCGACTTCAGATATGACGCTTCGTGTCCTTGTCGTGACGACGCTGGTGGCGGCGCCCGCGATCGTACAGGGGCAGGCGACCGGCGCCGCACAGGACAAGGTACAAGCCGGCTCGGCCGTGATCCGCGGCCGCATCGTCGCCGCCGACACCGGCCGGCCGCTCCGCCGCGCGCAGGTGACCCTCACCGCCCCGGAAATGACCGAGCGGCGGACGGCCAATACCAACGCCGACGGCCGCTACGAGCTCAAGGATCTGCCCGCCGGCCGATATAC
>JBGPKK010000173.1:0-9894 GCA_041485905.1 Vicinamibacteria bacterium
ATCGGTCAGTCCCTTGGATTTGTGGTCCCGCCGCTCGCGCGTGAATTCATCTGGCAAAGCCCGGCGATCGATGCCTTGCAGGCGTTTCTGCCGCGCAGACTCCTAGAGCTATTTGAACCATCTGTCGGCGAGCCGCACAGTCCGGTCGAAGTCCTTCATCAGGTAAATCTGCGTCCGCACGCGCTGCACGGAGGTAAGGATGCTCTGTCCATCGGGGCGCAGGCTGAATCCGCGATAGGGAAAGTCGTTCATGACGGTATCGATGAACTCGAATGCGGGCGGCACGGGCCCCAGGTCGGCGACCTGCGTCTCCTTCGTTGTCTGCAGATCGATGCTGGCAAGTGACAGCCGCCGATTCTCGCCCCATCCGATTCCAAAAAGCGAAAGGCCGTCGCGCGCCCAGCCGTACGTTTCCCAGACACGCTGACTGACCACTCTGGTGTGCTTGCCGTCCGGACTGACCACCTTCAGCGCGTCGCCGTCGCGGAAGGCGATCCAGTCGCCGCGGGGAGACCAGCGCACCGGGTGCAGCCGCGCCATATATGCCAGGCGTTCGGCGGGCGCGGTCGCGCCGATGCGCGCCTTCATCACTGCAAACTTCCCTCCGTCGAGGCCGTAGTACGCGATCCAATTGCCGTCCGGTGACCAGGACGGCCCGCGCTGTGGCGAACGCGCCGGATCGTCCCTCAGCCGCACAGGCGCATCCCCTGAGAGCGGCGAGATCCAGATAGCGGCGCCTCCGCCACCCTGCACCCGGTATGCGACGCGACTGCCATCGGGCGAGATCGCACAATCGTACAAGCTGCTTTCCGGAGGAAACGCGGTCGCCGGCGCAATCAACCGCTCGGAGCCGTCGACCCGGTTGTGCAGCCAGATCTCCTGCGCCCCGGATCGATCGGTGATGTAGGCGAATCGCGTTCCATCCGGCGCCCAGGATGGCGAATACTCGGCCCGTGCGGTCGCGACGATGTCGCGCGCGGGCGAACCATCGAGCGGCACCTCGATGACGTCGTAGTCGAGCTCGCCGCTCGCGAACGCCAACGTCTCGCCGTCGGGCGACAGCGACGGCGTCATCTCGCGGGCGGAGCCGGAGGTGATCAGCCGTCGCGGCCCAGACGCGAGATTGACGATCGTCAGATGCCTGATGGACGCGTCGGTCGCGCCGCCGGTGTCGTTCACCACATCGCCGTCGCGATTGCTGAATGCAAATCGGTTGATGGCGCCCGACTCCGGCAACTGCCGCGACGCAGAGCCATCGACCGGAATTTCCCAGAATTCGTTCCGCGACCGCGCGTTCGTGGCCAACGCGAGATACCGGCCTGTGCGGTCGAACCGCAGAAACGTGCCGGGTCCCGTGTCGCGGAAGTCCGCGAGTGGTGCGCGGGAGTACGGCTGCGGCGCGGCACCCGGCGGCGATGAAAATGCGAGACGGTACTCCCCAGGTTTGTCCTTCACCAGCACCGCCATCGTCTTCCCGTCAGGAGAAAGATCCGCGCGATAGACGCCGTCGAGCACCTTCTCGGACGCACCGCCGGCGACCGCCACTGATCGTACGCTGGTATTCGGCCGGATTCCGGTCAGGTAATAGATTCGGGTGCCATCCGCCGACCACATGGGATTCAGGCAGGACTGTGGTTCGTGCGTGAGCTGCGTCGGCGTCGAAGAACCCAGCGACTTCGTGAAGACCTGCAGTGCGCCATCCACAGCCGCGACATAGGCGATGCGGTCGCCCGCCGCCGACCAACGCGGCATCGCCTGGAGATCCGATTCTGACGCGAACGGAATCAGTTGCGGAGGATCTGGCAACCGAATCGGCCATAGCGCCGCCGCGGCGAACCCGATCGCGAGCGCCAACGCCGCAATGCCCATCACTGGAAGCGCGCGTGACGCGGCGCCGGGCCTCGCCTTCGCCGTCGCTGGCAGCACAGCCTGATCCGAGAGATGTTCGCGAACCTGCCGCAGCTCGCGATAGAGATCGCGTGTGGAATCGTACCGCTCGCCCGGGTCCTTGGCGAGACAGTGATCGATGACCCAGCGAATGGGCGCGGGAACGGTCGCCGGCAACGGCGCGGCATCCTCGCGAATGATCGCCGTCATGGTCTCGGCGCTGCTGTTGCGCTGAAAGGCACGCGTGCCCGACGCCAGCTCGTAGAGAATCAAGCCGAATGCAAACTGATCGCTGCGCGCGTCGACCGCCAGTCCTCGCGCCTGCTCCGGGCTCATATACGCAGCGGTCCCCACGATGACCCCGACTCCGGTGGCGGCGCGTGTGACATCCAGCTCCGGCTGCGGCACGGCATGTTTGGCCAGACCGAAGTCGAGGATCTTCACGCGGCCATCGGAAGTCACCAGAATGTTGTCGGGCTTCAGGTCGCGATGGACAAAGCCCGCGGCGTGCGCCGCCGCGAGGCCGTCGGCGATCTGCACGGCGAGGTCCAACAGCTTGCGCGGGCTTTCCACCGACGCGACCGGTGAGCCCTCGACGAATTCCAGGACGATGTAGTTGGGGCCGACGTCGTAGAGCTGACAGATGTTGGGATGATTCAGCGCAGCAACGGCCTGCGCCTCGTGCTCGAACCGCTCGCTGAATTGCTCCTGCGACACCTTGAGGGCGACAGTTCGATTGAGACGCGTGTCGCGTGCTTTGTACACCTCGCCCATGCCGCCGCTGCCGACCGCCGCAACGATCTCGTAGGGGCCGAGGCGTGTACCGGGCGAAAGCGCCATACTGTGAAAGGCCTGAAGCGGCTCATTGTAGCCGTAACCGGATTGACAGCAACGATTCGGTACAGGTAGGCTGACGTAATCATGGCCGGCCATCACACGTCCTCGCGTCACCATTTCGGCCACCGAGGCCGGTGGAGCGACGTGTGATCTAGGGTCGGCAGCGTTAACCCGAAACGACACGGAGCCCCGCCACACGGCGGGGTTTTTTGTTTTATGGACTACTCGAAATTGGACGGGTTGATCCCGGCGGTGATTCAGGACGCGGACAGCGCCGAGGTTCTGATGGTCGGGTTCATGAACGAGGAGGCGCTCGCCGAGACGCGCCGGACCGGCTTCGCGACGTTCTTCAGCCGCACGCGAGGCACGCTCTGGATGAAAGGCGAAACGTCCGGCAACCGGCTCGAGGTGCAGGCCATCCTCGTGGACTGCGATGATGACACGGTGCTGGTGAAGGTCAAGCGGCTAGGCGATGGGAACGTGTGTCACACAGGTGAGCGCACGTGTTTCTTTCGAGCGCTGACAGATTAGATCTATGAAACTCAAGCTCGGCATACCCAAAGGATCCCTGCAGGACGCGACCGTGCAGCTCTTCGCGCGCGCCGGATTCAACGTGTACGTCAGTTCACGGTCCTACTTTCCGACGATCGACGATCCCGAGATCGAGTGCATGCTCATTCGCGCGCAGGAGATGGCGCGCTACGTGTCGGACGGGGTGCTGGATGCCGGCCTCACCGGCCAGGACTGGATCGCCGAGCACGAACTGGGTGACGGCACCACGGGCATGCTGACGCCCATGGCCGATCTGGTGTACGCGAAGCAGAGCTTCGGCAAAGTCCGTTGGGTGCTCGCCGCCCCGGAGGACTCCGCGTTCAAGACCGCCGCCGATCTTGCCGGCGGCACGGTTGCGACGGAACTGGTGCGCGTGACGCGCGCGTACTTCGAGCGGCAGCGCGTCAAGGTGAACGTCGAATTCTCGTGGGGCGCCACGGAAGTCAAGCCGCCGGTGCTCGCCGACGCGATTGTGGAGGCGACCGAAACCGGTTCGACCCTGCGCGCCAACCGGCTGAAGATTCTCGATACGGTGCTCGAATCCAACACGCAGCTGATCGCCAACCGCGATGCGCTCAAGGACGCGTGGAAACAGACCAAGCTCGAAAACCTCGCCCTGCTGCTCAAGGCGGCGATCGAAGCCCAGGGGCGGGTCGGCCTCATGCTGAACGTGCGGCGCGAGGATCTCGCGGGCGTGCTGGGGCTGCTGCCCGCGCTGCAGCGCCCGACGATCTCGGCGTTGAGCGATGACGACTGGGTCGCCGTCAATACGATCATCGAAGAGCGCACGGTCCGCGATCTGATCCCGCGGCTCAAGACGGCCCGCGCTCAGGGGATCGTGGAGTATCCGCTCAACAAGATTGTGCTGTGAATCTTGTCATCTAGTCATCTGGTCACTTGGTCATTCAATACCCAAATCAATGACCAGATGACCAGACGACTCAATGACCAAATGTAGAGGCAGAGTGACTTTCAGGATTATCGACGCGAGCGACCGACGAACCCTCGATCGCCTCCTCGCGCGCGGAGAGCGGCGCGACCCCGCCTTCGAACGCCGCGTCCACCGCATCGTCGATCGCGTGCGCGAGGGAGGAGATGGCGCGATGGCCCGGTTTGCGCGGAGGTTCGATCGCGTGACCGGATCGCTCGAGGTGACCGGGGACGAGATGCGGGAGGCGGCGGCCCTGGTGGCCCCGGACGTGCGGCGCGCGATCGGGCTGGCGGCGCGGCATATCGCACGCGTTGCGCGGCGTCAACTGCCGAAGACCACACGAACGATCGTGGCGCCCGGCGTCTCCGTCGAGCAGCGCGTGGAACCGCTGGCCCGCGTCGGCTGCTACGTGCCCGGCGGGCGTTTTCCGCTTCCCTCGTCGCTGTTGATGACCGCGATTCCGGCGCGGGTCGCGGGCGTCGCCGAGATCATCGCGGTCTGCCCGAGGCCCGAGCCGGCGGTGATGGCGGCGGCGCTCGAAGCTGGTGTCACGCGGCTGTTTCGTGTTGGCGGCGCTCACGCCATCGCGGCGCTGGCGTACGGGACCTCGACGATTCCGCGCGTGGACAAGATCGTCGGACCCGGCAACCGGTTCGTCGCAGCGGCCAAAGCCTACGTGACGACCGACTGCGCGATCGATTTCTATGCCGGACCCACCGAAATCGTGATCGTCGCCGGCGGCGGCCGTGCCGCCTGGATCGCCGCGGATCTGATCGCTCAGGCGGAGCACGACCCAGACGCTCGGCCGATCTTTATCACGTGGAAGCGATCGCTCGCCGCCGAGGTCGCGGCGGCAGTCGACCGGCAGGCGGCCGGACGCGTGATCGCAGAGACCGCGCTCGCGGCCAACGGCGCGGCGATTGTGACGCGGACGGCCGAAGAAGCGATCGCGATCTCGAACCGCATCGCCCCGGAGCACCTGGTGGTGGATCGCGAGTCGATCGCGCGCCAATCGCTCGTCGCTGGCGCCGTGTTCGTCGGCGCATTCACCGCGCAGGCGGCCGGCGACTACGCGACCGGCTCGAATCATGTGCTGCCGACCTCAGGCGCCGCGCGCTTTCGAGGCGGGCTGAGCGCCGCCGATTTTGTCCGCGTCATGTCGGTGCAGCGCCTCACACGGAGCGGCCTCGCGCGGCTGGCGCCCACCATCGTGCCGCTCGCACGCGCTGAAGGTCTCGAGGGCCACGCGGAATCGATCGAGGTCCGACTGTCATGACTGCTTATCAGAAGCCGCCGGAGCTCTACGACGGGTTGCGGCTGCACCAGAACGAGAACACCGGCGGCTGCTCGCCGCGCGTGCTGGACGCGCTCGGCGCTCTGCGCGCGGATCAGATTGGGTTCTATCCGCCGTACGCCGAGACTGTCGAGGCGTGCGCGCGATATCTCGGTGTCTCGGGCGAGACCGTCGCGCTGACCAACGGGCTCGACGAAGGGATCATGGGCATGGCGGTCGCGTACCTGCGTCCTTCCGCCGACGGCCTGGTTCCCGAAGCCGTCATTCCGGAGCCGGCGTTCGAGATTTTCAAGTTCGACACCGAAGTCGTCGGCGGACGGCCGGTGCCGGTGATGCCGCGGCCGGACTTCACCTTCCCTCTGGAAGACGTACTGGCGGCGATCACGCCACGCACGCGCGTCGTGTTCCTCACCAACCCGAACAACCCGACGGGCGTGTCGATGCCGCTTGCCGCGGTTCGGACGATCGCGAGCGCGGTGCCGGGCGAAGCCGTCGTGTTCGTGGACGAGGCGTACGCGGAGTTTTCCGGAGCCACGTTCATTCCGCAGCTGCCGTCCTTCCCGAACGTCATCGTGGGCCGCACCTTCTCCAAGGCGTTCGGCCTGGCCGGCTTGCGGATCGGGTGTCTCGTGGGTGCCGCGGACCGGCTCGATCCCATTCGCCTGACGATTCCGGTCTACAGCGTGAACATCGCCGCCGTGGTCGCGGTGCGCGCCGCACTCGAGGATCGGGCCTACGTGGACGACTACGTTCGGCAGGTGGCTGAATCGAAGGCGCTGCTGTACGCGGCGTGCGATCGGCTCGGGCTCAAATACTGGAAGAGCGCCGCGAATTTCGTGCTGGTGTCGGCCGGGGATCGGACGGCAGCGCTCGTGCAGGGCGCGGCCGAGCGCGGCATCTACCTGCGCGATCGCTCGACCGAACCGGGCTGCGCCGGCTCGGTCCGCATTGGAACGGGCGTGGTCGAGCATACGCGCCGGTGCATTGCGGTGATGGAAGAGGTGTTATGCGTCGCGCGGTGATCGCTCGGCGCACGACCGAGACCCAGATCGCCCTGTCGATCTCGCTCGATGGCCACGGCAAGTACCAGGTGCGCACAGGGATCCGGTTTCTGGATCACATGCTGGAGCTCGTGGCGCGACACGGCGCGTTCGATCTTCGCATCGATGCGACAGGCGATCTGGACGTCGACCAGCATCACACGGTGGAGGATCTGGGCATCGCCCTGGGCGAGGCGGTTTCGGCGGCGCTCGGCAACCGGCGCGGCATCAATCGCGCCGGTTATTTCGTCATGCCGATGGACGAAACGCTCGCGGTCGCGGCCGTCGATCTTGGCGGCCGTCCACACGCCGTCGTCGACCTCAAAACGCGCGTCGCACGCGTCGGCGATCTCCAGACCGAGCTCGTCCACGATTTCTTCGAAGGCTTCGCGCTCGGCGCGCGCGCCAACGTCCACGTCAAGGTGCTGTACGGACGCTCGAGCCATCACCACGTCGAGGCGGTGTTCAAGGCGTTCGCCAGGGCGCTGCGGGTCGCCTGCGCGAAGGACCGCCGTCTGGCGCGGATGCTGCCGAGCACCAAAGGGCTGCTGTAAAGCGTTGACCGGTAAGGGATAAAAAAGGGGTCGGGAGTCGTTTTCTTCTTGCCGGGCCCAAAGGTTTCCCCGAGGGGACAGAGGACGAAAAAGGGGTCGGGTCTCTTCTTGAGGGCTGAGTGAAAGTTGCATTGATCGACTACCGCGCCGGCAACCTGACATCCGTCAAGAAGGCGTTCGACGCCGTCGGAGCCGCCCTGTTTGTTCCGGCCGACCCTGGCGATCTCCGCCGCGCCGACGCCATCGTCGTGCCGGGCGTCGGCCACTTTGGCGCAACCGAGGCCCTCATATCGGATTGGACCGACGCCATCCGCGCCGAAGTGGACGCCGGCCGGCCGCTGCTCGGCATCTGTCTCGGCATGCAGTGGCTGTTCGAGGGCAGCGACGAGGCGCCGGAATGTCCTGGACTGCGTATGCTCGCTGGCCGGTGCTATCGCTTGCCAGCCGAATCGAACGGAACATCCGTGAAGATTCCCCACGTCGGATGGAACGCGCTCGACGTGCGTCGCGACGATTCAATCGTGGAAGGCGTCCAGCCCGGCGCTCAGGTGTACTTCACGCACAGCTTCGCGGCGCCGATGACCGCCGATACCGTGGCGGTCACCGAACACGGACAGCCGTTTGCGGCAATCGTTCAGCGAGGCCGTGTCGCCGGCGTGCAGTTCCATCCGGAGAAATCGGGTGAGGTCGGGTTGAAGATCTTGCGCAACTTCCTGCAGCTCGTCGCCTAACTGAATACCACGGAGGACACGGGGGTTCAATCCTGATCAGGGCTTTACCTCCTGTCCTCCGTTTCCTCCGTGGTGGAGAGCTTTTTTGTTATCGAAACGCATCATCGCCTGCCTTGACGTTCGCGACGGGCAGGTCGTCAAGGGCGTGAACTTCGAAGGGTTGCGCTCGGCCGGCGATCCGGCCGAGCTCGCGCGCCGCTACAACACCGAAGGCATCGACGAGCTGGTCATCCTCGACATCACCGCGACGCTCGAGCGCCGGCGCGCTCTCGCCGACACGATCCGTCGCGTCGCGCGCGAGTTGTTCATTCCGCTCGCCGTCGGCGGCGGCATTCGTTCCGAGGACGATGCGGCGGCGGCGGTCGACGCGGGAGCCGACAAGATCAGCCTGAATACGGCGGCGCTCTCGGATCCGTTGTTGATTGCCACGCTCGCACGGCGCTACGGCAGCCAGGCCGTCGTGGTGGCGATCGACGCCAAGCGCCTCGGCGACACGTTCGCCGTGTTCGCCCGCAGCGGCCAGAGCTCGGCGGACCGTGACGCGGTTGAATGGGCTCGCGAGGCGGAAGATCGCGGAGCCGGCGAGATTCTGTTGACGTCCATCGATCGCGATGGCACGAAGGTGGGCTTCGACTGCCAGATGACTGCCGCAGTGTCGGTAGCCGTATCGATTCCAGTCATCGCGTCTGGCGGCGCGGGTACTCTCGAACACTTCGTCGACGTGTTTACTGCTGGGCGAGCAGACGCCGCACTGGCCGCGTCGATTTTTCATTACGCGGAGACCGGGGTGCATGCTCTCAAGCAGCACTTGCAGCAACGAGGTATACCGGTGCGCCTTTAATGTTGATTCCCTCGATCGATCTCCAGTCCGGCGCCGTCGTTCAGCTCGTGCAGGGCGCGCGGCTCGCTATCAGAGACGACGACGTGTTTCGTTGGGTGCGGCGATTCTCGGCGTTCCCAAAGGTCCAGGTGATAGATCTGGACGCCGCCATGGGCGCTGGCGACAACCTCACGCTGGTTCGTCAGATCGCCGGCCAGTTATCGTGTCGCGTGGGCGGCGGTATCCGCACTGTCGAGCGCGCGCAGGACGTGCTCGCCGCCGGCGCGCAACAGATCATCGTCGGATCGGCGATCTTCAGAGACGGCCAGCCGAATCTCGCGTTTGCCAAACAGCTGTCCGATGCTGTCGGCGCTGACAGCGTCATCGTCGCTGTCGACAGCCGCGGCGGCCGCATCGTCGTGAACGGATGGAAAACCGCGCTCCCCATTACAGCGGTCGAAGCCGTTCGGGTGCTCGAGCCCTACTGCGGTGAGTTCCTGTATACCCATGTCGACACGGAAGGATTGATGGGCGGGATCAATCGAGACGCGATCATGGCTGTCCGCGCCGCGACCTCGAAACGTGTCACGGCCGCGGGCGGCATTACGACCGAACAGGAAATCGACGAGCTTGACGCGCTCGGCATCGACGCGGTCGTCGGCATGGCCATCTACACCGGCAAGCTCGGAATCCCTGGCGAGTGAGCGGCCCGGCTAGCGAAGCTTCTCTTCGGTGCTCACCGTGAATTGCCGGAACCGGCTGGATCGCATCAAGCTCGAGATCCAATCCGACGGGTCGGCCACGGTGCGGAAGGATCTCACGACGTGCACGCGTTCTCTTCACGCTCGCGGCCTGCTCCTCCTGGCCACGACTCGGTCTTGGGCGCAGGGGCCCGCTGGTTCGAATCCAGTCGCCCCGACCACTTTTTGGATCCGTAGGTCACATATAGGCACAAGCGGTTGGCGCGCATCGACAACCACGCTGGGGCTCTGTCCATCCGGCCCTCTCCGGGCGGCGCTTGGGCCACAACGGCACCAAGGAAACCGTGACGAATCGCTTCGATCGCATCACGTAGAATCCATTCCTCCTTTCCGGCCGGGCGACCATCCTCGTTCGCAGGATGACTGTGGCTCATCTCTCTCGTACCTGTGGCCTCTGCTCGCCCTTGCGAACTTCGTGTGGAACAATCGTCCGAGAAGGGGCAAGGACTGGTGGGTGATTGCTAGGTGAACCTACGACTTTTTGGGG
>JBGPKK010000174.1:0-9874 GCA_041485905.1 Vicinamibacteria bacterium
ATCAACGGAAACGTGCCGAGCACGTGCTCGAACTCCTCGACGCTCAGCTGATACAAGCCGGCGACCAGCGCCTGAAGCCGCGCGGACGCCGTATCTTCAACACCCCGGGCGAGGAGGCGCGCCAACGCGGCCACTTCGCGGAACGCTCGCGGACCGTCGCTTCGTCTCGGAATAGGCAGTCCCTCCACGATCGCCGTCGTGACGTGCGTCGTCACCCGCAGGCGGACGAGATAGTTCACGACGAAGCTGTTGAAGAGCCCGCACAGAAAATGCTGTGCCCATAGCGGCAGCCCCGTGCGCAGACAGAAGACCGTGTGGGTCGATACGCATCGAGGCGGTAGGACCGCGGCGATGAGCGTCAGCCGGTTGGTGGCGCTTGCCACATCGCGATACGCGAGCCGCGGCAGCTCGAACCGCGACGGATCGACGAGACGGCTCGCATGATGCGCGGGGATGCTGTACCGCACCGAGTGCAAAGCTGCCCGGAAGGGTTCGACGTGCTTGCCTTCCACCACGGGAAGCCCGTGACCCGGCGGCCTGAAGTACCCGCCGTCGTCGGTTGCATTGAGCTCCCGGCCAAACCGCGCGTGCCAGCCACCGTCGCTTCCCAGGGAAGGGAACAGCGAGGCGGCCCGCTCGACAATCGACAGATCGATGGCAGTGCGAATGTCCGGAATCGCCAGATCGTCGCCCGTGATCCGCTGCAGCAACGCCGGCGTGAGGCGCACAGGAAACCAGGCGGACGAACCGGCTGGTTCATCGCCGATGGTCTCGAGTGAAGCGGGATCCCGTTCTCCCAGCCGGCACGCGATGGACCGCGTCGCCGAGCCGCGGGAGGCGGTCAGCAGCATGAACCGCACGCTGCGGTGAATAGGGAAAACGCGCTGATGGTTCTCGAATCCCACCAGCGCATCGACGTCGCAGTCGGTCAGCAGCCGTTTGCGAAGCGATTTACTGCCGTGATCGAGCGCGAGACCCGAGGGAAGGACGAGGCCCATTCGGCCGCCGATTTTCGTCAGCGCCATTGAACGCTCCACGAACAGCTGATAGCGGTTCGCGTGGCCATCGGACTGCGCGGTGAACACTCCGGCATCACGGGTGAACCGCAGTACCGCTGAGGCGTCGGCTCGCGACCGCGCCCGCGCGTCGGCGCCTCCGGAATCCGCCCGGATCATGTCCCATGGCGGATTGCCAATGACCGCGTCGAACCCGGCGTCGGGGCGACGCGTTCCGTCGGCGCTGAAGAACACCTCGGGGAATTCCAACTCCCAGTGAAAAAAACGACGGGCTTGGGCAATCGCCGCGGCCGTCTGAAGGTATTGCTCTGCGATCGTGAGCGGCAGTCCACCGCGGCCACCTAAAACGACGTCGGATAGCGCACCGAACGCCGACGAAGGCACCGGTCGATCCTTGGTGGCAAACCACCCAGCGCACCAGAGATCGGCGATCCGTTTCCATTTCGAGAGCCAGCCGTCGCGCCGGCCGAGTGCGGCGAGCGCGCGCTCCTTCGCACGCAGGTGATCGATGGTGTCACCGGGTGTGGTCTCCAGACTGAATCGGACAGGCAGCGCTGTTCGCAGCGCCTCACCGATGTCAGCCTCCGCGAAGAGCGAAAGAGCGGCGTCGCGCTGCGCGCGGCGAGCTCCGACCATCGGCGGACGCCGCACGCTGGCGAGCCATGCACCCAACAAGCTGTCGCCCGTCTGAAGATGGTGATCGAGAAAGGTCAGGGGCCGATCGGCCGCGAGCGTCGTGAGCCACAGCGACAATCGAGCGAGCTGCACGGCCATCGGATTCAGGTCGACTCCGTACAGACACCGTTCGGCAATGGTCCGCCGCGTCGTCACCCGATCGCGCTCGCCGAAATCGCCTGCCTGGTAACCACCGGTGCGGATGAGCGCGGCTTCGTACGCCTCGGCGAGATAGCGGCACGCGGCAACCAGAAAGGCCCCGCTTCCCATTGCCGGATCGACAACGCGGAGCTGAAGGACCCGGTCTGGCGATTGATCCCGCACGAGAGGTCCGAGCGTGCGCCGAACGAGGTAATCGGCGATTGGCTGCGGCGTGTAGAACGAACCGGTTGCTTTCCGAACGCCGGACCCTCGGACGAGGCTGACTGAGAAAGGACCCCCGTGTGGCGCCCGCCGTTGATCCGGCCGGTGGGTCGGTTCGTAATCGAGCAGTGTTTCGTAGACTGCGCCGAGCTGCTCCACACCCAGATCGCGGTACGCGATTCGTTCGCGGCCCGCCCGGTCGGGCGCGGGCCGCGTGGACAACGCGAGCAGTGCGCGGCGCGCGGCTTCGTCATCCAGATCGCGGCGTTCGGCCAGAGGCGTCCTCGTTGGGGCGAACAGACGGCCGTTGAATGGTGTGACGCGCAGGTCGCCGGCGCGGCAACCGGCGTGCGCGAGGCGGGAGATGGCGCGAAGCGTCTCCCACAGGCCGGCTGCGGTCCGTGGTTGTTCGGCAGCCGAGCGCAGTGATTCGACGCTGTAGCTCTCGCGGTATACGGGGTGCCACACGGGAACCAGGCCACGAGCTTCCGCGAACAGCAGGAAAAGAATGCGATAGACGATGGTGAGCGCCTGCTCGAAGGTGTTCTCGATCGGCAGCGTCGCGGCGGGCTTTCGTGTGGGCGGCCCAACGAGCGCGGTGAGCACGTCGGCCGACGCCGCCAGCACGCCGTCCCGCAGAGATTTGGAGACAGCGGAAGCATGCCGCTCCGATGCATCGACGATGTCGTGCAGGCGCGTGCGCCCGCCGTCAGCGGCGACATCGAATGCCGACGCGTGCAACAGCGACCAGAACGCTCCGAACGTGCCGTCGTCCTCGAGCGCCAGGTCGATGTCGAACTCCAGAAAACGCCTGGCATACAGCCGGCTGGCGTCGACGACGCGGACGTGGGTGCCGTTGAAGAGGAGAGACCACGCCGCCGACCGTCGCATGGCCTCGGTGACCGCGACGCGCCAGAAAGGATCGAGCCGCTCGCCCCATCCCGCGACGAGCAGAAGAACAGGCTGCGCCCCGGCGCGGACGGTGCCGATCAGGCTGGAATCCGCATGCGCGATCGCGGTAGGACGATCGAAGCCGAGGGCCTCGAAGAAAGGCGCGGCTGCGGCCTCGAGCAGCGTGTGCAGGCTGGAGGCCGGGCCCAGCCAGCCGCAGGTGTGTCGCCACTGCCCAAGCCGTCTGCGGACTGAGACGACGCCGACGTCGAGAGCCGTCGCCCCGGACGGTTCACTCTCGAGGAAATACTCGGAGACGAGATGCCCGCCCAGTCCCGGCAGCATTCGTCAGGGCAGCAGGACGAGGACCAGACGCGGAGGTCGGCGAACGATCGCCGCGGCTCGCTCGCACGCGCGGATGCGACGGGCGGATTCATCCGCCGCGTCGGTGAGCGCAGACCGATCGAGCAGATGCGTCTGCTCCGCGCGTCGATCGAACAGGCCCGGCTGTAACCGCAGCAGACGAGGTCTGAGAATTGCCTCAGCGATGGCGCGCTCGCGCCGTCCCGTGGTTTCCGCGAGTGCTGCCGCACACGATTGCGCCTCGCTGGCTTCCTCGGCGGCGGCGTCCAACGCGCGCGTCTCTAGGTCGGCCCCGATGGAAAGCAGCAGGCTCCTGATCTCCCGCCGGGTGAGGCGCCGCTGAAGATCCGCCAGCCTGATTTCCAGCGGTACGATCGTCCAATGCGAGGTGCGGCCCTGACCGTCCTCGTAGTCGACCCTCGAGATCGCGAGGATCCGACTTCCTAGACACGCGCGCGTCTTTCGGGAGCGCGCCGTCGTGACCCATGTGCCGGCGGCGTCGAGGGATGCAAGGGCGAGCTCGTCTTCGGGCGTGGACAGTCTTCGCGCGAAGGTGAGGCGGGCCGCCTCGGCACACGCTTCCTGACGCAGGCTGAGTGTGACGCGGCCGGCGTCGAAGGCGTCCGTCTGTCCGCTTGCTGACCGATCGACCGACCCCTGCTCGCCGCGCGCGTCGATGATCCGCTTCGCGATCGTTCGCTCGTCGTCTTCGATGGGATTGGCGGAGGGGATGTCCTCGCGCGCGAGCGCGATACGGCCTTTCAGCCGCGGCAGGAGCACACGCGATTCGCTCGTCTCGCCCGCGATGAGGTGAAACACATGGACGGGCCGTAGCTGGCCGATGCGGTCAACCCTTCCAATTCGTTGCTCGAGCCGCATCGGGTTCCACGGCAGCTCGAGGTTGATGACGATGCGGCACCGATGGTGGAGATTCAGCCCTTCTCCCGCCGCATCGGTCGCAAGAAGGATGTGACGGCGACCGTTGACGAAGTCGTCGAGCGACTGCGATCGCTCGTCGCGCGCCATGCCGCCGTGCAGGAGCGCCACCGGTCGACTGAGCACGTCGCGCAGGTGAAACAGCGTGTCGCGGTATTCGGTGAAAATCACGATCGGTTCAGCGATGCGGTTCAGGAGACGGACGACGGCCGACAGCTTGGTCTCGCGTGTGCCGGCTGTGCGTGCAGCATCGGCTATCGCGCGGAGCATGCGCCGTTCGCGCTCCTCATCGGCGAGCGCGATCGTGGCAGCCCACGCCGGCGTTTCATCGGTTGGGTCGAGCTCACCGGTTGGATCGGCCAGCGGCAAATCGAGCTGATGAACAGCGGCGCTCGGCGGCGCCAGCATCGCAAGGCGGCGGTCGATCGATTGCTCGAGCGATCGGGCGCTCGAAAGCGACCGTTTGTGCAGGACCGCCAACGGCAGCCAGATATCGTCGGATGTGCGCTCGGCGCGGACGGCTCGCGTGAACTCGAGGAGGAGCGCGTGCATGCGCGCTTCCGCAGCGCTGGGCCGCACGAGAAGGCAGTGCACGCGACGGGGATGGCCCACACGCACGTCCGCCCTCGTACGCCTGAATACGAGGATCGGATCGTGGTGCGCTCCGATCTGGCATAACGCGTTGAACGCGCGCCGATCGCCGTTGTGGGGTGTCGCGGTCAGCAGTAGCACGTACTCGGTCTGGCGGGCCAGTGCGGTACACGCGGCGCGCCGGTCGCTGTCGCGTGCCGCGCCGTGTGCTTCGTCGACGATCAGAACATCCCAACGACATGAGATGACGGACTTGAGCACGTCAGGCCGTTTGACGTAGTCCATCGACACGATCGCGGTGGAGACGGTGGACCACGGATTCAATCCAACGGGAAGGTTCGCCACGCGCTGGCGAACGTCGCGAAAATCGACGATGGCTGCCGAGACGCCGAAACGCGTCAGCAGCTCCGCGACCCACTGATCGCGCAAGCCTGCGGGCGTGACGATGAGGACACGCTCCGCCATGCCTCGTGCCCGCAACTCCGCGATGATCAGGCCCGCCTGGATCGTCTTGCCAAGGCCCACTTCGTCGGCGAGGAGGAGGCGCGCGCCTTGGCCGCGAACAATTGCGAGCGCCGGCTCGAGCTGGTGAGGCAGCAAATCCATACGCGCCGATCGGGCGGCGCGCAGGCCCGCGGCGGGAGCGCGATCGGCTATGAGCGCGCGGCAGGCACGCCGCCAACGTTGCGGTCGTACGAATTGGATCGGCGCCGGACGATCCAGTCCGTCGATTCTTTCAAACGGCGCCAGAAAGCGCCGCGCAAGACCGGCATTCGCGGCTCCGATTCCCGTCAGCGTGAGTAGCTGACAGCGCTCGTACGCGCGAACATCGATCACGCGCCATCGCTGACGGCGGACCTCGACGAGATCGCCGGTTCGCACGTGTCGCGGCAACTGCATCATCATCGTTTCCGCAACACGAATCCGATGGGACGTGTGAAAATCTGCATGCAGCCTCGTCGGTCGTGTGTGCAAAGAGTGCGACGTACGGTAGGTCGCCGGCACAAAACTCACGGAAATACGTGAGTGGGCCGATGACAGGCCTGATGGTGGGCAATGGCGATGCCAACTAAAAACGACTCCCGACCCCTTTTCAGCGGGCCGTGAGAATGGAGTTGAACAGGAGTCGGAAGGTCGCGTGCGACTGCGCGCGATGTTGGACAGGGAATCCGAGGAGCACGATGCGGCCCGCGCCGACTCTGACGTCGACGGCTGCCGGCCGGCCCGCGATCGCGGCCTCGCCTTCGATCCACCCGCTCACGAGTAGATCCGTGGTCCCATAGCGGGCGATGACACGTACACTCGTATCCGACTCGTCCGTACCGCGCCGTTCGGCAGCCGGCGCGCCGATACCGTAAGCCGAGCTGAACGCAAAGAAGCCGGCCGTTTGCGGATTCATTCCATATGACGCCGGATGCTGCGGGTCGAGATCGATTTTCACGATCGAGCCCGGGCAGAAGAACTCGTCGTTGCCAATTTCGTGCGCCACGTCCCGCAACGGCAGCTTGAACTCTGCCATTGCGAGGCTGCCGGCCTGATCGAGACAGATCAGCGTACCGCCGGCTTCGACGAAAGACTTGAGAGCGGCCATCCCCGCGTCGGCGAGCCCGCCGACATATTCAGACGGCACGACATCGGACCCATGGCCGGAGCGAAGCTGTTCGGCCGACGCCGACGGCAGAATGATGGCGTCGTACCGCCTGCGCAGATTGCCCGCGCGCACCTCGGCGTCGTTGATGCTCGTGAAGGGAAACCCATACTGCTCGAGCAGCCACCGCGTCCATCCTTCGTCGTCGTTCTCCACCCACGGCTTGTACAGAGCGACCCGTGCCGTGCCAATCGGACCGACGGCCGCGACCTTACGCGTGGTCGCGGTGGCCCTCAGTCCAAGTTCAGCCGCCAACTTTTCGACGATGGGACCGACGACCTTCGAGTGCGCGACAACAAGCGATCCCGCCGCGTACTTGTACCCGTCGACGTCGAGCGCACTGGGAAGCCAGGAAACAGCGGCGCCGGCGGCAACCAGGCGGTTCACCGCAAGCGCTCCGCCGTTGCCGCGTGCGTCGATCACGTAGTACGCGGGCTTGCTGGCGCCCCAGACCTTCGCGGGAGTCACGACGGCCTTCGTCAGGCGCGCCATGGCCGGCGCCTCGAACGGCCCTTCGATTGTGCGGACGTCCACGCCCATCTGCGCCGGAAGCGTCCAGCCGGCCACGTCGAACGGCCGTTCGGGCGGCGCGCCGGGCGCCACGCGCCGGGCCGGATAGTCCTGGCGCTCGAGCAGCGTCTTCACGTACGCGCGATACGGCTGCGCCAGCAGGATGATGTCGCTGCCCGCCGGAAAGGCGCGGCCGTCGGCGCCGAATGGCTCGAGCGCGCGGTGTATTTCAATGCCTCCCAGCAGCAGCAGCTCCTCGAGCCTGGCGGACGCGTGAGGATCGAACTGATCGGGCGGGATGACGAACGCAAACGGTCCGCCGCGCATCCCGTCCTCAATCGCGCGCCGTCCCATCTCGTAGAAGTTCTGGACGATCGGCTCGCGGTACGCGGCGACGGCGTGCAGCAGACCATGGACCGCGCTCAAGTCGTAATCGACGATGTCGCGGAGCGTCCATCGCCCGCCCTTCCAGGGATCGGGGAAATTGATCTGCGGCGTGTAAGTGGGGAGCCCTTTCAGACCGCGGAGCTCGCTCGCGGACACGTCGGTGGGGGAGGCGACATTCACGCCGGCCACTTCCGTCAGCAGGCAGACGGTGTTGTGGCCCAGAGGGGCCGAGTCTTCGTATCCGGGCCAGTAATAGTCGTAGATGGCGTTCGACACGACCCCGGCTCGACGATCGCGTTGCAGCTCGAGCGCCATCGCGCCGCCAAGCAGCGCCGCTTCGCGCCAGATCAGCGGATCGTAATTGCGATCGATCGGACCCAGGATGGGCGGCACGAACATGCGTGGGCCGTTGCCGGCCATCTGATGCATGCTCAGAAAGACCTGCGGGTGCCACTCGGTGTAGAAGAACCGCGCGAGGTTGCGGCTCTCGGCCGTATTCATCATGAACGCGTCACGATTGATGTCGTGACCGGCGTACTTGTGACCCAGCCACGGCATCGGGCCGCCTTCGAACGGCGTGTTCTTCGTTTTCTGATACCAGTCCACGACGAGCCGGTGGCCGTCGGGGTTCAACGACGGGATCAGGATGAGCACGACGTTCCGCAGCACGTCGAGCGTTTCCGGATCGGCCGACGTCGCCAGCTGGTAGAGAAGATCGTTGGACGCCTGCGTGCCGCCGATCTCCGCCGCGTGAATGCTGCTGCCGATCACCAGCACGGCTTTGTGCGTCGCTGCCAGCCGCCGCGCTTCGTCGGGGGCCAGCGTGCGTGGATCGGCCAGGCGCTGATTCGCGGCTCGGATCTGATTGAGGTTCTGGATATTCTCCGGAGAGCTGACAATGGCGGCGATCGTCCGATGTCCATCGGTGGTCGTTCCGATGTCGAGCACCTTGACGCGGCTCGATCGGGACGCAACGGTCTCGAAGTATCGCTCGATGTCAGCGGCGGCGGCGAGCTGCCCGTCGCTTCCCATCCGGAATCCAAAGTGCGATTCCGGCGTCGGCACCTGCGCCGCGAGTCGGGTGGCGACGAGCGGTTGCGCCAGCGCCGCGGTGCAGAGCGAGGTGGCGAGGACGCGCCGGATCGAACAGCCGACCATCGCGGCGCATCATAACAGACGCCTCCGGGGCAGACACTCACGGGTTCGTACGTGGGGGCCGGCTTCCGCCTTCGCATGAAGCTTCGGCGGACCGCCGTAGCCTTGGCGGAGGCGGTTAGGCGGACCGTGAGGGCGTCCTGTCAGGCCGACCGCGCCGACGACTCGTCGTTGCCGTGGGTGATTTCGTCCAGCTTGGCTAGCAGCGCCGCGAAGCCGCACTGCTCCGGATCGAAGAGCCCCCATTCGTCCTGAGCGGGCTTGGTCGGCGCCGCCGATTTCCTGGCTCTGGTGAGGATGTCCGCGACGGCCGCCGGGTGCTGCGAAGACGCGAGCGGAGGCGGACTCTGCTCTTCCCGTCGCACAACTGAGGGCGCCGGGTGGGACCGATCGGTGCGGAGGCGCTGCACATCCTGCCGCAGCGACGCGATTAATTCGCTCCAGTCAGGTTTGGGAGGCGCTTCAGGCGCGGCGGCGTGCGCGATCTGCGCGGTGGCCGGGACAGGGGCTGGTGCGGCTGCGACGAAGGCCGCCTCAGCTTCTTCCATGACCGCTTCCTCCTGCGCCTCGGCCAGAACGCCGTCGAGATTCGGCCACGTGCGTGACGCACCGAATGACAGGGGCATCCACAGCTCGACTCGGACGACCGGCGCCGGCTCCTCGAACCAGTCCGTATCAATCGAATCCGAATCGTCGTCTCGCTCATCTTCCACCGTGACATCGGCCATCGACAGATCTGCCGAAGGCCGGACCACCCCGTGTTGGGGACCGAACGACGGCAGCGTCCACAGGTCGAGCCGGCCAGCAGACGCATCGTCGACCTGCAGCTCGTAGACGGTGGGTTCCTCAAGCGATGTGATGCAGGCGGCGTCAACCGCTGCCGTCAAATCCTCGGCAACCAGTTCCGCGATCGGCGACTCCGCGACGACGACGACCGGTGTTTCCTCCATCGCGTAGGCGACGGCCGGCAGTTCCTCGACAACCGGATCTGCAGCTGCCTGTTCGATCGCGGGGGCGAGGACTGACTCGTCGGCAACCAGTTCCGCGATCGGCGGCTCCTCCACGAGCACGACCGGTGTTTCCTCCATCGCGTAGGCGACGGCCGGCAGTGCCTCGACGACCGGATCTGCAGCTGCCTGTTCGATCGCGGTGGCGAGGACTGACTCCTCGGCAACCAGCTCCGCGATCAGCAGGTCCTCCACGGCGACTGGCGTTTCCTCCATCGCGCAGGCGACGGCCGGCAGTTCCTCGACGACCGGATCGGCAGCTGGCCGTGCTTCATCCGTCGAGATGTCGCCAGGCAGAGGCAGCGCGGTTTCGTCGCCAGCGCGCTGGGCGG
>JBGPKK010000175.1:0-9841 GCA_041485905.1 Vicinamibacteria bacterium
CGCCCGGTCAGCGCCGTCGTCGTCGATTTCCCTTTGGTGCCCGTGATCGCAATCACGCGCCCCTGCAGCCAGCGGGAGGCGAGCTCGATTTCCGCGATCACCGGCACCCCGCGCTGGCGGGCTGCTTCGACCGCGGGCTGTTCGATCGGCACTCCGGGACTCAGCACCACGAGATCCGCGGCGGTAAACGTGGCGGTCTGATGTCCGCCGAGCTCGAGTCGGACGTTCAGCGATCGCAGGCGGGCGCCATCAGGCACGTGCGTGCGCGTGTCGGACAGCGTCACGTAGGCCCCGCGGCGCGCCAGCAGCTCGGCCGCGGCCACTCCACTTCGCGCCGCTCCGGCGACCGTCACGTGTTTTCCCTCCACTGAGAACGTCATCGCAGCTTCAACGTCGTCAAACTGAACAACGCAAAGATGATCGCCATGATCACGAACCTGGCGATCACCTTGGGCTCGCTCCACCCCATGAGTTCGAAGTGGTGGTGCAGCGGCGCCATGCGAAACAGGCGCTGGCCTCCGGTCATCTTGAAATAGCCGACCTGCAGCACAACCGAGAGCGCCTCGAGCACGAACACACCGCCGACGATCACGAGCAGCAGCTCCTGCTTGATCAGAATGGCGACGATGCCGAGCGCGGCGCCGAGGGCGAGCGATCCGACGTCGCCCATGAAGATCTCTGCGGGATACGAGTTGTACCAAAGGAAGCCAAGCGAGGCGCCGACAAGCGATCCGCAGAAGATTGTGAGCTCGGCGGACGGCGGGAAGTGCACGAGCAGCAGGTACTCGGCGAGCACGCGATTTCCCACGACATAGGCCAGGGCGGTGTAGGCCGCCGCCGCGATCGTGAACACGCTGATCGCCAGACCGTCGAGACCATCGGTCAGGTTGACGGCGTTTGATTCAGCGACGAGCACGAAGGTCGCAAACGGCAGGTACACCCAGCCGAGCTGCGGAATCAGCGACTTGAAAAACGGGAACACGAGGCGGGTGTTGTAGAGACCGTGCCGATCGAGCACGAGCAGAACGCCACCGACCGCCGCGCCGACAGCGACCTGGCAGCCAAGCTTGTAGCGCGGCCGCAGGCCGTGATGCGTCCGGCGGACCATCTTGAGGTAATCGTCGAGGAACCCGATCGCGCCGAAGCCGGCCGTCGTCGCCACCGCGATCCACACGTAGGGATTGTTCAGTTTGGCCCAGAGGAGCGTTGGCACCAGCGACGCGGTCAGTATCAGCAGTCCGCCCATCGTCGGTGTCCCGGCCTTCGGCCGATGCGTCGTCGGCCCCTCCTGCCGGATCACCTGACCGATTTGAAACTCGCGCAGCTTGCGGATCATCCACGGTCCGAGCGCCAGGCTGATCGCGAGCGCCGACAGGCTCGCCGCGGCCGTGCGGAACGTGATGTACTGAATCACGTTCAGCACCGACATCTGCGTGTGGAACGGGAACAGCAGGTGGTAGAGCACTAGGCGAACTCCGCCTTCAGCCGCTCCACCACCAGGTCAGTCCGCACGCCGCGCGATCCCTTGACGAGCACCACATCGCCGGGCCGGACGATGTCTGCTCCTGCATCAGCGGCCTCATCGCTGGTCGCGAAATACCGGACGGCCGCGACCGGCATGCCCGCGTCGACGGCGGCACGCGCGATGGCCGCGGCCGGCGCGCCGCCGACAGTCAGCAGCACATCGAGGCCGGCGCGCGCAGCCGCCCGGCCAACGTCTTCGTGAAGCGCCATGGCGCTGTCGCCGAGCTCCAGCATCTCGCCAAGCACGGCCACGCGCCGCGAGGCCGTCGGTTCGCGCACGAGGACATCGAGTGCCTGACGCGTCGCGGTCGGATTGGCGTTGTAGCTGTCATCGATGATCGTGACCCCGCTCGGCAGCCGCACGATCTGCCCACGGTGGGCTGCCGGCTCGAGCGTGCGTGCGCGCTCCGCGATCGCCTCGAGCGGCACGTCGAATTCAATCGCCACCGCGGTCGCAGCGAGCACGTTGGCCAGATTTCCGCGGCCGACGAGCGGCGTCGCGACGTCGAAGGCCCCTCGCGGCGTCTCAATCCGGGCCGAGGTGCCCTCGATGCCGCGATCGACAATGGCGGAGGCTTTGACATCCGCCGGCCGCTCGATTCCACACGTCATAAGACGCCCGGTCCACGTCCGCACCTTCTTCATGATCCGTTCGTCGTCGGCATTGGCGACAAGCAGCGTGTCCGCGTCCGCGCGTTCGAGGATCTCTGCTTTTGCGTCGGAGAGCTCGTCGAGCGACCCGAAGAAGCCCAGGTGCGCCTCTCCGACGTTCGTCCACACACGGACGTCCGGTTCGGCGACGCGCACCAGCGTGCTGATTTCCCCGGCATGATTCATCCCAAGCTCAACGACGGCGATGTCCGGCCGCTGCCTCAACGCGATGAGCGAGAGCGGCAGCCCGATGTGGTTGTTGAAATTTCCACGGTTGCGTATCACCCGATACCGCGTCCCGAGAAACTCCGCTGTAATTTCCTTCGTCGTGGTCTTCCCCGCACTTCCGGTGATGGCCACGACGCGCGCGCCCGACTCGCGCCGTACCTGATGCGCCAGCGCCTGCAGCGCCGACGTCGTGTCGTCGACCTCGATGAACACGGGCTCGTCGTGTACGCCCGCGTTCGCCGCCCTGAAGGCCGCCACATCGCGCGCCCGGCCTGTCGGCACCACGACACCGCCGGCACCCGCGTCGAGCGCCGCGGCAGCGAAGTCGGCGCCGTCGAAACGCTCGCCGCGGATCCCGATGTACAGCTCGCCCGCACCGAGCGTTCGCGTGTCGATCGAGACGCCCGCGAACTCGCGCGCCGGATCTCCCGACACGATCTGCCCGGCCATCGCCCCGGCCACCCACCGCGCGCTCAGCCGAATCTCCGGCTGCTCGGTCACGCTGACCTACACGACGCCGGAGTTGGTCCCACGGCGCGCCAGCGCCTGGCGCGCCACCTCCACGTCGTCGAACGGCAGCACGCGGTCGCCGATGACCTGGTACTTCTCGTGGCCTTTGCCGGCGATGAGCACGAGATCGCCCGGCCGCGCCAGCTCGATCGCTTTCGCAATCGCCTCGGCACGATCGACGATCGTCAGCAGCCGCTGCCCGCTGTCTTTGCGTCGGTCGGCGGTCACACCGCGCTGAATCTCTTCGACGATGCGGTGCGGATCCTCGGAGCGCGGATTGTCGGAGGTCACCACAATGACGTCGCTCAGGCGATCGGCCACCGCACCCATCAGCGGACGCTTCGGCCGATCGCGATCGCCGCCGCATCCGAATACGGTGATGAGCCGCCCGCGCGCCAGCGGCCGTGCGGTCTCGAGCAGGTTCCGCAGCGCATCGTCGGTGTGCGCGTAGTCGACCACCACAGTGACCTGATCCTTCGTGTTCGATACGACCTGGAATCGCCCGGGGACGCCCTGCAGCGACTCGATGCCGTGTTCGATCGCATCGATCGGCAGGCCGAGGGCGGTGGCAGTCGAAACAGCCGCAAGGATGTTGTAGACGTTCGGTCGCCCCACGAGCGACGAGCGGATCTGGATCGGTCCGCGTGGCGTGCGGACGTCGAACGTCAACCCGTCGAGTGAAAAGGAGAGCGGCCCCGGTGTGATGTCGGCGGGGCGGCTGACGGCATACGACACGGGCCGGCCCACCGTCTCGGCCAGCGCCGCACCGCGCGGATCATCGAAGTTGATGAGGCTCGGCGCGTCACGGGGCAGCATGTCGAACAACCGACGCTTGGCCTGAAAGTACTCCTCCATGTCGGCATGAAAATCGAGGTGGTCGCGGGTGAGGTTCGTGAACACGCCGGCGGCGAACGTCATGCCGTCCACCCGACGAAGCGACAAGGCGTGAGAGGACACCTCCATGGCGCACGCGCCGCACCCGGCGACGACCATGTCGCGCAGCATCCCTTGGACCTGTGGAGCTTCGGGCGTCGTCCGCGCCGCTTCTCGCAGCTCGCCGCCGACCTTGTAGGCGACGGTTCCGAGGATGCCGCAGGGGATCCGCGCCGCCTCGAAAATGGCCGCCACCAGATGCGCGGTCGTCGTCTTGCCGTTCGTGCCGGTGATCCCCACCACTTGCATCTCCGCGGAGGGGTGGTGGTGGAAGGCGTCGGCGAGTAACGCAAGCGCGAGACGCGCGTCGTCGACGACGGCCCAGGGGGCATCCACCGATGAGGGCGGCGGTTGTTCGGACACCACCGCAACAGCGCCGCGTTCGATCGCGTGGTGCGCGAAGAGTGCTCCATCGGCATGCAACCCTTTGAGCGCGACGAACACGTTTCCGGGTTCGACCGCTCGCGAGTCGTACGCCATGCCGGTCACGAATCCGGCCGAGCCCGTAGACCGTACCGCGTCGTCCTCCCGAATGAGCCCGCGTGCGCGCAGCACGGCAGACAGCTCGGCCCATGTCATTGTCGAGCGCTCGCGAGAAGACGCGCCGGCGATCGCTGAAGCGTCAGGAGACAGACGCCCGCGGCATCGAGAGGAAATCCGGGCGGCGGATTCTGTGAAATGACGAACCCGTCGCCGGACATGCGGACGGTCAACCCCAGCCGGGCAAGCCTGTGGGCAGCCTCGCGGGCGCTCATCCCACTCAGGTCCGGAACCGTTCCCGGCGGACCGTCTGAGACAACGCTGACGACAGGCGCCGATGTCGCCGACACCACTGTCGGCACGCCGCGTTCGTGGCGCGCAACGAGAATCGGCGCTTCGGGATCGACGCTGCGGGGCACGCCCAGATATCGGAGCGTCGCCTCGGCGATGCGCTTGAATATGGGCGCGGCCACCGCGCCGCCCGTGGTCGGTCCCGCGTGCGGCGAATCGGTGACGACGATGATCGCGACGACGGGATTGCGTGAGGGCAGGAAGCCGACGAACGACGCGTTGTAGTCCGACGTCGAGTAGTGACCGTTCACGAGCTTCGCCGCGGTGCCGGTCTTGCCCGCAATCGTGTAGCCGGCAATCCGCGCGGCCCTCGCTGTGCCATGGTCGTCGCCGACGACGCCTTCCATGATTCCTGTCAGCGTGGCCGCGGTCTCGGCGCTGATCGTGCGGCGCACGATTTTCGGCTGCACCGCATAGCGGCGGTTGTCGCGGTAAATCGCCCGAACGACGCGGGGCTCGACGAGATCGCCCCCGTTGGCGACGGAGCCGACGGCGGTGACCATCTGCAGCGGCGTCACGCCGATCTGGTAGCCCATCGACACCGAGGCGAGCGCGCTCTCGGTCCACTTCGCCGGGTTCCAGACGATGCCGGGGCTCTCACCTGGAAAGTCCGGCGAGACCGGATGCCCGAATCCGAACAACGACACGAACCGGCTCAGCCGCTCCGTGCCGACTCGCAGCCCGATTTTGACCGCGCCGATGTTGCTGGATCGCACGATGACGTCGGTGAATGACAGCACCCCGTAGTTGTGGTGGCTCGCCTCGGTGACCGGCTTCGGCCGGCCGGCGATGTGGAGCACTCCGGGGTTTGTGTCGATCATCGCGTCGATCGGCATCACCTTCTCTTCGATCGCGGCCGATGCGGTGACGACCTTGAACGTGGATCCCGGCTCGTACAGATCCTGAACGGCGCGATTGCGGCGATCGATCTCGTCGAAATCGCGATAGGCATTCGGATTGAACGTCGGCTCGTTCGCCATCGCGAGAATCTCGCCGGTATGGGGATTCATGATGATGGCGCTGCCCCCGGCGGCGCGGTTGGCCACGATGCCCGCGTGCAGCTCCCGCTCGGCGACGTGCTGCAAGTACTCGTCGATGGTCAGTTCGATCGTCGCACCTGCCGTCGGCGGCCGCTCGAGCCGGCTGAAGGCATGTCGGCGCGCATCGGTTTGCACGAGCACCTTGCCGATCTTGCCGCGAATCTTCGTGTCGTACGCCACTTCGAGGCCGTCCAATCCCGTGTTGTCGACGCCGACGTAGCCGAGCACGTGCGCCGCGAGCTCGCGGTTCGGATAGAAGCGCCGGCTCTCTTTGACGAAGCCGATGCCATCGAGGCCGAGAGCGTCGACGCGCCGCTTCTGGTCAGGCGACACCTGCCGGCGTACGTAGGTGAACGTGCCGCGTCGGAAGCGATCGATCAGCGTCTGTCGTTCCTTATTGGTGCAATCGCCGAGCGCGCCGCACAGCTTCGCCACTGCGGCGTCGGTTTCGCTCATGTCTGAGGGCACCGCGTAGATCGTGTCGGTGTCGACGCTGGTCGCCAGCACGCGGCCTTTCCGATCGACGATGTCGCCGCGCTTGGCCGGCGGCTCGATCGTGCGCGTGTATTGTTTTTCGGCGCGCGCGACCAGATCGGGGTGTCGAATGACCTGCAGGAACACCAGCCGCGCTTCGATCCCGATGACCCAAAGCGCGAGCGCGACCGCCAGGACGATGGTGCGACGTTTCAGCGTCACGCGCCAGTCGGGGGCCGGCTCGGGCGGTCCCGCCGTGTGCGCGCCCCCACGGCTCAGGACGCTCCCGCTGCGGTCGAATCTCGCGGCGTCGGCGTCTTCCCGGCGCGGGAATTTCCAGAGCGTCACCGGCGTGCCACGATCGACTTGGCCGGCGGATCGGCCGCCAGCACCCGTTCGATGACGATCGCGTCGTTCTGCGACGGCGCGACGAGGTGCAGTTGCTCGATCGCCAACGCTTCAATGCGCTTGGGCGAACGTAGCGTCTCGATCTCCAGGCGGTACTGGCGGCTGAGCTCTTCCTGCGAGGCGCGCTCCCGCTGCATTTCCTCGACTCTGTAGCCGTGACGCAACAGCTCGAAGTGCTGCCAGGCCGAGAACAGCAGCACCAGCACGAGCAGGCCGGCGGCGGCGACCGACTTCCACAACTCGCGCTGGCGGGCCTCGTCGACCTCGCGGACGATCGGGTTGTTACGGACGTCCTTTTTGATCGCGTATTCGAACGCTTCCATATGGTCCTCAGGAACGGTCTGAAGACCGTCCGCCGATCACCCGCTCTGCCGCCCGCAGCTTCGCGCTTCGGGCGCGCGGGTTGCGCTCCACTTCCTCGTCGGTCGGCACGATCGGTTTCTTGGTCAGCACTTTCACAGCCGCCTCGTCGCTCTGCTCGAGGGCACGGAACGTGTGCTTCACGATCCGATCCTCGAGCGAGTGAAACGTCACCACGACGATGCGGGCGCCCGATCGCAGACGGCGGGCGGCGGCTTCGAGGAAGCGATCCAGGCCCTCGAGCTCGCGGTTGACCCAGATGCGAAGCGCCTGAAACGTGCGGGTCGCCGGGTCGATGCGCATCCATCCGCGGCGGGGGATGGCCCGCCGGACGATCGCGGCGAGGGTCCCGGTCGTGTTGATTGGCGACTGGCGGCGCGCGTCGACGATGGCCCGCGCGATGCGGCGCGAGTAGCGCTCTTCGCCATATTGAAAGATAGCATTGGCCAGATCGCGTTCGCTCGACTGCGCCACCAGATCGGCGGCTGTCTCGCCGGTGCTGCGGTCCATCCGCATATCGAGCGGCTCGTCGCGCTGGAAGCTGAAGCCGCGGCCGGGGCCGTCGAGCTGCATCGACGAGATGCCAAGATCGGCCAGCGCCCCGTCGACGACCGGCACGCCGAGGCGGTCGAGCACCGAGTCGATCGAGCGGTAGTCGGCGTGCACGAGCTCGACGCGCCCGAGCCACGGCGCGAGCGTCTCTCGCGCGCGGTCCAACGCGTCGGGATCGCGATCCAGGCCGATGATGCGGCCGGCGCCCGCCGCCAGCAGCGCGCGCGAATGGCCGCCGAGGCCGACGGTGCAGTCGACGAACACGCCGCCGCGCCCCGGCTCGAGGTACTGCGTCACTTCCGACGTGAGGACCGGCACGTGTCCCGTCAAATGCCGAACTCCGACAGCGCGCGCGCGTCATCGTCGGTGTACGGCTCGCGCTGCATCTTGGTGAGGAAGCGCTCGTGGTTCCAGACGTCGAGATAGTTGTATTGGCCCAGCACGTCGACGTCGCCGACCATGGTGGCGGCTTCGCGCAGACGCACCGGAATGAGCACGCGTCCCTGCACGTCGAGATCGCCGGTCTGGCCGAAATAGTTCACGCGATCGAGAAACCTCAGCTTCGCCGGATGAGTCGACGGCATGGCGCCGAGCTTCTGCTCGATGTCGAGCCACACAGGCATCGGGTAGATCCGAACGTACTCGCCGGTGACGCTGGTCACGAACAGCTCGCGCCCGTATTTGGTCTCCATCAACGAGCGAAAGGCGTTCGGGATCTTGAGCCGACCCTTCTCGTCTACCCGCGCCGGGGCATTGCCTCTAAACACGTCTCCGCTCGTTCCTGAAGTCCACTTTTTTCCACAAAATTCCACGCCGATAGTAGAGAAGGCTCAAGGGGAAGTCAACCGCAATATCTACCCGGTCAGCAAGTTACGTAAAATCTTCGCCTTTCGCTCGCCTCGTTCCAGGCGACCATTTCAAGGGGTGGGGCTATCGCAGAAAGGGACCACAACTCGTAGGTTCGCCGGGGTCGAGATCGGGGAGGTTCGTGGCCGTGGCTGGAAATGCGTTAGCATGCCGGATTTGGTGCGCACAATTCTCGATGCTTAGAGCCGCCCTCATCGGATTCGGATCGACCGGCAAAACGACGCTCTTTCAGTTGATGACGAGCGCGAAGGACACCGCGCGCGCCTCGCATGCGAGGACTGAAGCGTCGACCGGCATGTCGAAGGTACCCGACCCGCGCCTCGACCGCCTGACCGCGATGTACAACCCGAAAAAACGGGTGCCGGCGGTTGTCGAGTTTTCGGATCTTGCCGCGCCTGGCGGCACCGCGGGCGCGAAGATTCTCGTCGACGTGGCCGCGTACAAGAATGCCGATGCCCTCGTGCACGTGATCCGCGCCTTTGACGATCCCGCGGTCACGCACCCGGCCGGATCCGTCGATCCTGCGCGCGACGCCCGGGCCATGGAAGAGGAGCTGATTCTGGCCGACCTGGGCGTGGCCGAGCGCCGCCTCGAGCGCATCGAAAAAGATCTCAAGAAGCAGCGCTCGCCAGACCTCGAGCGCGAACGCGACGTCGTCGCCCTCTGCCGCGGCGCGCTCGAAGACGGGCGCCCGCTCAGGGCGCTGGACCTCAAAGGTGACGATCTCAAACGGCTGCGCGGATTTCAATTCCTCTCGGCCAAGCCGCTCTTGATCGTCGTCAACGTCGACGAAAATCAGCTCGCGGGCGGCGGTCAGGGAGCGGCACGGCTGGCGAGTGCCGCCGAGCGGACCGGTCTCCACACGTTTCTGGCCCGGGCCGGTACGGCGGCGGTCGCCGTGTGCGCCAAGATTGAGCTCGAGATCGCGCAACTCGATCCGGCGGACGCGGCCGCATTCCTCGCCGATCTCGGTCTGACCGAATCAGGGCTCGATCGCGTCATCCGCGCCAGCTACGATCTGCTCGGCTACATTTCGTTCTTCACGGTCGGTGAAGACGAGTGCCGGGCCTGGTCGATTCCGCGGGGCACGTCCGCGCAGCTGGCCGCCGGCGAGATTCACAGCGACATCGCGCGCGGATTCATTCGCGCGGAAGTAGTCGCCTACGATGCGCTCATCGGGCGCGGCACGATGGCCGCCTGCCGCGACCACGGTGAGGTGCGGCTCGAAGGCAAGGAGTACATCGTGGCGGACGGCGACATCATCAATTTCCGCTTCGCCACCTAGTCTAGGATGAGAACATGAAGAAGTCGGGCGCGAGCCAAGGCCAGTCGGCATCGGCGCTCATCTCGAAAAGAATCGCCGAACTCGGGGACTGGCGCGGGGAAACCCTCAGCAGAATGCGCAAGCTCATCAAGGAAGCAGACCCGGACGTCGTCGAGGAGTGGAAGTGGATGGGCACTCC
>JBGPKK010000176.1:0-9781 GCA_041485905.1 Vicinamibacteria bacterium
CTCGCGTTCACGACGATCGAGGAGATCATGCGGACGCGCCAGGGGCGCGCGGTCAACGATTGGCAGTTCGGCGGCCAGCACGTGCGGACCAAGGTATTCGTGCTCGTGCCGACCGAGGTCTCGCATATGGACGTGTCGATCATTCCGCTCAGCTCGCTCAGGCGCGGATCGCCGCCGCCCGCGGATCCCTACGACGTTGCCGCGCTGCTGGAGAGCCCTTGATGGCTGACCGATCACGCAGGCCCGAGGGCCGGCACGACCGCGTTGAGCGTCAGCGCTGGCGCGAGGACTTCCCCGTCCGGTGGGACGACGACCACTACATGACGCGGCGGGAACTCGCGAAATTCCTCACGCTCGGCTCGGGTCTGCTCGCGGGTGTCAACGTGCTGATCGCGTTCATCGGTCTAACGGGCCGGACCCCGACAACGCCGGTCCAGCGAATCGCCGGCGCTGGCGGGGTCGCGCCTGGAGGCTCGCTGTTGTTCCGCTACCCCACCGACGATGACCCGTGCATTCTGGTGCGCGGCGCGTCTGGCAGGTTCGATGCGTTCTCGCAGGTCTGCACGCATCTCTCGTGCGCGATCGTGCATCGGCCGGACGAGCAGGCGTTGATGTGTCCCTGCCACAAGGGATCGTTTTCCTCCAGCGACGGCCGCGCGCTGGCCGGGCCGCCGACGCGGCGGCTGCCGCGCATCGTGATCGAGCAACGCGGCTCGGACATCGTAGCCACCGGGATCGAGGTGTGAGATGGAGACGCGCCAGCAGGGCTCGACCCTGTTCTCCGCCGTGCTCGTCCTCATCGCGATTCTGGTCGTGATCCAGTTGTGGCTCGTGGCGGCTGCGGTCGATGCACTGATGGCGCGGCAGATGGCCGTGCTCGTGCCGACGGCGCTCGCGTCGGGCGTGCTGTTCGCGTTGAGCGGCGGCCTGCTGTGGTACGTCGTGTCATTCGACGCGCGGCTGCGCCACTGGAACCGGCGTGGCTGACCGCGCCGGCGGGCGTCGGCCGCTCGTCGTCCAGGAACCGGAGGTGACGCGCAGTCTCGCCGCGCGGTTCCAGATCGCGCATCTGGTGACGCGCCATTCGGAGCGGCACGTCTGGGCGCTCTTCATGTTCCTGAACGGCTTCGGCACGATCGCGCTGCTGGCGGCGGTCGCGATGGTCTCCCGGACGCCGTTCGTGTTTCCTTCGCTGGGCCCGACGGCGTTTCTGTTCTTCTTCACGCCGCGCGCGCCGGCCGCAAGTCCCCGCCACACGATTTACGGTCACGCGATCGGCATCCTGTGCGGGTACGGCGCCCTCTGGCTGTTTGGCCTGCAGCACGCTCCGCCGGCGATGGTCACGGGAGTCTCGGCGGCGCGAATCGGTGCGGCGGCGTTGTCGCTCGCCTCAACCGGCGCGTTGATGATTCTCTTGAAAGCGGCGCACCCGCCCGCGGGCGCCACGACCCTCATCATCTCGCTCGGAATTGTGACGAGGCCTTTTCATCTGCTGGTGATCGAAATTGCGGTCGCCGTCCTGACGCTCCAGGCGATCGTGATCAACCGGCTCGCCGGCATCGACTATCCGCTCTGGGCGCGGAGAGACGATCCACGCTGACGGAGATTCTGAACGGCCACCGCGCCATACACCGACCTGTTCACTCTTGCACACCTATTCCTCGCGCCCGGCGGCAATAATGCCGGCCATGCCCACCAAAAAGAAGGCCCGGCGGAAGGTTCCGCTCATTGTCGCCGCCGTCGTCCGGCCCGTCAGCACCCGCCTCTCGCGGATGGAAGACCTGCTGATCGAAATGCGAGGGGAACAGGACGTGAAGCTCAAGAAGATCAACAAGCTTCAGGAGCAATTCGAGGAACTCACGAGAACCGTCAAGCGAAGACTCATCTAATCGTGATCGCTGACAGGACTTGCGAAACAACCAACCGTGGGCGACCGCTCAACAAAACGACATCATTTCGGGTGAGTGACACGCAAGGTATAGGTGACCGGCACGCTCCCAGTGCTATAGGTCACATGGAGTTCGTAGTTTGAGCCGCTTGTCGCGGTGGCACTGACGTGTTCGGTAGCGGTCGCGGTCGCCGACTTGGCGAGCAGCACCGTGCTCCCGCGCCAGAGCGAGAGGTCGAGATCGGCGGACGAGATTCCGCCGGTCCAAGTCAGTGTGGCATCAACCAGTCCCGTGTTGTGAATCGCCAGGATGACGATGCTGCAGGCCTTCGTGAGGGTCCCATCGGAACATGTGTCACTGCCGCCGTTGATCGTGCCGGTGAATGTTTCGTCGAGCGTTTGGGCGGTTGGATTCAGGCTGAAGTTCAGCGTCTGATTGCCGCTGGAAAGATTCACGCTGGCCGCTGTTGTGTCGTAGCCAGTTTTCGCCGCGACGACGTTCATGCTGCCGGTGAGTCCGGCGATCTGATATGCACCAATGGTGTCGGTTGTGGCGGTGCGTCCGGCGAAGGATCCATCTTGAATGGTGATCGTGACGCCTGAAACGAGCACGCTGGCGGTCGGGGCCGTTTCGCGTACCGTTCCGCTCAGCGTGAATGTCGGCGCGGCCTGCACGGTGAAGGCGAACGCTGATGAGGCCTGGCCGCCTGAGTTGACGACGATGGTGTAAGCACCTGCGGTCGCAATCGTCACGCTCACCTGGAACGAAGTCGACGTGACGTTTGAAATCGCGGCGCCGCTCACCGTGCCGACGATTGGCGTGATGACGGCCGTGAGCCCGGCGGCGAAGTTCGTACCGGTGACGATGATCGTTTGTGGAGACGCGCTCGCCGTGATCGTCGCTGGAGACACGCTCGTCACCGTCGGCGTCGTGGACGGCGCGGTCGTGGAGTTGCTGCAGGCACCACCGAGGGCGAGCAGAGCGAGTACGAGCCCGACGCGTTTCATGGGGAGCCTCGCAGGCAGTATACCCGAAGAGATCTATCCGGGGTGTTCCTCGCACTTGCGTGCTGACGATGCCGGAGCGCGCGCGCCATAGGCTCTTCAACGATGGTTCTTGCCCGTTCGTGCTTGCGCAGCGTCAACATTGTGCGCTCCACGCCAAGGATGTCGGCGGCCTTGACCGCCTGGTCGTGCCGAGCACCTCGGTGACGCGTGCCGTGCCGGCTCGCCCTCGCAGAGATCGACGAACAGGATGGACCGTCCGGCCCGCACGCAGCACTACGCCGGCGGCGCGACTTCGACGTCGGCCTCGAGGTGCGCTCCTCCCTTGAGCGAGTTGGTCACCAGACATGTCTGCTCAGCCTTGGCCAGCAAACGGTGCGCCTGCGCCTCATCCGTGCCCTGTGGCACTCGAAGCGTCGCCCGCACGACGAATCCAGTGAATTGCGTCACGCGCTCCACACGGTCCACGGTCCCCGCGACGTCACACGTGAGAGAACTCCAAGGCAGCTTGGACAGATGAGCGATCGCGCGGAACGTGAGCACGAAGCAGTCCGCGACCGCGGCGACGAGCAAGGTCTCGGGCGACCACCGGTCGCCGGGACCGTCGAACTCGGTCGGCGGAGCCGAGTGCAACGGCGGCAGCCGCTCCCCCTCAAGGGTCACGTCGCCCTCTACGCTGGCGGCTGCGGCGACCGAATAACGATGCGGGAATGCCTGCATAACCTTGCTTCTCCTGTCACGACTGCCGACTCACGCCGCCGGCCCGGCGTGCGTCCGCCGCGACCGGCACGCCGCATCCTGTCTTCTTCTGCAAACGCTCGGCATCACGGTGAATGCCGTCCAGATGTCCCAGCGCGTGCGCGACCGCCTGCCGAACGGTGGCAACGATAGGATTCAGCGACTTCGCGAGTCGGTAATGAATCCACAGGCCGTCGCGGCGTGTCTCGACCAGCCCGGCCCGGCGGAGGTACGCGAGGTGGCGCGAGGCTTTGGGCTGTGAAATGCGCAGGCTCTCGTGAATGTGGCAGACGCAGACCTCGCCGGTCAGGAGTAATCCCAAGATCCGGAGACGGGTTTCGTCGGCCAGCGCCTTAAAGAGCCCCTCGAGTTCGGTCAGTGGCTTACTCATCTGTATTCGCCTTGACAAATATTAGCACGCCCGCGTACAGTCTATATATACGTTAACACGCATTCACTGAAGTATTCCATGGCTGAATCGACCGTCCAGACTGCCGTTCGTGAAAAGTACGGCGAGATCGCGAAGTCCGTTGGGAAAAGCAGCTGCTGCGGGCCGGGGGCCTGCTGTGGTGGCGACCCGATCACCTCCGACCTCTATTCAGACGCCGAAAAGCAGGGTCTGCCCGCCGACGCCGTCGCCGTCTCGCTCGGCTGTGGGAACCCGACCGCCCTGCTGCCGCTTGAACCGGGTCAAGTCGTGTTGGACCTCGGGTCTGGCGGCGGCATCGACGTGCTGCTGTCCGCCAGGCGTGTCGGGCCGACCGGCACGGTCTACGGCCTCGACATGACCGACGAGATGCTGGCGCTCGCCCGCGAGAATCAGAAGAAGGCTGGCGCGACCAACGTCGAATTTCTCAAGGGGACGATCGAATCGATTCCGTTGCCCAACAACTCGGTGGATGTGATCATCTCCAACTGCGTCATCAATCTGTCATCCGACAAGGACGCGGTCCTGCGCGAAGCCTTCCGCGTGCTCAAGCCCGGCGGCCGCTTTGCGGTCTCGGACGTTGTCGTGCGCGGCGAGGTGCCCGCCGACGTGCGACGGAATATGGAGCTGTGGGTCGGGTGCATCGCCGGCGCGCTCGAGGAAACGGAGTACGCGTCGAAACTCGCCGCGGCGGGCTTCACGGACGTCGAGCTCGAACTGTGGCGTGTCTATCACGTCGAAGACGCCCGCGCCTTCCTGACTGACAGCGGCCTCGACGTGGGCCGGCTCGCCCCGCAGGTGGAAGGCCGGTTCGCAAGCGCGTTCATCCGCGCGCGTAAGCCGGCTGCGACGGCGTGTTGCGGACCGGCGTGCTGCGCCTAGACGGGGGCCACATGCAGAACCCGACGTGTCACCCGCGCACCGGTCTTTCGTTTCTTGACCGCTATCTCACGCTCTGGATATTCGTCGCCATGGCCGGCGGCGTGGTGCTCGGCAATCTGGCACCGTCCATCGTGAACGGCATCACGGGGTTCTCGGTCGGTACCACGTCCATCCCCATCGCCGTCGGCCTGATCCTGATGATGTACCCGCCGCTGGCCAAGGTGAAATACGAGGAACTGGGCGAGGTCTTCCGCAACACGAAGATTCTGGGCCTGTCGCTCATCCAAAACTGGGTCATCGGCCCCGTCCTGATGTTCGTGCTCGCGATCACGCTGCTGCCGGACAAGCCCGAATACGCCATCGGCCTCATCATGATCGGCCTGGCCCGCTGCATCGCGATGGTCATCGTGTGGAACGAGTTGGCCAAGGGCGATACGGAATACGCCGCCGGGCTTGTGGCATTCAACTCGGTGTTCCAGGTGCTCTTCTACTCCGTGTACGCCTGGTTCTTCGTGAAAGTGTTGCCCCCGCTGATCGGCGTGAACTTCGGCAACGTCGACCTCTCGAAGATCACGATGGGTGAGATCGCGACAAGCGTCTTCATCTACCTGGGGATGCCCTTCATCGCCGGCATGCTGACACGCTTCGTGATGCTCCGGGCGAAGGGGCGGGAGTGGTACGAGGGGTCGTTCATCCCGCGCATCAGTCCGCTGACCCTCATCGCGCTGCTGTTCACCATCGTGGTGATGTTCAGCCTCAAGGGAGAGACGATCGTCCAGATCCCGCTCGACGTGGTGCGCATCGCGATCCCGCTGCTGATCTACTTCGTGGTGATGTTCCTCGTGTCCTTCTACCTGGGCCACAGGGTTGGCGCCGACTATCGCAAGACGGCCACGCTGTCGTTCACGGCGGCCTCCAACAACTTCGAGTTGGCGATTGCCGTGGCGGTGGCGGTGTTCGGGATCCACTCCGGTGCGGCATTTGCGGCGGTCATCGGCCCGCTGGTGGAGGTGCCAGTCCTCATCGGGCTGGTCAATGTGTCGCTGTATTTCCAGCGCCAGCATTTCACGCATGACCCGTCACTCGCGCCGGCCGCAGCGATCGGCCGGCCCTCGACGCCGGGGAGCGTACGCTGATGCCGGGAACTCCGCACACGGTCATCTTCGCCTGCGTGCACAACGCCGGACGGTCACAAATGGCCGCGGCGTTCTTCAACGCGTTGGCCGCCCCGCGCAAGGCGCGGGCGGTGTCTGCCGGCACCAACCCCGGCCCGCAGGTGCACTCGGAGGTCGTGGCCGCGATGCGCGAAGTCGGCATGGATCTGCACGCGGCGGTGCCGCGCCTGCTGACACCGGAGCTGGCGAAGGACGCCACGTGGCTGATCACGATGGGCTGTGGAGACGCGTGCCCGGTGGTGCCAGGCGTCAGCCGAGGCGATTGGCCCTTGGACGATCCGAAAGGACAGCCGCTCGAGCGCGTGCGTCAGATCCGCGACGACATTCGACAGCGGGTTGAGGTCTTCCTCGTCGATCACGACTTCATGTGACGCGCCTCATCGTCGCCGCAATCGTCCTGCTATCCGTCGGGGCGACGCGTGCGGTGGTTCGGCCGTCGAGGCGCAGTGGCGGCGCTGTTCCTCGTCGCCCTCCGAGCTTCGCCGGCCACGGCCGGCGATGGGTTGTAGCCAATCTGTGGCGCCAGAGAACCTCGGACTTCATGTGCGCCCGGGTCGGAGGTGGCTCCCAAACGGACGATGACGATCACGATTCGGTCAGAGTGCCGATCGTTTTCATCGGCAGGAACAAACGAAGCGGTTGATCGGGAAGCGCGACGAATCCGTACCGCGCATAGAACGTTGCAATGTCGGCGTTCTTGGCGTTGACAATCACGGCGACTGAGCCAACGGCGCGGCTCGCGGCATGGCAACGTTGGAGGGCATCGATGAGCAGCCGTTCCCCCAGGCGATGTCCCCTGTGCGACCGGCTGACAGCCAGTCGGCCTATCAAGGTCACAGGGACCAGCGGATAACGCGGCAACTTCTTGCGGACCGAGTCCGGCCAGTCCGACAATCGCACCGACGATGACGACAGGGTGTAGAAGCCGGCGATCTCGCGCGGCGCGCGCTGCGGCACGAGCACGTAAACGACAGCAGATCCTCGGCCCATTTCCTGGCGAGCCTGAGTCCGCAGGTAGGCGTTCAGCTCCGCATGGCCGCAATCGAAGGCCTCACGATCATGCTCCTTGCTGAGCACTTCGACGATGAAGCCACCCGTCACTGTCGACACGGACGTATCTAGCGCGCGCGCTTGGCCAAGCGACGTTTGCGCGAACGGGCAGGTGATGCCGAGTGGCGCGCCCATGCTTTGCGGAGAACCGAATTCGGAGCTGGCGGGCGGCTCAGGGCATCAACAAATGCGCGCTGGTCGTTCTGGCTCAACTCGATCACGTGTCGCGCTTCGAGCGTGCGAACCGCTGCCTCGTGAACGCTGCTGACAACGAAGTCCGTCAGCGTCACGCCGCGCAGAGTCGCCGCTTCCTTGAACAGCCGCTTCTGCTCCGTGCTGATGCGTGCCTCGAGGCGCTCGTCAGTGCTGTTGGTAGTCGTGGGCATAAGAAACTCCCTGAACCCAGTGTACGGCAATATGCCGTACACTGCAACCTTCCCATGCCAACGCCTCAGCCGGGAAGTCGGCGGAAGCTTTGCCAACCAGGCGACGAGTCAACAGGATGTCGTCAGGGCTGGGGCTCGGGTCGCCGCTGGGATGGTTGTGCGTCTTATGTGCCCGCCGGGCAGAGAGGAGATTGTCAGGGACGGTGGAAGCGCCGGGATTCTTCAAGCGACGTCCCGACTTCGATCGCCGCCCGTCGCTGCGATGAAGCGCACGTGAACGTCCAGGACGCCCGCGAACGCGATCCGGGCGGATCGTTATTTGGCCGATCGGGAACGCCGCACCGTCGGCAACTCGTCGCCAGCCACGGGCGGCTTCCCAGCGCCTGCGCGCTTCAGGATCCGAAGGGCCTTCGCGACGTTTCCCCTGGCTGCACGCTCGGCAAAATACTCCTCCGTGCGCAAGGCGGATACTTTCTCTGCCACCGCGACGTTAATCAACTGGTTCATGGCCACGCCTTCAGCCTTGGCGACCCTCCGCGCCTCCTCCATTAACGACGGCTGCAGTCTCAACGCAAAGTTGCTCTTCTTCATGGACGTTTCCTCAACCATTCGAGTGCGCCTGCCGGGGACAGAATCTCGACGTCGAACATGCCCTTCGCCGCCGTGAAATCGCGCAGATTCAAGGTGACCAACACCTTCGCTCGGCCATTGATCGCGGTCTCGAGCACCATGTCATCGTCCGTGTCTGTCAGCAACGGACGCCACAAGTACGCGAGCCGCACGGGCTCTGCAACCATCGCGACGGCATCCAGGAGGGTGTGCACCTCTTCAGCCGAGAGCCCCGAAGCCAGCAGGTGCTCGTCGCGACTCAGGACGGCCTCGTACTCGATCATGAGCGGGACCGAGGCGACCAACTGATAGCGTCGCTCAAGGGCGCCGAGCAGCAAACGCCGTGAGGCGCCACGATCGCTGCGAAGTGCCGCCACCAGCACGTTGGTGTCTAAAGCGACTCGATGAACCACAATAGATCATATCGCAGGCAATATCAGAATTCAAGGCCAAGGACCGGGTGACATCCCTGGCGCGAAGCCCGTAGGTCGCGAGCGACAGCAGGATGGCGTAGTCGCGTTTGCCCACTCGATGGCGATGCCCTGTTCGAGGATCGCCGTCTTGAGCAAGGCTGTCCTTGCGCCGGGATCACCTGAGGCTTCGACAGGCGTCGGCAGGGGCTCGCGTCGGTCTGGTCGACGTCTTATCTCGAGATTCAGGTACACGGCAGCAGAACGGGTTATTGGGTCGGTGCCGTGATGTGAGGATTGCCGGTATGGCGCGTGATGGGCTGATGTGGTTGCATGTGATAGAATGTAGTCTCATCGCTTGATTGGGGGAAGGTATGGCCGAGCGCCGCATCGGAATACGTGAACTGAAGTCCAAGCTGAGCGAGTGTGTACGCGAGGTCAGGAGCGGTGCGACGATCGTCGTCACGGAGCACGGTCGCCCTGTCGCACGGATGATCGCGGACGCGAGCTCATTGGATGAGCGACTTGAGGCGCTCTCCAACGCGGGTCGCATTCTCTGGAGTGGCCGGCGACTGAAACCCACGAAGCCGGTCGCACGGGTACGCAGCCGCCGGAAAACGGTGGCGGATCTGATCAGCGAGAATCGCGAGTGATTGTCTATTTGGACGCGAGCGCGCTGGTCAAGCGCTACGTGGCGGAGCGCGGCTCGCGAGAGACCGCCGACTTGTGTGCCAGGGCCGATATCGTCGCGACGTCTCTGGTCAGTCGAGCCGAGGTGGCCGCGGCCCTGGCGAAAGCCGTCCGGGTGGGGATCGTCGAACCGGACAAGGGGCGGAAGGCGCAGCGCGCGTTCGCGAGTCAATGGCCGGACTTCGCGAAGGTTCCGGTGACGGAGGCGCTCGTGGCCCGGGCGGAGGCCCTCGCCTGGGACTCCGCGTTGCGCGGGTATGACGCGGTGCAACTCGCGTCGGCCTTGACCTGGCAAGAGGCGGTCGGCGCAGAAATCACGCTGGCGACATTCGACCGCCAACTCTGGGACGCCGGAAAACAAGTGGGGATGCAAGTCTGGCCGGAGACGTTGAAGAGCTAAGGCCCGCTCTTGGTGCAGAGCGCCTCGCCACACTCCCGACCGCGGAGCTCGCCGAGCAGCTGCGCCTTGGAGATCCTCTCACCGCGATTCGCACTGGACTATGGCGGCAAAGAGCACGCAG
>JBGPKK010000177.1:0-9603 GCA_041485905.1 Vicinamibacteria bacterium
GCCCTGCTGGGCCGCAGTCCGCGTGACCAGAAGACCCAATATTGCAAACGTGAGCAGCTTAGAGGACTGGGTTCGCATTGGACTGTTCGGCCGTCGTGCCCAACGAAGTACGGCACCAGCTGCCGAGGCAACTGCTCATCGAGCAGAACGCGCACGGACGCTCAATGCTTCATGGGCGGCCTCGAGCGACGCCACTACCTGCTCGCGCGTGACCGACGGAAAGGCGTCCACAAATTCTTCAACGCTATAGCCCCGTTCCAGGTAGTCGATGAGATTGCGGAAGGGTACGCGAGTGCCCTGGAACACCGGCGTGCCGCCGAGGATGTCTGGGTCGCTGTGAACAACCGTCGTAGTGCCAGGCATGGCCACTCCTTCCTTCGAATTCTAACGCCGATCTCGCTCGCTAGCCCGCACGTTACATCTCTCCGCAGGTCAGTTCGAAAACGGGCCTCGCGGTCCAAAGCGACCACGCGGTCCGAAGAGAATGAGCGCGAGGACGAACAGCACGATCAAGTGCGGCAGGCCAATTGAGCTCAACATCATGCGCCTCTGAACGGCATCAACGTGTCGGTGGTCGCGTCGCTCCCGTCCGCCGAGAATTTGGGCGTCGAGCGGCAGGCTTCTTCGAGACGATGTTCTGCCAGGCGAGGGTCATCGCCTCTCCGAGCGTCTCGTCGTTAACTCCAGCGACTCCAGCGACTCCGTCCAGTCGGACCTTCGTACACCCTCCACGCCCCCACGCGCCGTTCTCGGGCGCGAACGTGTCGGGATGCTGCCGCACGACCTTCTGCTGCTGTTCCGGTGTGAGCTTCACCATGCCGGACTGGTGATCGTGATGGAGGGTCGCGAAGATCTCGATGGCGCCATCCATTCCCAGCGCGATGCGGCGGAACCAGTCAGCGCCCGGCATGTAGGCGGCGCTCAGCCTTTCGTCATGCCGAAGCCGGTAATCACGGCCTCGACGTTGTGCGTGAAGCGGAGGCCGTACACGCCGTCGGTGGACTGGATCTTCCCCGCGCCGACCAGTTGGGCCTTGTCGTAGCCGGCGACGACCGCACCATTGATGGAACACTCGGCGCGGTTACCCTTGACCGTCCAGGCGATCTCCTGCGTAACAGGCTGGCCCACGCCCGCGGCCTTGTGGACCGTCGGAAACGGCGTCTGCCTGAGCAGCGTAAACACCGCCGGACCGAATCCGCGCACGAGCGCCGTGCCGTCGCCGTACGCGACGCAGTATACAAAGGTCATCTGATCGGTTCCGAGATCGTGGCCACCGATCAAGATCCCGTACGAATGCGGATGGCTGTTGAGCTCCATGAACTTCGGTTCGCGGAACGTGGCCTTCACCGTGTAGTCGCCGCTCGCCGTGTTCGCCGGATTCCAGTACGTCGTCGCCGGACCGGCGGTCACGTGCAGCGCGTTGCCCTCCTGGACCAACTTCGAATCGTTGATCATGCGTCCCTGCCGGACCGAAGACGCATCGATCTTGCCGGTCCAACCCTGAACGAAAATGCCGCCGCCCGGGATGACGCGGTCGGGATCAAATCCCTGAGCATTGAGCAGCGCCCCCGCAACGAGGGCAACCGCGATAGCCGAAGCAGACGCAAGACCGACACGCATAGCAATCTCCTTAGAAAGCCCGACTTCCCGCCTTCACGACTCAATCAAGGGCGGTCCTTATCTTACCGCGTGCCGCGAGCTCCCCCGCGCCTGTTCTCCACAGCACGGAAAGCTCGGCATCGCCATCGACGGGGGCAAGCAGCAGCCGGTCTTCTTGTGAAGCCGCTCTGCGTCCTTCTGAACGGCGTCCAGATGTCGGAGCGCATGCGTGACGGCTTGTTGGATAGTGCTCAGGACGGGATCGGTGGAGGCCGCGAGGCGGTAATGAATCCACAGTCCTTCCCTGCGCGTGGCGACGAGCCTAGCCCGCCGCAGGTACGCAAGATGGCGCGACGCTTTCGACTGCGGGATGCGCAGCGTCTCGTGAATGTGGCAGACGCACACCTCGCCGGTCAGCAGGAGCGCCAGAATCCGCAGCCTGGTGGTATCGGCGAGCGCTTTGAACGCATGCGCCATGTCGCGCAGGGGTCGTTTCATATATTCGCCTTGACAAATATATCACGCGGGCCTATTTTAGACATGCGCATGCGTACGCATGCGTCTTGATGACTACGAACATTCAGACGAAAGTCCGCGAAGGAATACGTCGGCAAGCTGACCGCGTCCGGCTTCGAGGAGATTGAAATCGACCCCTGGCGCGTGTACCAGATCGACGACGCCCGAACGTTTCTCGCGGAGAGCGGCGTGGATGTGGACCGCGTCGCGCCGCAGATCGAGGGACGCTTCGCCAGCGCGTTCATCCGCGCCCGGAAGCCGGCGGCCCTCGGAGAGAAAACGACAAAAAGGACAAGTCCTGCTGCGGTCCCGATTGCTGCGCCTGATGGACACCGTCATCTTCGCCTGCGTCCACAACGCCGGCCGTTCTCAAATGGCCGCGGGGTTCTTCAATCAGTTGGCCGACCCATCGCGCGCCAACGCTTCGTCTGCCGGCACCGAGCCCGGCACGCGCGTCCATCCGATTGTCGTGGACGCGATGCGAGAAGCCGGCGTGGACGTCTCTGCCAACCGGCCACAGCGGCTCACCGAGGATCTCGTTCGCGACGCGGCGCTCCTGGTCACCATGGGATGCGGCGACGCGTGTCCGTACGTGCCGGGGCTGGAGCGGGAGGACTGGCCTCTGCGCGATCCCAAGGACCTCCCTCTCGCGGAGGTACGGAAGATTCGCGACGAGGTGCGGGCGCACGTAGCCTCGCTGATTCGTTCTCGCAATTGGTCCCGGACCCCGGTACTGTAATAAATAGATGCGCCCCGTCCTGTCGGCCTGTTCGATCGCTGCGATCGCCTGTACCGTTCTTGGGACAACCGCCATCGTTCATTCGGGTCAGCTCAAGGACACGTTCGTCAATTGGACCGCGCATCCCGCCATTGAGTACGCCGCCAGGCCGACCACGGATCCTGTTGCCGAGCTGAATCGCCGGATACGGGACGGCACCACGCGGCTCCAGTACGACGGCCCCTCGGGCTATCTGCGGTCTGTTCTCGACGCGCTCAACGTGCCGGTCGAGTCGCAGATGGCGGTGTTCGTGAAAGACAGCGTTCAGGCCGCGCGAATCAGCCCCGGCAACCCGCGCACGATTTTCTTCAACGATTCGGTCGCCGTGGGCTGGGTACGCGGCGGCTTTGTCGAGCTCGCCTCGCAGGATCCCCGGCAGGGTGTCATCTTCTACAGACTGGAACGGTCGTGGAACGGCGCACCGCTGTTTACGCGATCGGACGGCTGCCTGGCGTGCCACAACACCTATGCGAGCACCGGCGTTCCCGGCATGCTGGTGCGCAGCGTCGGGCAGTACGAAGTCGATCATCACGTGCCGTTGGAACAGCGCTGGGGTGGCTGGTACGTCACCGGGAATCACGGGACGATCGAGCACCAGGGGAACGTCGAGCTCGAGAAATTGTTCGACAGACCGCGGGCAGCAAATCCGTTCAACTGGCCCTCCGCCGCCGGCAAGTTCGACCTGGCCGGCTATCTCTCCCCTCACAGCGACATCGTTGCGCTGCTGGTGTTCGAACATCAGATGCACATGATGAATCTCCTGAGTCGCATCGGGTGGGAGGCGCGCGTCGCGGCGTACGAAAAGCGGACCGGGAAAACAGCGGGCTCGGTGGACGAGCCCGTTCCCGTCGGTGATGCGGCACGAGAAGTCGTGGATTACCTGTTGTTCGTCGACGAAGCGCCGATGGGCGACGCCGTTCGGGGATCGACGAGCTTCGCAGAGAAGTTCGCGGCACAGGGTCCACGCGATCGGCAGGGACGGTCGTTGCGCCAATTGGATCTCACCCACCGCCTCATGCGCTATCCGTGCAGCTACATGATCTACTCGCCGCTCTTCGAGGCCCTGCCAGCCGACGCGAAAGCGGCAATCTATCAGCGCATGTGGACCATCCTGTCCGGCACTGACAAAGCCGCGAAGTACAGCCGCCTCTCGGCGGTCGATCGTCGGGCCATCATCGACATCCTCCGCGACACCAAGAAGGACCTGCCCGACTACTTTCGACGGGGTTAGAACGACTTTGTCATTTCCGGCGATCTCGGCTTGGGGGTCCGCTTCACACCGAAAGCCGTGAAAGAAGCGGGCGTTTCGCGGTACACTCGGTCGATGTTCCCCGCACCAAATCGCCGGGATTTCCTCGGGATTTTAGTGGGCGGCGCGGCAGGTCTGTCCCTGCCGTTGAGAGTGTATGGACAGAGCCCGGAGCGTATCGAAGCGCGCCGCCAGGCCGTCATCCCCACCAGGCTCAGCGACAACGTCATCCACTTCACCGGCGCGGGCGGGAACGTCGTCGTCGTCACCGGCGCCGACGGACTCGTGATGGTTAACGGCGGTCTTCGCGACCGATCCGAGGATCTCCTCAAGGCCATCGCCGGCGAGACCGGCGGTAAACGCGTGCAGGCCCTTTTCAATACGGACTGGCACCGCGAGCACACCGGCTCGAACGAGGCGGTGGGAAAAGCGGGCGCGAAGATCATCGCGCACGAGTTTACTAAGCAGTATCTCGGGGCCGAGATCTTCGTCGACTGGCAGAACCGGACCTACCAGCCGTTGCCGCCGCAGGCGCTGCCGAATCAGTCGTTTTACACGTCGGGCAAGATGACCGCCGGCGCCGAGCGCATCGAGTACGCCCATCTGGGCCAGGCGCACACAGACGCCGCCATCTACGTGTTCCTGCCTGCGTCCAATGTATTGATAGCAGGCGACGCGCTCGCGGTAGGCACGTATCCGATCGCGGATTACACCACCGGTGGCTGGCTCGGCGGACTCGTGGCCGCCAACAAGACCTTGCTCGCGTTGGCGAACGCCGACACGCGCGTGATTCCCGGCGTTGGACCGATCCAGACGAAGGCCAACCTGCAGGCGCAGCACGACATGCTCGCCGCGATGATGGACCGCTTCTCGAAGATGATGAAACAGGGCATGGGTCCCGAAGACATCATCGCCGCGGCGCCGACCAAAGAGTTCGACGCCACGTGGGGCAAACCCGACCTGTTTGTCACCACCGCCTATCGAAGCATGTGGCTGCACGTTCGTGAACTGGGAGGAATCGTGTAATGCGGCGCGTATTGGTACCGGCTGCCGTGGCGCTTGCGGTCCTCGCGTCCGGATCAGGCAGCCTGCGCGCTGCCGATCCGTTGCAACAGCCCGCCACGGCCACTTCCCCGCAATCACCCCAGCGTGCGCTCCTCGACCAGTACTGCGTGGCGTGCCACAACCAGCGCGCGAAGACCGCCGGCGTGATGTTCGATACGCTGGACCTCGCGCAGCTTTCCAGCCACGCGGACGTATGGGAAAAGGCGGTGCGCAAGCTGAGGGGAGGCATGATGCCCCCGCCCGGCGTGCGCCGGCCGGAGCAGGCATCCGTGGACGCGTTCGTGTCGTGGCTGGAGCACTCGCTCGACGAGGCGGCCGCCACCAACCCCAATCCCGGACGCATCGCGCTGCATCGATTGAATCGCGCCGAATACGGCGGCGCCATTGAGGACCTGCTCGGATTGCACATCGACGCCAACGCGTTCCTGCCGCAAGACGATGAAGCGGACGGCTTCGACAACGTGGCCAGCGTGCTGAAGGTGTCGCCCTCGTTCCTCGATCAGTACATCTCGGCGGCGCGCATCGTCAGCACCCGGGCGATTGGCAATCCATCGCCCAGACCGGCGAGCGCCACCTACCGTCCGGCGCGCGGCACCGATCAGAGCGCGCGCGTCGACGGCCTGCCGCTCGGCACTCGCGGCGGGCTGCTGGTCGAGCATCTGTTTCCCGCCGACGGCGAATACAAGTTGAACGTCGGCGGTCTCGCGACGGCGGGTTACGTGCGCGGCATGGAGTTCCGGCACACGCTCGTAGCGACTATTGATGGCGCAAAAGTGTTCGCGGCGCAGATCGGCGGCGAGGAAGACATGAAGGCCATCGATCAGAAGCAGGCCGCTGCCGTGGCCGGGGTCAACGGCCGATTCCAGAACATCCCGTTCAAGGTGACGGCGGGGCCGCACAGAATCGGCGTCACCTTCATCGCCAGGTCGTTCGCGGAATCCGACGAGGTGCTGAGCTCGTTCAAGCCCGGCCAAGGCGAGGAGCGGATTCCGAGAGTGGGCAGCGTCGAAGTGGTCGGCCCGTTCAATCCGGCGGGCTTGAGCGAAACGCCCAGCCGCCGGCGGATTTTCGCCTGCCATCCTGCGAGCGGACGCGACGAGCTGTCGTGCGCCACGAATATCCTTTCGAACGTCGCGCGCCGCGCGTTTCGCCGCCCCATCACCGATCGCGACCTCGAGGCACCGCTCGCCTTCTACCACAGCGGGAGAGAGACGGATTTCGAGACGGGCATCCGGGACGGGTTGACAGCCATTCTCGCCAGTCCGAAGTTTCTCTTCCGCGCCGAGCGCGTGCCGGACAAGGTCGCGCCGGGCTCCGTCTACCGCATCAGCGATCTCGATCTGGCCTCGCGCCTTTCATTCTTCCTGTCCGGCCGGATGCCCGACGATCGCCTGCTCGAGGTTGCCGAGAATGGCCATCTCTCCGAGCCGGCAGTTCTCGAGGCGCAGGTCCATCGACTGCTGGCGGATCCGAAATCGAAATCGCTCGTCACCAGTTTCGCGTTCCAATGGCTGAGAGTGCGCGGGATCGACCAGATCGATCCGGACGCGGTGGTCTTTCCCAATTTTGACGAAGGCCTGCGCGAAGCGTTCCGACGCGAGATCGAACTGTTCGTGGACAGCATCCTGCGCGAAGACCGGAGCGTGCTGGATCTGCTGACTGCCGACCACACGTTCGTCAACGAACGCCTGGCGCTGCACTACGGGATTCCGAACGTGCGCGGCGACCGATTCCGCCGCGTGACGCTCGCCGACCCCAACCGCTGGGGCCTGCTCGGAAAAGGCAGCGTGCTGATGACGACCTCGTACGCCAACCGCACGGCGCCGGTGCTGCGCGGCGCCTGGATCCTGGAGAACATCATCGGGACGCCGCCGGCCGCGCCACCGCCCGATGTCGAGGCCTTCAAGGAAAACAAGGACGGCGAGAAAGCCCGCTCGGTGCGCGAGATCATGGAGCAGCACCGCGCCAAGCCGTCCTGCAACGCCTGCCACGGCGTCATGGATCCGCTCGGCTTCGCGCTCGAGAATTTTGACGCCATCGGTGAATGGCGATCGAAGGACCGCTACGCAGGCACGGCCATCGACGCTTCGGGGAAGCTCGTGGACGGCAGCGCGGTCAACGGGCCCGCCGATCTCCGCAAGGCGCTGATGAAGCGTCCCGAGCAGTTCGTGCAGACGATGACGGAAAAGCTGATGACGTACGCGCTGGGACGAAGCGTGGAGTACTACGACATGCCGGCCATTCGCGCGATCGTGCGCGACGCCGCGCGCGATAACTACCGTTTCTCGTCGATCGTCATGGGGATCGTTCGCAGCGCTCCGTTTCAAATGCGGAAAATGGCTGAGAGTGTCAACTAGCTTGTTTATTGAACGCGGAGTGAAGATTATGTTCATCACCAAGAAGCATCTCTCCCGCCGCACATTTCTGCGCGGCGCGGGCGTCACCGTGGGCCTGCCGCTGCTGGACGCGATGATCCCGGCCTGGACCGCGCTGGCCCAGACTGCCGCGAGTCCCAAGCCGCGCATGGGGTTCATGTATCTCCCCCACGGCGCGATCATGGAACAGTGGACCCCCGCGACCGAAGGCGCGGGCTTCGAGCTGACGCCGATCCTGAAGCCGTTCGCGCCGTTTCAGAAACAGTTGACGATCGTGAGCGGGCTCGAGAACAAGGGCGCCATCGCGCCGCCCGTGCATGCGCTCAGTCCGGGAACCTGGCTGAGCTGCGTGACGCCTCCGGAAGGGCAAGAGCCGCACGGCGGCATCACCGTCGATCAACTGGCCGCCGCGCATCTTGGTCAGGATACCCCGCTCCCCTCGCTCGAAGTCGCCAGTGAAGGACGCGGCGGCAACGGCGGCGCGTGCGACCGTAACTACGGATGCAGCTACGGCGCCACGATCTCGTTCCGGACGCCGACCACTCCGCTGCCGATGGAAGCCGATCCGCGCAAGCTCTTCGAGCGGCTCTTCGGTCAGGGCGACACGCCCGAAGAACGGAAGGCCATCGCCAAGCAGTACTCGAGCATTCTCGATCTCGTGGCCGCGGAGGCCGCCGATCTTCGCAAGACGCTGGACGCACAGGATCGCGCGCGTCTGGGCGACTACCTGGAGAGCGTGCGCGAGATCGAGCGCCGGATCCAGAAGATGGAAGAACGCGATCTGACGAGCCTCGACCTGCCGGACGTGCCCATCGGCAGCACGTTCGATCAGCGCGTGACGCTGATGTTCGACATGATCGCGCTGGCGTATCAGGCCAATCTCACGCGTGTCTTCAGCTACATGATGGCGGGCGAAGGCAGCAACCAGACTTACAACCACGTCGGCGTAGCGGACGCCTTCCATCCGCTGTCGCATCACCAGAACGACAAAGCGAGAAAAGAAAAGCTCGTCAAGATTCAGACGTACCACAGTCAGGCGTTCGCCAGGTTCCTGGCCAAGCTCGCGGCCATGCCCGACGGCGACGGCTCGATGCTGGATCATTCGATCCTGCTCTACGGCAGCAACATGAGCAACAGCAACGCCCACAACCACTTCCCGCTGCCGACGCTCGTGGTGGGAGGCGGTTGCGGGAAGCTCAAAGGCAACCAGCACCTGAAGTATGCGGACCAGACGCCGCTGGCGAACCTCCTGGCCACGCTGCTCGAGCGCGCCGGCATTCCCGAGGAGAAGGTTGGCAACAGCAACGGGTTGATGTCGGAGCTGTGATGCTGACCACCGTTCTCGCACTGCTGCTCGCCGCTCTGCCGCTCGTCGATGCGGTCAAATCGGGCGACAAAGCCGCGGCGATCGCTCTGATCGACAAGCGCGCCGACGTGAACGCGCCCGAAGCCGACGGCACGACGGCGCTTCACTGGGCCGTTCACCAGAACGATCTCGATCTGGCCGAGCGCCTCATTCGCGCCGGCGCGAAAGTGAACGCAAAGAACGACTATGGCGCCACGCCGATGTCGGAAGCGGCGATCACTGGCGATGCCCCGATGATCGAACGGCTGCTCAAGGCGGGCGCCGATGTCGAGTCAGCGAATGCCGACGGGATGACGGCGCTGATGGTCATTGCGCGCACCAGCCGCGTCGATGCGGCCCGAGCCCTGCTGCGCGGAGGCGCGAAGGTCAACGCCGTGGAACAGTGGCGCGGTCAGACCGCGCTGATGTGGGCCGCCGCACAAAGCCAGCCGGCGATGGTGAAGGAGCTCGTCGCCGCCAAGGCGGACGTCAACGCCCGATCGAAGGTGAATAACTGGCAGCGCCAGGTCACCGCTGAGCCTCGCGCCATTTACCGTCCTGCGGGCGGACTCACTCCGCTGCTCTACACGGCCCGCGAAGGATGTGTGGACTGCGCGCGGTATCTGGTTGAAGGCGGAGCCAACCTCAATCTGGCCGATCCGGAAGAGGTGAGCCC
>JBGPKK010000178.1:0-9594 GCA_041485905.1 Vicinamibacteria bacterium
GCGTCGTAGAAGCGGGCACGGCTGGCGGCGTCGGGATAGCGGATCTCGGGCAGGTCCACGTCGACCACGGCCAGTTGCGCCGCATTGAATCCGACGCCGGCCTGGACCAGTTTCACGAAGCCGCGGATGAGGAGTCCGGCTCCACAGAGCAGGGTCAGGGCCAGAGCCACTTCGGCCGCGGTGAGGGCCTGGCGGCTGCGCGAGAGTGCGGCGGACGCCCCCCCGCCTCCTCTGGTCTTGAGCGCCTCGTTCACGCTGGAGCGCGAGGCGGTGATGGCAGGCGCGAGCCCGAACAGCAACGTTGTCAAGATGCTCACGCTGCCGGCGAAGGCGAAGACGGACCAATTCAGCTCGATGTCTTCTGGCCTCGGGACGGGGAGGTAGAGCCCGAGCCCCTTGATCGTGGCCTGAGCGAGGAGCACGCCCACGGCGGCGCCGGCCAGCGATACCAGTAAGGATTCTGTGAGGAGTTGGGTGATGATGCGGCCGCGGGACGCGCCCAGGGCTCGGCGGATGGCGATTTCGCGTGCTCGGCGCGTGGCTCGCGCCATCGTGAGGTTGGCCAGGTTCGCGCAACCGATCAGCAGCAGGAACCCCACTGCGCCCAGCAGCACGTACAGCGCGAGGTTCAGCTCCGGCGATTTGTCCTCCACGCTAAACGGGAACACGTTGGCATCGGTCGTCACGTACCGTTCCTCGTCAGACTTGTGCAAGCTCGCCTGAAGCCCGGACATGACAGCGCGCGCCTGGGCCAGCGAAACATCCGGCCTCAGCAGGCCGACCACATAGAGCTGAAACGCCGAGTCATCGGCCGGGCGATTCCACAACCGCGAAAGAGGCAGCCACACTTCGGGCTTCTTCTGATCCTCGCCCTCGTATATCGCGGGCAGGTGAAAACGGCTCGGCAGCACGCCGATGACCGTGTAGTCGGCGCGGCCGAGCGTGATGGACTGGCCAATCGCCGAAGGATCGCGATGGAAGCGCTTGTCAAAGTAGGCGTCGGAGAGGACGACGACGCGATCCGATCCCTTCTGCTCCTCTTCGGCACGGAACAGACGGCCAAGCGGCGCGCGAGCACCCAAGAGGGGAAGCAGGTTGGCCGAAGCGAATCCAGTGGAAATGGTGCGGGGACGCTCCACGCCGGCTTCATTCAGTGACGCTTCCTGAAACGCGGCCATGTCGCTGAAAGTGGTGCTCTGGCGCTGCCACTCCACGTAAGCGACACGCTGCGCCTGCATACGCGGGCCGATCGGGTTCGGCAAGGACGGGAGTTTTTCCCACACGAAGACCAGCCGATTCGTATTCGGGTACGGCAGCGGCTTCAGGACCACCGCGTAGACCACACTGAATATGGAGGTGTTGGCTCCGATTCCGAGCGCCAGAACCGTGACGCAGGCGGCGGCATAACCAGGACTTCGCACCAGCGCCCGCAGCGAGGTTCGCAGGTCGTGAAAAAACGCACCCATATGATCCACCCTGCCAAGCGGTCCAACCATGCCGGCGCATTCCGCGGCAGCAGCACTGCGAACCAGCGTACCGAAATCACTTGAACCGTGCAATGTCATCAAATCACATCACGCACGATTCGTTAGGGAAATGTGCGATCCGACCAAGTATTACTAACGTTGACAACGGAGTCAGATGGTCTGAGAATGCTCGCGAGGTCACCATGATCCGCAGACGACTCCTCGGAATTCATTGCGCGCGCGTTGCCTTCACAATCGCGTGTGTCGGGTCGGCCGTGGCGTACTCGCACCCTGCGGCACTGGCCCAGGATTCAACCAGCAGTGCGCGAACGGGTCCGATCACGTTTACGAAGGACGTCGCGCCCATCCTGCAGCGCTCATGTCAGAACTGCCATCGCCCGGGAGCCATCGCGCCGATGTCGCTCCTGACCTATGAAGAGACGCGGCCCTGGGCGCGCTCGATCATGCAGAAGGTTGTCAATCGCGAGATGCCGCCCTGGTATATCGACCGGCATGTCGGGATCACGCAGTTCAAGGGCGATCCGTCGCTGACGGATGCGGAGATCGCCACGATTACCAGGTGGGTCGACGGCGGCGCGCCGATGGGGAATCCGGCGGACATGCCGCCACCCCGTCAGTTCAGCGACCTCGACCAGTGGCACATCGGCAAGCCGGACATCATCATCCGGATGCCGAGGCCGTATAAGCTGCGCGCGACGGGACCTGATGAATTCATCGACGTCCTGATCGATCCCGGATTCAAAGAAGACATGTACGTCATGGCCGTCGAGACCAAGCCCGAAGCGCAGGCGTTCCGGGTCGCGCACCACATCACGACGAACCTGATCGAAGACGAAGACGACCCGACCGGTCTGTTCTTCAACGAGTACGCCGTGGGGAAGAACGGCGACATTTTCCCGCGCGACTCGGGTCGCTTGATCAAAGCCGGGTCGAAGATCAATTTCAACCTGCACCTGCATCCGTACGGCGAGCCCGCCGACGTACAGGCCTCGCTCGGGCTCAAGCTGTTCCCGAAAGGGGCCGTGCCGAAGTACGTGGCGTTCACGCAGCACATGGGGGATGTGGCCGACCTCGACCTTCCAGCCGGCGAGGTCACGCGCAACGACGGCTACTTCCGGCTGTCGAAGCCAGCCCTGATCTCGGCGTTCCAGCCGCATATGCACAACCGCGGCAAGGCGCAGTGCATGGAGGCCATTTACCCGGACGTTCGGGCGGACTCGGCGCGTCCCGGTCCCGCGCGGACCGAGACGCTCAGTTGCGTCAGCAACTACCAGTTCGGGTGGCACATCACCTACCCGTACGCGGACGAAGTCGCGCCCCTGCTGCCGGCCGGCACGATCATTCACGTCACGTCGTGGCACGACAACACAGCGGCCAACAAGTACAACCCGAACCCGAAGAACTGGGTGGGCAGCGGGCAGCGGACCATCGACGAGATGGCGTTTGCCTGGGTCAGCCTGACCTATCTGGATCAAGCCGACTACGATCGACGCGTCGCCGCACGAAAGGGCGACGAGCCGTCACGACCCGTCACGACCGGCGCACGATGACGAAGCGTGTACGTCTCATCGCGTTCGCGGTCGGCAGCGGCCTGGCGCTCGGGACACTCACGCATGTCGACGCGCAGCTGCCGCAGTTGCCCACGCAGGTGTCCCAAACGAAGTTTGACTCGGGTCAGGACGTCGTGCCGGTGTACGAAGGATGGATCCGCAACCCGGACGCCAGCTTCGATCTGGTGTTCGGCTATTTCAATCGAAACTACAAAGAAGAACTGGCGATTCCCGCCGGTCCCGGCAACCTGATTGAGCCGGGAGGCCCCGATCGCGGACAGCCGACCTACTTCCTCCCGCGCCGGCGGGCGCGACTCTTTCGTGTCCGTGTGCCGCAGGACTGGGGTCAGCAGGTGCTGACCTGGACGATCGTGGCGAACGGCCGCACGGAAAAAGCGTACGGAGATTTGCTGCCCGTCCAGGAAATCAACGAGCGCATCGTCATGAGCGGCGGCAACACCGTGGCGTTCGGCGACGAGGATCCCAACAAGCCGCCGGCGATCATCCTCTCGCCGCCGGCGCGGCCGAGCGTCTCGAGCCCGCTGACGTTGACCGCGAGGGTCACCGACGATGGGTTGCCGAAGCCGAGGACGCCGCCTGTCCGGGCGATCGCGCCGGCGCGCGGACGAGCGAGTCAGGGGCAGACCAACGGCATTGGCGGAGCGCGTCCGCGCGGCTTGACGGTCACCTGGTTCGAGTATCGCGGCCCCGCCAAGGTGACCTTCGATCCGGCTGGTTCGATTCCCGTGACCAACGGGACTGCCACGACAACGGCGCGTTTCGAGGTGCCCGGCACGTACACGCTCGTCGCAACGGCCAGCGACGGGCAGCTGTCGCAAAGAACGGACGTGACCATTTCGGTCGCTGCGGCGGCACCCGGTCAAACTAAACCCTAGTCACGGCCTGCATTCCTGCATCCTCTGGAGGTCGAACATGGTGAGCCACGCGCTTCGACTCTCCGCCATCTTCGCGGCCGTTGCGACGCTCCCGCTCTTCGCACAGTCCGGCGCGTCCCAGCTCGTCACCCTCCGCCACGCGTCAGGTCAAGGCGTGGCGCCCGTGTACGAAGGCTTCGACGTCAACCCGGACGGTTCCTACAACATGTGGTTCGGCTACATGAACAGGAACTACGAAGAAGAGATCGACCTGTCCGTCGGGCCGAGCAACACGTTCGATCCGGGCGCCGATCGCGGGCAGCCGACGCATTTCACGCCGCGGCGACACAAGGACGTCTTCAGCGTCAACGTGCCGAAGGAATTCGGCGATCGGACGCTGGTGTGGGCGCTCACCGCCCACGGCCAGACGCAGAAGGTGGTCGGGACGCTGAAACCGGTGTGGCAGATCGACCGTCTGCGCACGACGCGCGGCGGCAACAGCGAGAAGGTCAGCTCGAATCTGCCGCCCGTGGTCAACCTGCAGGCGTCGGCTCAGACACTGGCGGCCCCCGGCTCGCTGACGCTGACCGTCTCGGCGACCGACGATGGCCTGCCGAAGCGGCGCGGCGAACCGGTCGGCATGACGGTGATGTGGGCGAAGTACCGCGGTCCGGGAGCGGTGACGTTCAGCGCGCCGCAGTCGCGCGTCGCCGGCGGCACGTCGTCCACCATCGCCAGTTTCAGCGAGCCAGGCGAGTATCTTCTGCAGGCGGTTGTCGACGATGGGTCGGGCGAAGCGGCGGGCAACTTCGGCTATCACTGCTGCTGGACGAACGCGCAGGTGGCGATCAGCGTCCAGGGCGAGAGCCGCGCGCACGCGACGATTGCGTCACCCGCGCAGGTCACGTTCGCCCGGGATATCGCGCCGATCTTCCAGGCGAAGTGCCAGACCTGCCATCACCAGGGGACGTCCGCGCCGATGTCGCTCGTGACGTACGAAGAAGTGCGGCCGTGGGCCCGCGCGATTCAGCAGCGCGTCGCCAGTCGCGAGATGCCGCCCTGGCATCTCGACAAGACGGTCGGCATCCGTCAGTACAAGAACGACCGTTCGCTCAAAGACGACGAGATCGCGACCGTCGTTCGCTGGGTGGAAAGCGGTGCCCCGCAGGGCAATCCGGCCGACCTGCCGAAGCCGCTGACGTTCCGGCCGGAAGCCGAGTGGTTCATCGGCGAGCCCGACTTGAAGGTCACGACCAGCAACGACTTCGTGATGTACCCCAACGGACCGGACTGGTGGATCGATCAGTTCGGCGAAGCGAAGCTGACGGAGGATCGCTGGATCAAGGCGATGGAGATCAAGCCGAGCAATCCGAAGATCGTCCATCACGCCGTGGTCTACGCAATCGAGCCGGATGCGCCCGAGGGAACCCCGGAGGGCGGCGTCCTGCTTCACGAGTACGCGGTCGGGAAATACGGCGACATCTTCGGCGACAACACCGGCCGGTTGCTGAAGGCGGGCACGCGGTTCCGGTTCGACATGCACTACTTCGCCGTCGGCGCGGAGCAGCACAACAAGACGACGATCGCATTCAAGTTCTATCCAAAGGGTGTGACGCCGAAATACCAGGTGCGGTCGCTGCCGGTGCGGAACATTCCCAATGACGAGCTCGAGGTTCCGCCCAACACCGTCGTCCGGACGGATGGCTACTTCCGTCTGCCGAGGAACGCGCGCATCGACGCGTTCCAGCCGCACATGCACATGCGCGGCCGCGCGATGACGCTCGAAGCGATCGACCCGACCACTAACAGGACGCAGATCCTCAGCTCGGTTGATCACTTCGACTTCAACTGGCACATCAACTACGTCTACGCCGATGCGGCGGCGCCGCTCCTGCCGGCGGGGACGGTGCTGCACATGATCGGCGTCCACGACAACACGGCGGCGAATCGCCGGAATCCCGATCCCAACATGTGGGTCGGCTTCGGCGAGCGCAGCGTGGACGACATGCTCCAGGTCTGGATCGACGTCGTCTATCTGGACGACGCGGAATTCCAGCGGCTCGTGGATGAGCGGAAAGCGAAGCCGACGGCGGTCAACAACGCCCGGGAACCGTAGGATGAACGTACGATCGTACGTAGTGTCCGGCTTCAGCCGGACCTGAGAAATGGAATCCGCCAGTCGCTGAACCGCCGTTTAGCCCGCAAGGTGTCGTCGGCCCTCTCACCTTGGAAACACGAGGCTCGTCAATGGCGAGCCCGGCACGGTGCTATGATCCGCCCGTTCAAGGACATCAAAGGCTTTTCATGAACCGCACGGTGCGGCTGTCGGCGCTGATCGTCGTGTTGTTCGCGGTCGTCGGCCGGGCTCAGAATCCGTCGCCGCGGCAAGCGGCGATCCCGGGCGTCGTTGCAGCCGATGCCGCCGTGGAGCTGGTCCGCGGAGGATTTCAAGGCCTCGAAGGGCCGGTCGCGACACCCGACGGGGGGCTGTACTTCAGCGACATCACCGCGAATCGCACCTACAAGCTTGATCCGACCGGCGCCATTTCGATCCGGCGCGAGAACACCAACGGCACGAACGGTCTTTTCCTGCTGACGGATGGCCGGCTGTTGGGGGCCGAAGGCGGCGGCGGCCGGATTACCGCCGTGACCCCGGACGGTCGCGTGACTTCGCTCGCCTCCGAATCCTCTGGCAAACCGTTGCGATCGCCCAACGATCTCATCGCCGACAAGAAGGGTGGCATCTACTTCACCGATCCGGCGCCTCGACCGTCGCCGAACGCTGCGCCCAAGGAACCGGGCAATGTTCAGTACATCCGGCCGGACGGAAGGGTGCTGCTGCTCGACGATCAGATCAGAAGACCGAACGGGATCACATTGAGTCTCGACGAACGAACGCTGTACGTCGATGACACCGAAGGCGAGTACGTGTACGCATTCGACGTGCAACCTGACGGCGGCGTCAGGAACAAGCGTCCGTTCGCGAAACTGCGTGAGCCCGAACAGGGGTCGCTCGGCCCGCGAAGTCGCGCTGACGGCATGGCGCTCGATTCGAAGGGCCGGCTCTACGTGGCGACGGCGTCCGGCGTGCAAGTGGTCGATCCCAAAGGCCAGTACCTGGGGACGATTCACGTTCCGTCCGTCGCGCGCAATGTGGCGTTCGCTGGACCAGAACGCCGGACCTTGTACATGACAGCGCTCGAGTCGCTGTACCGTCTGCAAACGATCGCCGAAGGACCCAAGGGACGCGCCAAGTAGTGATGAGGTGATTGCATGCGAATCAAAGCAGGCGTCGCGATCGCGGTAGGTCTCCTGCCGGCTCTGCTGGTCACACCCGCGCGGGCGCACCACGCGTTCGCAGCGGAATTCGATGCGGGCAAGCCGGTGAAGTTCGAGGGCGCAACCGTTGTGAAGATGGAGTGGGTGAACCCGCACGCGTGGATCCACATCGACGTGCCCGCGGCCGGCGGCAAAGTCGAACGATGGGCGATCGAGGCTGGCACGCCCAACGTGCTCTACCGGCGGGGCTTTACGAAGGAGTCGCTCGCAACGGGAACGAAGATCGTCGTCGACGGTTACCGCGCCAAGGACGGAACGCATAGGGCGAACGGCAGGAGCCTCACGTTCGCCGATGGGCGAACGCTGTTCGTGGGTTCGTCCGGCACCGGGGCCCCGGAACAGTGAAATTCACAATTCACAGCGGAAGGTCGCCAAGATGAAGACTGTGATACTCGTCGTCGCCCTGTGCGTCGCGTCGTTCGGTCCCGCAACCGCTCAAACGGCGAAGCCGCTGCGGATTGCGGTCTCCAGCAGCTCGGTCCAACTCAAAACGTGGTTCATCGAAGACCTGAAGACGGCACAACCAGAGGCCGGGCTGTCGATCGAATTCGTCGACAGAACAGATGCTCGACGCGATTACCTCGTATTGGTCCACCAAATCGGCGGCATGGCGAACGTCGTGATTGCGTTAGACCGGAGCGGAGAGGTCGCGGCGTCAGTGGTCCACTCAGGTTGGATCTCTGGTAAGGGCGTAATGGAGGCCTCCGCCGTCGAACTCGCGAAAAAACTGGCGTCCATCACAAAGTAGTTATCGCGCGACGAGCGGGAGCGTGCCCGCCTCCGAATAAAGGTTCTCCCTACGGCGGATTGCCGTCCACGTGACGCTCGTATGCCGCTTCGCCTCGCGGCACTCTCCGCGTGACGTCAATTCTCATCGTCTTTCCCGTCCATCGCCTGACCAGTTGTTGCTTGCGGAGGTGCCCCAAGGCGGTCTCCTCCGCCATCTCCTGGCATCTGAATTCCATCAACTGCGCATTCGGTTCGAGACGACGATAGATCGGCATGCTGATCTTCCAGGGGCGGGTGAACACCTTCGGGTCTTCGATCGTGGCCTCGTAGTGGAACGCGTCGCGGCTGATTGAAGTGTACCGTTCGACCACGTGGAGGGCGTCGCTATGGAAGTCCCCTGACCTGTCGAACCACGTCTGCGCCGTGAAGCTCGAGACGTCGACCACAAGCGTGTCGCCTTCCCATTTTGCGACGGAGTGTCCCATGAAGGCTTCGGCCGGGTAGGGGGCGACCTCGTCCAGATGAAGCGTGCGCACGGCGCCAGCGAACTCGAAGACCATCATGATCTTGTTCGTGCTCTGAATGATCTGGAATTTGTACGGCATGTACATGGCGCGCGGCGTGCCCGGCAGGTAGCACGCGATTTCCGGATCGCGGTCCAGCCAGTTGTCGAAATTCTCCTTCTTTCGCTTCGCCGCCCACGGCTGGTACGGGATTTCGTCGCCCTCGACCACGCCGACATCGGGCGGCACCCAGCCGATCGCGCCCAGCGCAACGACCGGCGCGGCCAGCACCGGCACGTCTTTGTACACACCGGGCTGAGCCACCATCGGACGCGCGGCATGGGTCAGCAGGTCCCAGTTCGCGCCGTTGTTGGCCTGCCAGACGCCGCTGAAGTCCGGTTTTCCGCCGACCGTGCGCGGCACTTGCGGCCCCCCTGGGGTCTGTGCGTCCAACGGGGCCTGAGGCCTTGCAGTTTGACCGGCGGTTTGCTTCATAGACAAAGCAAGAACGCCGACGACCAAGGCTGTCACGATCGCGACAAGCGCCTCTCGGAAGCGGTTCCGCATGCGCAGCTCCCTTCGATACCCGAGAACAGACGGTTTACCGCGAGCACTGTCGTGGAACTCAGGTCTCGATGTCAAGCCGTACCGCGCGTCCTGGATGTATCATGGACCCGCTCGAGGGAGGGATGTGATGGCCTCTCGCTTTTTCGTGCTGATCACCGCGCTGGCGTTCCTGGCTGAAGGGCTTGTTGTTGCCACACACGCGCAGTCGGGCCAGTCGGCAGCAAGTCCTGGACAGGCATTTCGCACGGCGTGGGGCGATCCCGACTTGCAGGGCATCTGGAGCGGCGAAACGCTGACGCCCTTGCAGCGACCGGCCCGGTTCGCCAACAAGCCGGTCCTCACGCCTGAGGAGGCGGCCAAAGTCGTCGCTGAAGTACTGGCACGTCCCGGCCGCGAGGATCGATCGGCTCGCGGCACCGAGAAGGACGTCGCGGGCGCGTACAACCAGCTCTTTGTTCAGCGCGGCACTGAACTGTCTGACGGCCGCACGTCGCTGATCGTCGATCCACCCGATGGGAGGATTCCCCCATTCGCTCCTCAGGCA
>JBGPKK010000179.1:0-9490 GCA_041485905.1 Vicinamibacteria bacterium
CCTTCTTTTTCTTCAGACCCTCCGGCACGTCCTGTTTGATGATACGCGCGGCAAGCCCTTCCACGATGGCGGTCTTGCCGACGCCCGGCTCGCCGATGAGGACCGGATTGTTCTTGGTGCGGCGAGAGAGCACCTGAATGACGCGGCGGATCTCCTCGTCGCGGCCGATGACCGGATCGAGCTTGCCGCGCCGCGCGAGCTCGGTGAGATCGCGGCCGTACCGCTCGAGCGCCTGGTAGGTGCCTTCGGGGTTCTGATTCGTGACGCGCTGCGAACCGCGGACGCTGGTGAGCGTCTGGAAGATCTTGTCGCGCGTGATCCCCTGCTGCTGCAGGAACCGGGCGGCGGGGGAGCGGCCGGTCTCGGACGCGATGGCGACGAAGAGATGCTCTGTGCTGACGTATTCGTCCTTGAGGCGATCGGCTTCGGCCTGTGCGAGATCGGTCACGAGCTTGAGCCTCGGCGAGATGCCCGGCTGCGACCCGCCGTAGGCCTGAGGGAACTTCGCGAGCAAATCGCGGGCGCCGCGGCCGGCCGCCGCCGGGTCGGCCGCCATCTTGCGCAGCAGCTCCGGAATGATGCCCTCTTTCTGCTCGATGAGCGCGACGAGCAGATGCTCCGGTTCGATCTGCGCGTGATTCATTTGCTCGGCGAGCTGCTGCGCCTCGGCGACGGCGTCGCGCGCCTTTTCGGTGAACTTGTTGATATTCATGACAGTCAGCTCCCGACCGTTTGTTTTGCGTTCTTCTCGAGGTTCTGGAGCGCCTCGAAATGCGTGCGCTGCTCGGGTGTCAACTGGCGCGGCAGCTCGACGCCGATGGTCGCGTACAGATCGCCGCGTTCGTCAGGTTTGCCGACCGCCGGCATGCCGTGGCCCTTCAGGCGCAACACCTGGCCGTGCTGAGTCGTCGGAGGGATCTTCAGCCGCAGCGACTTGCCGGCAATCGTCGTCACGTCGACCTCGCCTCCGAGGACGGCGGTCGTGAGCGGGATCGTCACGTGCTTGTACAAGTCCTTGCCCTTGCGTTCGAATTGCGCGTGCGGCGCCACCCGAATCCGCAGATACAGGTCCCCGGATTGCGCGCCGCCGGCGCCGTGTTCGCCCTCGCCCGCGACGCGGACGCGCGATCCGTCGGCGACGCCTGGAGGAATGCGCACGTCAACGGTTCGCGCGTGGCCGTCCTGCTTGATCGACAACCGGCGCATCGTGCCGCCGAAGGCGTCTTCGAGACCGAGCTGGATCTCCTGCTCGAAGTCGCGTCCCTTGCGGGCGCTTTTGCGGCCGCCGCGCGCCCCTTCCGCGCCCATGCTGCCGCCGAAAAACGTGTGAAAGAAATCCGAGAATGGATCGGCGTCGCCGAACATCTCGCGCATTTCCTCTTCCGTCATCGTCCGGAAGCCGCCGCCCGGCGCCCCGCCGCCGAAGTGCACGTTGTACGCGCCGCCCTGGGGTCCGGCTCCCGGCCCGCCGCCCGCGCCGGCCTGCTCGTACATCCGCCAGTTGGCGCCGAGCTCGTCGTATTTCTTCCGCTTCTCCGGATCGCCGAGGACTTCGTGCGCCTCGTTGATTTCTTTGAACTTCGATTCGGCGGACTGATTGCCGGGATTGACGTCCGGGTGGTGCTTGCGCGCCAGCTTGCGGTACGCCTGCTTGATTTCCTTGCCCGTCGCCGTCTTGGCGACCCCCAGCGTGGAGTAGTAATCCTTGAAATCCATCGAACGCCTAATCGAAGCCGAGCATTCGGCTCAGCTCATCGAGTGCCTGTACGAGACGGCGCCGGCCGTCGCGCGCCGCCAGCGCTTCGTCGCGCACCAGCGGGCGGATGCGCTCCATCACCTCCGCGATCGACAGCAGCCGCTGAATTCCCGCCAGATTGATCCCCGCTTCGTCCACCAGCCGCTTGATCCCTTTCAGCCGCTCGAGCTCGTCGCGCGAATACAGCCGCATGCTGCCGATGGTCCGCGTCGGGCGGACCAGGCCCAGGCGCTCGTATTTGCGCAGCGTCTGCGGGTGCATCCCAAGCATCCGTGCGGCCATGCTGATGAAGTAAAGGTCCTGGTCGAGCGGCATGCGTTGATCTCACGCGTGCAAAGGTTGCGCCGATTCAAGTGTAGGCATTGATACGAATCATGTCAACTTTCGGTGATCCATACTGGGCATGGGCATGATTCAACCCACCGACCTCCTGACCATCGCGCTCCTCGTCGCGCTGGAGGGTTTGCTCAGCGCGGACAACGCAATGGTGCTGGCGGTGCTGGTCCTCGGCCTGCCCAAGAAGGACCAGCGAAAAGCCCTGCACTACGGGATTCTCGGAGCGTTCGCGTTTCGGTCGGCTGCGACGCTGGCTGCGGTCTATCTCATTGGCCTGTGGTGGGTGAAGCTGGTCGGCAGCGGCTACCTCATCTACCTGACGTACCGGCACTTTATCGGTAACAAAGATCCGCAGGTGCGGCGGTTGCCCCCGAAAGCGCGTCCCTGGCTGGGCATGACCGCGTTCTGGGCCACTGTCGTCAAAGTCGAGCTGACCGACGTCGTCTTCGCCATCGATTCGATTCTGGTCGCGGTGGCGATGTCCCCGAAGCTATGGGTGATTCTCACCGGCGGCATTCTCGGCATCGTGATGATGCGGCTCGTGATCGGGCAACTGCTGTCGCTCGTCGAACGCTATCCGCCGCTCGTGGACGGCGCGTTCATCATCATCGCGTGGGTGGCAATCAAATTGCTGATCGAGTTCCTGCATGCCTCCGGGTATATCGCGTTCGAGATTCCCAGGTGGGTGTCGCTCGGGCTCATCGTCGTCATCTTCGCGACAGCCTGGATGTACGCGCGAACTCAGGGCCGGGCGGCTGCGTCGAAGACCGATGATGCCGCCAAGCGGCTGTTGAACGAAGAAGAGGAGCTTTCCAACTGACGCTCATCCGCCCTCGAACCATCTGGGACTGGCTCGCCGTAACCCTGGTCGTCGTCCTGATCGTCAGCGGCGCGGCGTCGGTCTGGTGGCTGTCCCGCTATACGTTGGCCGTCCGCCGCCTGACGCGGGGTGTCGGCGACACGATGTTTTACGACGCGGACGGCCGGGAATGGTTTCGCCTCGACGAGCAGCGCCATGATGTGCCGCTCGCGGAAATCGCCCCGGATCTCCAGCATGCCGTCGTCGCCATCGAAGATCGGCGGTTCTACCATCACCCCGGTGTCGATCCCATCGGCCTGGCCCGCGCGGTCGTGCGCAATGCCAGGGCGCGGGGCTTTGTCGAAGGTGGAAGCACGCTGACCCAGCAGCTCGCCCGCACGCTGTTTCTCTCGAGTGCACGGACAGTCGGCCGTAAGGCGAAGGAAGCCGGAATTGCGTTCCTCCTGGAGCAGCAGCTTCCCAAGAACAAGATTCTCGAGCTGTACCTCAATCGCATCTACCTCAGCGCCGGCGTGTACGGCGTCGAGACGATGTCGGAGCATCTGTTTCGGAAGCCGGCGCGGGCGGTGACGCTGCCCGAGGCCGCCCTGATCGCGGCGTTGATTCGTGCGCCGTCCACGCTCTCGCCGTGGTCGAACTACGACGGCGCGCTCGAACGCAGCCACACGGTGCTCGCGGCGATGCGCGATCAGGGGTTCATTACGCCCCTGCAGGAACAGGCCGCGCGCCGTGTGCCGCCGCCTATCGAGCCGTATCGTCAGCCGGGTGACGCCCGCGCCGCATGGGCGAAGGAATTTCTGAGGCAACAGTTTCGTGCGCAGTTCGGCGGCGATCATCCGCCGGACTGGCAGGTGCACACCTCGTTCCTGCCCGAGATGCAGGACGCCGCCGAGCGCGCCGTCGCCGGCGGTCTGGCTCGTCTGCATCGCCCGGGGCTGCAGGCGGCGCTCGTGGCGATTGATCCGTCAACCGGTGATTTGATCGCGATGGTGGGCGGCGCCGATTTTCAGGAGAGCACCTTCAATCGGGCGACGCGCAGTCGTCGGCAGCCCGGCTCCGCCTTCAAGCCGATGGTGTACGCGGCGGCGCTGTCGCACGGCTTTTCGCCGGTCTCCGTGCTGTCGCACCTGGATGTTGTGACCGCGCCCGGCGACCCGGAGTGGACTCCGCGAAATGCCGGGCATACGCAGTCCGACTCGCTCACACTGCGCGCGGCGCTCATCGAGTCCAACAACGCGGCGGCGGCCGAGCTGCTGCAAAAAGTCGGTGCGCGGACGGTGCTCGCTCTGGCGGACCGGGCCGGTCTCGCCGGGCTTCCGGACGTGCCGTCGCTGGCGCTTGGCACCGGCGAGGTGACGCCGCTCGATCTCACCTCTGCGTACACGATGTTCGCCAGCGGAGGGGAAGTCGCGCGTCCCCGCGGCATGATCGACGTCTACGACGCGAACGGCAACCAGGTCTTCAGCCGGCCAATCGAGCGCAGGCGCGTCATCGAGCCGGACGTGGCGTTTCAGATGGTCACGATGCTGCGGGACGTGGTGGATCGCGGAACAGGATCACCGGCTCGTGCGTTGGGCGTACGTGGACCGGTGGGAGGTAAGACCGGCACCACCGACGATTATCACGACGCGTGGTTCGTCGGTTTTTCATCGTCCATCGTTGTCGGCGTCTGGGTCGGCTTCGATCAGCCGGCGACCATCGGACGCGACGCTTACGGCGCACGCGTGGCGCTGCCGATCTGGGCCGAATTCATGAAGCGTGCGTCGACCAGGTTGCGATCGTCGGATTTCGCCGTGCCCGGCGGCATGCGGGTCCAGGACCTGTGCAGCGTGTCGTATCTCCTTCCGGTGGACGGCTGTCCTGTCTACCGCGAGTACTTCAAGGACGGCGATTCCATTCCTTCCGAGTTGTGCCCGATTCATCAGGGATCGCTCAAGGAGCAGGTTAAGCGCGGCGTCGAAGGTGTGTTCCGCTCGCTGGGCAGCAAGATCGCGGGGATTTTTAAACGCCGGTAGTCGTACTTACTCGCGACCTTTCAAACGACGCAGCTGCTGCCGCTCGCGCTTGTCTGGCGCGCGCGGCGGCGACATCGCCGCCCGATACACCCGCTCGATCCTCCGCATTTCGATTTCCTCAGCCGTCGGCTTCGGCGTCACGTCGTCGTACAGCTCGCGTGCCTCGTCTTTCGGCACGTGCCGCTCAGCAAGCGCCTTCACGATCACACGCTGCGTGCGGCCGTATGGGCGGCCGATCACAATCTCGTCTCCAGGCCGTACCGCGCGGTTCTGCTTGGCACCCTGCCCGTTGACCGAGATCTTTCCGCCCTTGCATGCGGTTTGTGCCTCGGATCTGGTCCTGAACAGACACGCGACGTCGAGCCACACGTCCAGGCGGACGTTCAGCGGCATAGCAGCAAACCTCGCTTATTATCAGCCAGCCCCACGTGAACATGCGAGCGTTCCTGAAGACGTTGTACGGACAGGTACTGGTGGCGACCGCTGTCGGTGTCGCGATCGGGTACCTCTATCCCCAGGCCGGCGTCGCGATGAAGCCGCTCGGCGACGCCTTCATCAAGCTCGTCAGGATGGTGATCGCGCCGATCATCTTCTGCACGGTCGTGGCTGGCGTGGCCGGAGTCGGCGACATGAAGGCCGTGGGCAAGGCCGGCGGCCTCGCGCTCGTGTATTTCGAGATCGTCAGCACGCTCGCGCTCGTCATCGGCCTGATCGTCGTGAACGTGGTCAAGCCGGGCGCGGGCATGAACGTCGACCCGGCGGCACTTGACCCGCGGGCCGTTGCTCAGTACGTCAGCGGCGCAAACGCACAAACCACGACGGATGTCCTCCTCGGCATCATCCCGACCAGCGTCGTCGACGCCTTCGCGAAGGGCGACATCCTTCAAGTATTGCTGTTCTCGATCCTGTTCGGGCTTGCGCTTCATGCGCTTGGCGACGCGGGAACCCCGATCGTCCGATTCGTCGATCGGCTGTCCCGCGTGTTGTTCGGGATCGTCGGGATCATCATGAAGGCGGCGCCGCTCGGGGCATTTGGCGCCATGGCGTTCACCATCGGCAACTTTGGCGTCGGCGCGCTGGCCCAGTTGGGCACGTTGATCGCGTGTTTCTACGCGACGTGCGTCGTATTCATCGGGATCGTCTTCGGTGGCATTGCCCGGCTGCACGGCTTCAGCCTCTGGCGCTTCATCAAGTACATCAAAGAGGAGATCTTCATCGTCTACGGCACGTCATCGTCTGAATCGGTGTTGCCGCGGATCATGGCGAAGCTCGAGAACCTGGGCGTCCGAAGGTCGGTGGTCGGCCTGGTGATTCCTGCCGGTTATTCGTTCAACCTGGACGGCAGCGCCATCTATCTCTCGATCGCCACCGTGTTCATCGCGCAGGCGACGAACACGCCGCTCGGTCTGAAACAACAACTCACGCTGCTCGCGGTCCTCATGCTCACGTCGAAGGGAACGGCGGGTGTGGCTGGCGCCGCGCTCGTCGTGCTGGCGGGAACGATTTCCGCGACGGGCATCATCCCTATAGCCGGCGTCGCGCTCGTCCTCGGCATCCATCGCTTCATGGGCGAGGCGATGGCGGTGACCAATCTGATCGGCAACGGCGTGGCCACCATTGTGGTGGGGAAGTGGTGTGGTGAGGTGGACGAGCAGCGCCTGACGGAACACCTGCGCCACGAGACGCCTCGCGAGGCCGACGAACCGGAGCGCGTGCGCGTGAACTAAGGCCGAAATGCGGTTCCCAAGGAGCTTTTCGACTCGCTGTCAGATTCAAAGAGTCCGCTGATCGGTAGACTTTCATCGACAGAAGTCAGCCAAATCAGAAACTTCCTGCCCTCTGGCTGACGCCCCAGCCGCTTCAGGATCTGGCACTAAATGCAATGTGGTCAACGCTCTAAGAGCTTGCCCCGCCGAGCAAGCCGCTGGGTGGCATCCTTGCATCGCATGTATCTACTTTGACGTTCTTTCACCGGCCCGACTGATTCGTTCGCCATTGTCATTGAGGATATTACTATGAGGGAATCAGGTCACATCAACCTGATCGGAACGAGCGCGGCCATCGCCGATCTCACGGCGGAAGTCGAGCGGGTCGCCCGCTCCGACGCCAAGGTGCTGATCACCGGCGAAAGCGGCACTGGCAAGGAGATCGTCGCGCGCGCGGTCTATGCGGCGAGCCCGCGCAGCGATGCGCCGTTTGTTCCGGTCAATTGCGCCGGCATTCCGGAAACGCTGCTCGAGTCGGAGCTGTTCGGCCATGTCAAGGGCAGCTTCACCGGCGCGTATCGCGACAAGCCTGGCAAGCTCGAGATGGCGAGCGGCGGAACGATCTTCCTCGACGAGATCGGCGAGATGCCGCTCCGCATGCAGGGACTGTTTCTGCGATTTCTCGAGACCGGCGAGATCCAGAAGGTCGGCGCGGAGCGGATCGCGGCGGCGGCCAACGTGCGCGTGATCGCCGCGACCAATCGCAACCTGCGCGATCGGATTACAGAGGGGCAATTCCGCGAGGATCTCTTCTATCGCTTGAACGTGATCCATCTCATCGTGCCGCCTCTGCGTGAGCGGCGCGAGGACATTCCACTGCTGATCGATCACTTTCTCCGGAATTTCACATCCGCGAGCAATGGCAGCGGCAACGGTCATGGCAACGGGAACGGGAACAACAGCCATGGCAACGGCTACGCCACCAATGGGCATGGCACCGCCGTGCGCGCGATCGCACCGGGGGCGGTCGCGGTCCTTTCGGAGTATGCCTGGCCAGGCAACGTCCGCCAGCTCGAGAACGTCATCGAGAGGCTCGTGGTCACGGGCCGCCGCGAAGTGATTCAGGCCGAAGATCTGCCGATGGAGGTCCGGTCGCCGTCTCAGATCGGGATCCGCCCCAGGAAGGACCGTCGCCGTACGGTCACCGACGATCTGTTCAAGAAACTGACCGAGGAGCGTGAATGCTTCTGGACCGCCGTCTATCCGCTGTACATGAACCGCGAGATCACCCGCAGCAACGTGCGCGATCTCGTCCACAAGGGCCTCGAAGAGGCGCGCGGCAACTACAAGATCGTGCTCCGCATGTTCAACATGGAGTCGCACGACTACAAGCGGTTCCTCAATTTCCTGCGGAAGCATGATTGCCAGCTGCCGTTTAAAGAATATCGGCAGTGACGGTCGAAGCGAGCGTGCGAGCCTTCCGAGCCTCACTCTGGACCACCAGGAAGATGTTGATCAACATGCGAAACGGTGTCATCTGTGCGGCCGTAGCTGCGTCATCGCTGATCGTCAGCGGACCGGCGGCCGGTCAAAGTGGACCGGCGCGAGCCGAATCGACGACTGCCGCGCCGAAGGCCGCCCCCGCGACGGCCGTCGTGCCGCCGGGCTACGTCATCGGTCCGGAGGATCAACTCTCGATTGTGTTCTGGCGCGACAAAGATCTGTCCGCCGACGTGATTGTCCGCCCGGACGGAAAGATCTCGCTCCCGCTGCTCAATGATGTCCAGGCCAGCGGTCTCACGCCCGAGCAGCTCCGTCGGACGGTCACCGAAGCTGCAAAGCGTTACATAGAAGACCCCACGGCGACCATTGTCGTGCGACAAATCAACAGCCGCAAAGTGTTCATCACCGGCGAAGTCGAGAAGCCCGGCACGTACCCCCTGGGCGGGCCGACGACCGTGCTGCAGCTCATCGCCACAGCCGGCGGCGTCAAGGAATACGCGGACCGCGAAAAAATCGTGATTCTGCGGCGCGAGAACGGGCAGGAAGTCGGCTATCGGTTCAATTACAAAGAAGTCGTCACGCAGAAAAACATGAAGCAGAACATCGAGCTCAGGCCTGGCGATACGATCGTCGTTCCATGAGTGCGCCGATCATGATCCACAACGCCAGGGTCTTCGCTCCGCGCGGCAGCGCGCTCCTGGTCCTTGCGATCTGTGCGCTCGGTCAGCCGGCGCTGGCCCAGGAGTCTGCGTCAGCACGACCGACCGCTGGGCTGTTTGGGGGAGACTCGGTTTCGAGCGAGCAACTGAGTTTCAGCTGGTCGCTGCTTGGCGCGGCGGACGACAACGTGACGACTGGTTCCGGCGCTGCGTCTGACCCACGGTTCCAGGTGAAGGGTACCTACGGGACGGCCGAAGGCAGTCTGTCTTACAGCACGCGCGGGAAGCATGCCCTCTTCTCCGCGACCGCCGCGAGCGGTGGTCGATACTACCCGGACCTCAAGGAGCTCAGCGGCTTCGACGGCAGCGGCGGCATCAGCCTCGCCGCTGATCTTGGCGCCAAGACCAGTATTCAGGCCTCCCAGGGGTTCAGCTATCAACCGTACTACCAACTCAATTTCTTGAACGTCCTCGCACCGGCCACATCATCAGTTCCAACGCGGGACAGTGACGCTGCGCTGGCGACCAGAGAATCGTTTGGCTTTGCCGGCAATTTTGGGTTGACCCGGCACGTCACGCCGCGATCGTCGTTCACGGTCGACTACAGCTATCGGCGCACCCAATTCCGGGCCAGCTCGGAACGGTTCCTGTGGCAGATCGCGCATGCGAAGTTCAGCCACAACCTGACCAGATAC
>JBGPKK010000180.1:0-9364 GCA_041485905.1 Vicinamibacteria bacterium
GTCAGCTGGCCCGCTTCCACGTACTTGAGGCTCGACGGGTCGACGTACTCCTGCCCATTGGGGCCGATCTTTCTTGTTCCGAAGAATCCATCGATATTGGGAGGGAGCGATTCGCCTTCGACGGCGCCTTCCGCATTCCCCTTCAGGATCCGAGCCCACGCCAGGCGAGCAAATTTTTCGTCCCGCGTCACTTCCGGCTTGAGCTTGTGAACCATTTCGGCCAGCGACGCGTACTTGATCGGCTTGCCGTTCAGATCCAGCTTGCTCGTGGCGAAGGCGAGATCATCGTCGGACCCGCCATAAAACAGCGTGAAGTCCGGGGCCGAGGTGTCGATGAGCGTGTACCCCCAGAAGTCCCGAATATCGAATCGGTAGACGATGGCCTTCCCATTCACGTCGATTGGATTGACCACCCGCGGTGCCCACCGGGCCGTGGAGTTCAGGGCTTTCGACAGGCCGACGCGGGCGTTGTTCAGATTCTGAGCACTCACGCCGGCGTTGTGGAGTGTGTGGAAGGATGCGTACTGGATGAACTCCCGCTGCTCGGCAGGGGTTTTCGCCTTGTCAGCGGCGATCCATTCCAGAACCTGCTGGTCGGTGATTTTCTTGGATGCTTCGACGCCTCGAGGGACTGCCGGAATCATGTCGGCAACGCCGTCACGCCAGGCGGTGACAGCCGCCAGCATGCCCGCGCCCGCTGCCGCACAGCTTCCGGCAAAGCAGTTGTGGCGGTCGATGACCATGCGAACAACCAGTTTGGAGTTCTCCGGCTCCCGGAAGTTGACGCGGGTCAGCGCATATTCATGCGCCAGGTTCACATCGACGTCCGAGTGCAGCGGAGCCTGCGCGCCGCTGCCGGTGGTGTTCTGCGTGCTGTGGCACCCGGAGCAGTTGGCGCGGAGCAGCGGGTACACCGTGCTCTTGAACGCTTCCAATGACCGCTTCTTGTCGAAACCCATCGCTTCTGTATAGAGGACGGCTTCCACGTTGGTGCCACCACGTCCGTCAGGGAGCACTGAGAACCCGACATCCGCAGCCTGCACTGGCTGACTCAGTGCCGCCGGCAGACTGACCGCCCCCGGTCCAGGCGCGGGTATCAGAGCCGTCCCAACGAGTAGAACCACGCCGCACAGCACTGCGAATCCGAAGGTCGTCGTCTTCATCGTCATTTGCTCCCTGCCCGGTCGCTTTCACACGCCGTTCGCGTGGGGGCCTTACCACGACTCCTCGGCACCGTCAATGTGATCGGGACGCGGGTAGTGCGACGCCCGAGGCCATTTCTCAGCTGGTGATGAGCATGTATCTGGTGGTGTTGCTGTGATCGGCCGCCGCGGTGACCGCGACCCTGTGGCCGCTGCGAACGGACAGGGCAACAAGATTCGCCGCACGTTCTCGCGCTGCCGTGGACACGACGATGGCGGGAAGGCTCACGTCTCGGTTTCAACGGCGACTATTACTCATCGCTCACCTCGTTTACGATTATTATCATATATGATACCTTAGTAGCGACCCTTGGATGGCCCTGACAGTTCGAGAGTACGTCGCTGCCGATGGCAAGACGCCGTTTCGAGAGTGGCTCAGTTCGCTGACGACGGCGGTTAGGGCGCGGATCCAAGCACGAGTGTTACGGTTCGAACTGGGCAACCTCGGCGACCACAAGACCGTTGGTAGCAGCGTCTGGGAAGCCCGCGTGATGTTCGGTCCCGGCTACAGGATTTACTTCGGCAAGGACGGCGACTCGATCATCGTGCTCCTGGTCGGAGACGACAAGGGTTCCCAGGCGAAGGACATCGCGCGGGCACAGGGATTCTGGCGCGATTTTCTGGAGGCAAAGCGGCATGGCAAGGCGAAGTAGAGACTGGAACGTCGGGCTAGCGGAGGATCTTCGGGATCGAGAATTCGCTCGCGAGTTCCTGCTGGGAGCGATCGACGAGGGGGTTCCGCTCCAGGTCGCGCTTGCCAAAGTCGTTCGAGCTATGGGCGTGAAGGAATTCGCGGCCAAAGTAGGGATGGCGAGCCCGAACCTCTTGCGGACCCTCAACCCTCGCCACAATCCCACCCAGGACACTCTGAATCGGCTTCTGAAGCCGTTCCGGCTCAAGCTAAGCCTCGCTCCCATTCCGGAGCGACCGAAGCGCCGGCACGCAGCGTAGGCGTCATGAAGTCCATCGATGAGGCGGAAGCCCAAGCGCGGCTCGATGGTAGATCTCGTGGCGATGATGCTCTGTTGATCGTTTCGGCCGGGAGCAGGCCCGCGGCGCATACCAGGCGATCAAGGCGCTGGTCGAGTGTCAGGGCGGGACGATGACGAATGTCATCAAGATCACGACCTACGTCACCGACATGCGCGATCGCGCGGACCTCGCGCCGATTCGCGAGGAGTTCTTCGGAACGAAGGGTCCTGCTTCGACGCTGATCGAGATCGAAGCGATCGCGGTGCTCTAACGCGGTGCATGAACGAGAAGGCGAGGCTTCTTCGGATTTCGTGCGACATAATATCGCGAGCATGGCCAAGAACAAATCCTCCCGCAAGCCGCTCGCTGGACGCGTCGCCCTCGTCGCCGGAGCGACGCGCGGCGCGGGCCGCGGTATCGCACGCGCGCTCGGTGAGGCCGGCGCGACAGTCTACTGCACCGGTCGAAGCGTCAAAGGCAAGCCGTCGCCGTACCGGCGGCCCGAGACCATCACCGAGACGGCGGCGATGATCAAAGCCGCCGGCGGCAACGCGATCGCACTGCGCGTCGATCACACGATCGAACGTGAGGTGAAGACGCTGTTCCAGCGCATCCTGCGCGCCCACAAGCGCATCGACATCGTCGTCGACAGCGTGGCCGGCGAAGACCCGCTGATGAAGCAATACGGCTTCCTCTGGCAGGCCAACCTAAAGACCGCCGATGCGATCTTTCGGCAGGGGCTCACGTCACGCATCACGACGGCGAAGCATGCCGCGCTGGCGATGATGCCCGCCAAACGCGGGCTGATCGTGGAGGTCACGGAAAACGACATCATCGGCGGCGGCGGAAATCCAATGGCGCACGCAGTAAAAGTAGCGCAGAAGGTGCTCCCGCTCCTGTGGGCCACCGAGCTGGCGCCGCATGGCGTCGCCGTCACGGCGATCACGCCCGGCTTCCTCCGCTCGGAATCGATGCTGCAGCACTTCGGCGTCACCGAAGACAACTGGCGCGAGGCCGGCAAGAAAGACTCGAACTTCCTGCAGTCGGAATCGCCGCTGTTCGTCGGACGCGCGGTCGCCGCGCTCGCCGCGGACCCGAAGGTGCAGGAACGCACCGGCATGCTCTTCAGCTCGTGGGCGCTTGCGCGCGATTACGGATTCACCGACTACGATGGCCGTCGACCTGATTGGGGCCGCCACAAGATTGATTGGTCCGTACTACCGCCGGCGTGGATCGACCTGTTCCGCACCGGCGCCGATCTCGAGCTCAAGTGGTTGATGACGCTCGCGGCACGGACCAGGAAGTTCAGGGCAAAGGTCCCGTCCTCGGCTGGTTCATAAAGACAGGCTCGCCTTCTTGAATCAGGGGCGCTCCTATAAGATTTCTTTCGCGCTCGCCTGGTATCCCACGTGGCCAAGACACGCTTCAAGTCTGTGAACGAGTACATCGCGACGAAGCCCAAGGAGGCCCGCGTGGTGCTCGAACGCGTGCGCAGCACTATCCGCAAGGCCGTCCCCGCGGCCGAGGAAGGCCTCTCGTACCAGATGCCGGTGTACACGCTGAATGGCGTGCCGGTGCTGTTTTTCGCCGGCTGGAAAGAGCACTACTCGCTCTACCCTGCGAGCGACGCGCTTGTCGCGGCGTTCGAACGCGAGCTTGCCCCGTACGAGCGCAGCAAAGGCACCATCCGGATGCCGCTGTCGGAACCGGTTCCCGTGAGACTGATCGGACGCATCGCCCGGTTCCGCGCCGAACAGCTGACGACGCGTGAGAAGAGCAAGAGCGGACGCAATAAAGGGCGCGAGGCGCAGCTGGATCGGGTTCGGCGGATCTGCGCGACCATGCCGAGCGTGTCCGAGAAACTCTCGCACGGCGCCCCGGCGTTCTTCGTCGAGAAGGATAAGGGTGTGTTCGCCATGTTCGCGGATAACCACCACGAGGATGGTCGTCTCGCGCTGTGGGTGCCCGCGCCGGAGGGGCTGCAGCCCCTGCTGATTGAAGACGCGCCCGCCACCTACTTCAAACCGCCGTACGTCGGGTCGAGCGGGTGGGTGGGCATCAACCTGGATCAGATCCGTGATGACGCGCTTCGGATACACCTACGCGAAGCGTGGGATCTTGTCGCGCCCAGACGGAAGAAGCGACGTCATGTCCCGCAAAACGTGCGATAGGGCCGCTCGCCCGAGCCTGGCGCGCTGAACGTCGGCAGATCGCGTCCGTGGTCGTACGGTGTCGCCAACACCTCCAGCAGTCGCTCCATCACAGACAGATCGTTCGCGGTGGTCGCGGCCGTGAGCGCCGCCTCCACGTTGTGATTGCGCGGGATGACCGCCGGGTTGTGCTGCCGCATCAAGGTGTCGGCCTCGGCGCGCGACTGCGGCTGCCGCCCGCGGCGGGCCTCCCAACGACGATGCCAGGCCTCCAATTCCGGATCGGCGCTCATTAAGTCTCCGGCCAGACGCCCGGTGGTCAGCGACCGGAACGTGTTCGTGAAGTCTGCAGACCGTCGCCGCATCCAGGCGAGGAGCTCCTCGACGAGCGCCTCATCATCATCTTCCCGCGTAAACAGTCCGAGCTTCGCTCGCATGCCGTCCAGTCTGTGCTGATTGAACAGATCCGGAAAGCGGTCGAGCGCCTCTGTTGCCCGTTCCACCGCGCGATCGACGTCCGCATCGAACAGCGGCAACATCGCCTCGGCGAGACGTGCCAGGTTCCACTGCGCGATCGGCGGCTGGTTCCCGTAGGCGTACCGCCCGCCGTGGTCGATGGAACTGAACACCGTGGCGGGATCGTACGCGTCCATGAATGCACACGGGCCGTAGTCGATCGTTTCGCCGGAGAGGGCCATATTGTCGGTGTTCATCACGCCGTGAATGAAGCCGACCAACTGCCAGCGGGCAATCAGGGACGCCTGCCGGGCGAGGATCGCGTGAAACAGCGCGATGTACGGCTCTGGAGAATCGGCGAGCTCCGGGTAGTGTCGCGCCAGTGTGTAGTCCGCAAGCGTCTGCGTCGCCCCGTCGACGTTCTGCGCCGCTGCCCACTGCATGGTGCCGACGCGGATGTGGCTCGCGGCCACGCGCGTGAGCACTGCGCCCTGAAGCACGTTCTCGCGATACACAGGCTCCCCCGTCGTCACCACGGCCAGGCTCCGGGTGGTCGGAATGCCGAGCGCATGCATCGCCTCGCTGATGATGTATTCCCGCAGCATGGGCCCGAGCGCGGCCCGCCCATCACCGCGACGGGAGAACCGCGTCTGCCCTGCCCCTTTCAGTTGAATGTCCAGGCGATCGCCGGACGGCGTGATCTGCTCGCCGAGCAGGATCGCGCGGCCATCACCGAGAGCAGTGAAGTGGCCGAACTGGTGACCGGCATACGCCTGCGCGATCGGTCGACCACCTTCGGGCAGGGCATTGCCGGCGAAGATCGCGGCGCCTTCGAAACGCGCGAGCGTCTCCGGCTCGAGTCCAAGCATGGTCGCAAGCGGCCGGTTGAACGCCACCAGGCGCGGCTCGCGAACCGCCGTTGGCGCCGCATGCGCGTAGAAGAGCTGCGGCAGATCCGTATAGGTGTGATCGAGGCGCCAGCCTGCCATTGCGACGATCATACTGGCGACCATTCGACCCTACCGTCGCCGCTGCTGACGCGGGGCTATTTCGCGTTCGACTGGCGCATGTAGATGATCGCTACGCGATTACCGCAGTCGATTTTTCCGGATGACCCGTCAGGGCGCACGGTGTTGAGCGTCCGCCACAGCGTCAGCTCGCTCCGGTCGCGATTCAGGATGTAGACGTCCTGCATCACATTCGCGTACCCGCTATTTCGCGGCTGCGTCATGGTGAGCTTCAACCAGCCAGCGTCAGTGGCGGCGACCACTGTGCGGAAAGTGCCCAGCAACGAAACAGACGAGCCGTCGAGGGGAACACGTCCATCGACCCAGTGGCTGCGGATAGACACGGATGGGGGTTGGGTGGTGATGTCGAAAGCGATGGCGTCATCTGCGCGCACGCCGCAGATCCCGCCTGCCCCTCGGCTCGGATCGCGTTTCCATTCCCCCGCAAGGTCCATCATCTTGTCTGACAACGGGGCTTGTATCTGCGCCCCCACTCCTGCACCTGCGAGCATCATCAGGGCACTCACGAACACTATCGAGCGGAGTCGATGGCAGATCATGAGGCTCCCTTCATGTGACCGGATTGTTACCGGCGTGCGCGCCGCGTAGTTCACGGCAACAACGAGTCGCGGCATGTGTTCGCGGCCGTAGACACGACGCGCTCAGCGACGCTCAATCCGGCACGTAGGCGATCATCATACTCCGCAGGGCGCCGTACGTGAATGAGGCCATGCCTCCGCGGACACGACTCCGCCGGCGACGAGCAGGTTCATCTTTGGAAAGAGGCGTTTATCGAGTACTTCGAGCGGATGGCGCGGGAGTATACCGGCAAGCGCGTCGAATCCCGGCGCGTGCTCGCGGACGGTGATTTCGTCGTCCTCCACTGCTACCAGCACTGGCCCAACGATGGAGACTGGGCCGGCATCGACATCTTTCGACTCCGTGCGACAGTCCAGCCGAGCGCAGCCCCGCCTCCACGTCGTAATTGATCAGCGCTGGCTGTTTGTTTATTTTGTAAAGCAAATGCCACGAGCAGAACTCATGACGCTACGACTTCGGAGTCGCCCACAATGGCGGGCGTGGCTGGAAAAGCACCATGCGTCGAGCCCAGGCGTCTGGTTCGTCTTCTACAAGGCGCACACAGGGGTGAAGTCCCTTTCGTACGAAGACACCGTTCGTGAGGCGCTGTGCTTCGGATGGATCGACAGTCTCGTCAAACGTCTCGATGACGACCGATACGTCCTCAAAGTCACACCGCGACAGCCGACGAGCAAGTGGTCCGACATCAATCGAAAACGGTGGGCGGAACTCAAGGCGGCCGGCCTGCTCACCTCGGCCGGTCTGGCGGCGGCGCCGACGGACAACTCCTACGCGCCGCGACCGGTGATCCCCGACCTACCCGTGTACATCGCCAAAGCGCTGAAGGCCAACGTCGAAGCGTGGGAGTTCTTTCGCGAGCTGGCGCCGACCTACCGACGTGACTTCGTCGTGTGGATTCATACGGCTAAACGACCGGAGACGCGAGAGAGGCGGATTCGTGAATCGATCCGTCTACTCGCGTCCGGAAAGAAGCTAGGCTTGAAGTAGTCAGCGTCTCAGGAGACTCGACCACGGGTTATATCGTCAGGCGATGGCCGATATCGACTCGCCCGCCTCTCGCAAATCCTCGATGCGCGGTCGAACACCCACACGTTGTCCTGCTCCCGGTCAGGAGCGCGCAGCTTTTCGGCCGCGCGAAGGCGGCGTCCACCTTCCAGCAGTTCATAGCGAAAAACGATCGTCATCTCACCATTCGGCGTCTGGATCCTGTCTGTGAAGACCAAGGCCTCGCCATCCCACTCTGAGGGCCGCTCGAATCGCACGTCGATGGGCTTGCCGTTCATGGTGATCCTCAGGTGTACCGAGACGGTCGGCTCGCGATGCTCGATCCGCACGAAACCACTCTGCACAACAGGCGCGACGACCGGACTGAGCGCGGACGCCTCCAGGTTGAGTGTCCATTCACCGGTGAAATCGGGCTTCTGCACGGAGTCCTCCTTCGCGCGATAAATGCCCCTGACGGCCCCGCGACGCGTGGCGAGATCTTAGATCTACTCGCAGGTGGTTCCCTGCCTTCTGGTCGACAAAGCGGCTGCCCTCGACAGGACAGTCATGATTGAATTGGTGGAGCCACATGAGCAAGGCGTTCACGAAGGAATCCGACGGCGAGGGCGACGAGCACGACCTCGCCGCTGAAGATGAAGAGGCCGCACACGCCCAGCTCGTGGGAGTCAAAAACTACATCACACCGAGCGGCTTGCAGCGACTCAAAGACGAGCGACGGTTTCTGCTCACCAGGGAACGGCCGGCGGTGACGAGAGTGGTGGCCTGGGCGGCGAGCAACGGCGATCGCAGTGAGAACGCCGACTACCAGTACGGCAAGCGGCGCCTGCGCGAGATCGATCGGCGGATTCGCTTTCTCATCAAACGAATCGATGCCGCGGAAGTGGTGGACCCGGAAGCCCCGAGAAGTGGGCGGATGGCGACGCAGGTCTTCTTCGGAGCGACGGTGCGCTACGCGAACGCCGCTGGAACGGAGCGGGAAGTGAGCGTCGTCGGCGTCGACGAGGTCGATCTGGATCGCAACCACATCAGTTGGATGTCGCCACTGGCGCAGGCGTTGATGAAGTCCGGACCAGGCGACTCTGTGGTCCTTCACGCGCCGGGCACAACGGATCAACTGCAGATCCTCGACGTGCGTTATGAGCGCATCCCCGTGGAGCCCTTCAGCGAACCACCCGGGGCCGAGGCCGCGCCGAAGCCTTGTCCTCGCAGGTGAGCCCGACGTCGCCCAGGAGTGCAGATGAAGAGGATCGGGTTTCTGTCGTTCGGGCACTGGACGCCGTCGCCCCACTCGCAGGTGCGCACGGCGTCGGACGCGCTGCTCCAGTCGATCGAGCTGGCCGTGGCCGCCGAGGAGTTGGGTGCCGATGGCGCCTATTTCCGCGTGCACCACTTCGCCCGCCAGCTCGGCTCGCCGTTCCCGCTCCTCGCGGCCATCGGCGCGCGCACGAGCCGGATCGAGATCGGGACGGCCGTCATCGACATGCGCTACGAGAACCCGCTGTACATGGCCGAGGACGCAGGGGCGGCGGACATCATCGCGGGCGGCCGCCTCCAACTGGGCATCAGCCGAGGGTCACCGGAGCAGGTGATCGACGGCTGGCGCTATTTCGGCTATGCGCCTCATGAGGGCGAGACGGGCGCGGACATGGCCCGCCGTCACGCCGAGGTCTTCCTCGAGGTGCTCAAGGGCGAAGGCTTCGCCCAGCCCAACCCGCGACCGATGTTCGCCAATCCGCCCGGGCTGCTGCGCGTCGAGCCATACTCGACGGGCTGCGCGACCGGATCTGGTGGGGCTCGAGCTCGAACGCCACGTCCAGGTGGGCCGCGAAACTAGGAATGAACCTGCAGAGCTCAACCCTCAAGGACGACGAGAGCGGTGAGCCGCTGCACGTTCAGCAGCGCAAGCAGATCGAAGCCTATCGGGAAGCATGGGCGGAGGCCGGGCACCAGCGTGAGCCGCGCGTCTCCGTGA
>JBGPKK010000181.1:0-9346 GCA_041485905.1 Vicinamibacteria bacterium
AAAGAGACGGCTCCAGCTCGCGCTGCGAAAGGCGAACACGATGAGGGTGATCGCGCTGAGACCGACCAGCGGCGCGAACACCGAGGTCAGTACCAGGCGCGTGCGCGATTGCAGCACCAGCGGGCGATAGCCGCCAACGCCCTGCACGCACAGCACACTGACGGCGGCCATCACCAGCAACACCCAGGCGACGTCGCGGATCGGGCGGGATTCGATGATCACTTCCGGCGACAACAGAGCGACCCAGGCGCCCATAGCCCCGGTGCTGTGCAACAACAGAGTCTTCAGCGTTGGCGCGAGGACATAAGCGAGGCCGAATGCGCTGACCAGCGAGAGGAGATCGATCAACAGCAGGAACGCAGGCGGTTCCGCTCCGAGCGCCCGCGTCGGCGCCGTGGATGCAACGATACGATTCTCGGCGTCGGGTCCAAGCGCGACCGAAGATCTGCTGATGATCTTCACGAGGTCAACACGGCGGCGGGAGCGGCCGCGCCGCTTGGGCCGGACAGCCGGACGATCGTCGGAGCGGTGAAACCCCGCAAGGCGTGGCGCGTATCGACGATCGGCGCGCCGCTGGCCACCAGCGCTTTCCAGTCGAAGCTCGAATGGTCGGTGCAGATGACGAAGCAGTCGGCCGGGCGCCGGAGCGCCTCGGCCTCCGGAAGCGCTTCGAGGGCGTGACCGAGGTGTGTGAGCTGCGGCACGTACGGGTCGCTGTAGGAGACAACCGCGCCCCGCTTGGCCAGCAGCTCGAGGATGTCGAGCGCGGGCGATTCGCGTATGTCGCCGACGTCGCGCTTGTACGCGACGCCGTACAGATGAATGCGCGATCCGTTGATCGGCTTGCTGGCGCTGTTCAGCGCGTCGCTGATCCGTTCGACCACGTAGTCGGGCATCGACGCGTTGACATAGCCGGCGAGCTCGATGAACCGGCATTCGAACCCGTTCTGCCGCGCCTTCCACGACAGATAGAACGGATCGATCGGGATGCAGTGTCCGCCGAGCCCCGGGCCGGGGTAAAACGGCATGAAACCGAACGGCTTGGTCTTGGCGGCTTCGATGACTTCCCAGACGTCGATGTCCAGCTTGTGACACATCTGCGCGAGCTCGTTCACCAGACCGATGTTGACGGCGCGGAAGGTGTTCTCGAGCAGCTTCACCATCTCCGCAACACGAGTCGAGCTGACCGGCACGACCGTGGAGACGACCGCCGAGTAGAGCGCAACCGCGGCTTCGGTGCTCGCCGGTCCGCGTCCGCCGACGATTTTCGGAATGTTCCGCGTGGTGTGCGTGCGGTTGCCGGGATCGACGCGCTCGGGCGAGAACGCCAGGAAGAAATCGCGCTCGACGCGCAAGCCGCCGGCTTCGAGCATCGGCTGCGCAACCTCGTCGGTGGTGCCGGGATAGGTCGTCGATTCGAGGATGACGAGCTGTCCCGGCTTCAACCGCGCGGCGACATCCTCGATCGCGCGCACGACGTACGAGAGATCAGGATCTTTGGTCTTCCGCAGCGGCGTCGGCACACAGATGTCGGCGACATCCATGTCTGCCAGAAGCGCCATGTCGGTGCTGGCGCGAAGATGGCCGGAGCGGACCACCTCGGCCAGTTCCCGTTGCTCGACATCGGGAATATAGCTGCGGCCCGCGTTGATCTCGGCGACCTTCGTGACGTCGACATCGAATCCGGTCACGTGAAACCCGGCGCGCGCGAACTCGACCGCAAGCGGCAAGCCGACGTACCCGAGACCGAGGATGCCGACACGTGCCTGCTTCGTGCGAATCCGATCCAAAAGAGTTGTGATGCCCTTGGTATCCATGATGTTCGAACCCGATAGGGCCGTCTGTTATCCGGCCGTCTATAAGATGGACAGTCGAGCGGTGTCCTGCGGCGCTTTCGCCGCGCGCTCCAGATCGGCGTCGACCATCATTTTCACCAGCCCTGGAAAATCAACCGATGGCTCCCAGCCCAGTTGACCCCGCGCCTTCGCACTATCGCCGATAAGATGATCCACTTCGGCCGGCCGGAGCATCTTCGGGTCCTTCCGGACGTGTTTGCGCCAATCCAGGCCTGCATGACCGAACGCGATCTCAACGAGCTCGCGAACGGAGTGACTGATGCCAGTCGCAATGACGTAGTCGTCGGGGAGGTCCTGCTGGAGCATCAACCACATCCCGCGGACATAATCGCCGGCAAATCCCCAATCGCGGTGCGCATCGAGATTGCCGAGCGATAACGAATCGGCGAGACCGAGCTTGATCCGCGCCACCCCGTCGGTCACTTTGCGCGTGACGAACTCGAGCCCGCGACGAGGCGATTCGTGATTGAAGAGGATCCCCGATACGGCAAAGAGCTCGTAGCTCTCGCGATAATTCACCGTGATGTAGTGCGCGAAGGCCTTCGACACGCCGTACGGGCTGCGCGGGTAAAACGGCGTCAGCTCGGTCTGCGGCACTTCACGAACCTTGCCGAACATCTCGCTCGACGAGGCCTGGTACACGCGGATCTTGGAATCCACGTGGCGGATCGCCTCTAATACCCGCGTCACTCCCTGCGCGTTGAACTCGCCGGTCAGCATCGGCTGATCCCACGAGGCAGGCACGTAGGACATCGCCGCAAGGTTGTAGAGCTCGTGCGGACGGACCTCGTCCACGAGGCGAATCAGCGACAACTGATCCAGAAGATCGGCCGGCCGCAGCGTGATCCGATCGAGCAGGTGCTGAATGCGCCAGAGGTTCGGCGCGCTCGACCGCCGGACCATCCCGACGACTTCGTACCCTTTCGAAAGCAGCAGTTCGGCGAGGTAGGATCCGTCCTGACCGGTGATCCCAGTGATAATGGCCCGTTTAGACATGAATTTTTTCGTGAGACCGGCCGCGCCAGTATCTCCCAACCGGCGTGCAAAGTGCGCAATTTTATGAAGTTACGGGCGCGAAGGTCAAGCTCGGTAGTGGGTCGTAACATACCCTCCACCTCAAGCTCGTGACGTGCCCGGATCGGTGGAGCTGACAACATGGAGCAGATTGATGTCGCCGTGGTCGGCGGCGGCGTAACAGGCCTGGCGGCCGCGCGAGCGATCGCCGCCGGCGGCTCGTCGACCTGCGTGCTCGAGCGCCACGCGCGGCCGGGGCTCGACACGAGCACCCACAACAGCGGCGTCATCCACGGCGGCATGTACTACCCGCAGGGGACGCTGAAGGGCCGGCTGTGCGTCGAAGGCCGTCGCCTGCTGTACGCGTTTTGCGCGGCCCACAACGTTCCTCACGCTCGCTGCGGCAAGCTGATCGTCGCCCAGGACGAAGCCGAAGTGACGGAGCTCGAAGCGCTGTGGCGCCGGGGAATCGCCAATGGGGTCGAAGAGCTGGATCTCGTCGATCGCCACTTCATCGGGCGCCGCGAGCCCGCCGTACGCGCGGCCGCCGCGCTGTTCTCGCCCGAGACGGGAATCATCGACGCGGAGCAGCTCGTAAAGGCACTGCTGCAGACCGCTCGAGCGTCGGGCGTCGCGTTCCTGCCGGGCACACGCCTGATTGCTGCGGACCGCGAGCCAGACGGCATGCGCCTGCGGACCGAACGCGAAACCATTCTCGCGGGAACCGTCGTCAACGCCGCGGGCCTTTACGCCGATGAGGTCTCGCGGATGTTGGGCGGCGAGTCGTTCACGATTTACCCGTGCCGGGGCGAATACGCCGAGCTCGTCCCCGCAAAGCGCTCGCTGGTGAACGGGCTCGTCTACCCGCTGCCCCACGTGCATGGACTCGGCGTGCACGTGACGCGCACCATTGGCGGCGCGGTCACCTTCGGACCGACGGCCCGCTATCAGGACCGAAAGGACGACTACGAGAGCGAGCGGATGCCGGTTGAGGATTTCGTCGAGCCGGCACAGCGGCTGCTGCCCGACGTGACGCTTGCCGATTTGCGCCTGGCCGGCAGCGGCATCCGCCCGAAGCTGCATCCGGCGACCGAGTCTTTCGCCGATTTCATGATTCGTCGCGATCGCATCAATCCGGCGGTCGTGCACGCCGCCGGCATCGAATCGCCTGGACTGACGGCGTGTCTGGCGATCGGCAACCTGGTGAGCGAGATCATTGCGGCCGCCGATTAGTGCGCATCGACTGCACGTACCGTTCGAGCGCGTCCTGCCACGGCGGCATCACGACGCCAGCCGACGCCAGCTTCTGATTCGAAAGCGCACAGTATTGCGGACGCCCGGCGCGCAGCGTCACGCTTGCCATACGGACCGCACGCAATCGTCCGCCTCCGCCCAGGTGGCGCGAGAGCTCTTGCGCCAACTCGAGCCATGTGCAGCTGCCCGAGTTGACGCAGTGATATAAACCCGCCGGCACTTCATGTTCGATAAGCTGGCGCGTCGCTCGCGCCGCATCGACGACGTACGTGGGAGACACCGTGCGGTCTTCGAACACGACCGCCTCTTCGCCCGCCACGAGCTTCTTCGTGATTCCCTCGACGCTGCCTTTCGCACGCGTTCCGGGTGCGCAGCCAAACAGGCTCTCGACGCGTAAGACGTACCATCGCCGCGCATCGGCGGCGAACCATTCGCCCAGCAGCTTCGAGGCGGCATAGACCGAACGCGGATCCGGATGATCGTCCTCGGTGTAGGGCGCCGTCGCCGTGCCGTCGAACACGAAGTCGGTACTGTAGTGGACCAGGACGGCGTCAATCGCCGCCGCGCTGGCCGCCAGTGCGCGAACAGCGAACGCGTTGACGTTCAGCGCCTGGATGGGGTGATCTTCCGCACCGTCGACATCGTTGTCCGCGGCGCAATTGATGATGACGTTCGGCCGCAGCCGTTCCATGGCGGCCCTGACCGCGGCGTCATCGCAGATGTCGAGATCACCGCGAACCAGGGGAATGACCTCGTGCCCGGCGGCTTGCCCGCCGAAGCCCGTAGGGCGGAGGCGGGCAAATTCGCGGACGACTGCGGCCCCGAGTTGCCCTCGCGCGCCTGTTACCGCGATCCGCATCACGCAGCCTTGCGGCCGCGCTCGGTCACGAACGCTTTCATCCGGGCATCGTCGAACACGCCTTCCCAGCGCGCGACGACCGCCGTGGCGATGCAGTTTCCCATCACGTTCACGGCGGTGCGCCCCATGTCCATGATCTGGTCGATGCCGAGGAGGATCGCGGCGCCCTCCAGCGGGAGCCCGAACTGCGCGAGCGTCGCGGTCAGCACGACGAGGGCCGCGCGCGGCACGCCGGCGACGCCTTTGCTCGTCAGCATCAGCGTCAGCATCATCACGATCTGCTGACCGAAGGTCATCTGCACGCCCGCGAGCTGGGCGACGAACATGCTCGCAAGCGAAAGATACAGCGTCGACCCATCGAGGTTGAAGCTGTAGCCGGTCGGCAACACGAACCCGACGATGTTCTTCGGGACACCGAACCGCTCCATCACTTCGAACGCCTTGGGCAACGCGGCTTCCGAGCTCGCAGTCGTGAACGCGATCAGAAACGGTTCGCGAATGGCCGCCGCAAAGGTGAAGAACGGGACGCGAATGAGATACGACACGGCGCCGAGCACGATGATCGCGAAAATCGCGAGGCCCAGATACATCAACGCGATGAGCTTTCCCAGCGTGAAGAGGACGGCGAGGCCCCGGCCGCCGACCGTTGCGGCGATCGCGGCACACACGCCGATGGGCGCGAACCGCATGACGTAGCCGGTGACCATGAACATCGCCTGCGCCGTGCTGTCGAGCAGATCGACGATCGGCCGTCCCTTCGCACCGATGGCCGCTACAGAGAGACCGAAGAACGTCGAGAAGACGACCACCTGCAGGACGTCGCCGCGCGCCATCGCGTCGATGACAGAAGTCGGAAACAAATGCAGGAACATGTCCCAGGCGTGCTGCTGGTTCTGCGACAGCGTCGCGACCGCCGAAGGATCACCGCTGATGGAGACGGCCAGGCCAGCGCCGGGCTTGAACACATTCGCGAGTCCGAGCCCGAGGACGAGCGCGATCGTCGTCGCCGCCTCGAAGTAGATGATGGCCTTGAGCCCGATGCGCCCCATCGCTCGGAGATTGCCGGAGCCGGCAATGCAGACGACGAGGGTCGAAAACACCAGGGGGACGACGATCATCTTGATCAGCCGCAGGAAGGCATCGGCCAGCGGCTTGATCGCGACGCCGAACCGGGGCCACACGGAGCCGACCACGATGCCCAGCAACAAGCCGACCACGATCTGCGTCGTCAGGTCCGGCACGCGGCGGCGCCGGACTGAACGGCTGTGACCGAGGTCGGTGGTGGCGGGCATGGAGCGTTATTGTGCCACGGCGGAGTGCGTGGCGTGGCTCATCGTTGATTATCGGCGGCTGGCTTTCACGGCGGCTCGAGTCTCGCGGTCGGTCTCGCGCTTCTTGATCGTCTCGCGCTTGTCGTATTCTTTCTTGCCCTTCGCCAGGCTGACGGCCACCTTCACCTTGCCGTTCTTGAAATACATCCGCACGGGCACAAGCGTCATGCCCTTCTCGACGGTCTTGCCGATGAGTTTTTGAATCTCGTTCCGATGAAGCAGCAGCTTGCGACGCCGCAGCGGCTCGTGTTCGGCGTAGCCGCGATGGCTGTACGGGCTGATGTTCACGTTGTACAGGAACACCTCGCCATCGTCGATCCGCGCAAAGCTGTCGCGGAGGTTGACGCGGCCTTCCCGGATCGCCTTGACCTCGGTGCCGAGGAGCGCGACCCCGGCCTCGAACGACTCGAGGAGATGGTAGTCGTGGAACGCCTTGCGGTTCTCCGCGATGTTGGCTTGCGCGAGCTCCCGCTCGGTTTTCTCTTTCATTGATTCACGGTCCGGATCGCCGTCCGGCTGAAGCCGGACACTATGTACGATTCACGTCGGCAGCCCTGACGGGCCGCCCCACACCTGTGGCCGGGGCTTTCCCACACTTGTGGCGCAGGGCTTCAGCCCTGCGATCCGGCCAGCCGTGCCGCCAATAAAACAGCCGCGATCATACTCTCCGGATCCGCCACGCCGCGGCCGGCAATGTCGAATGCCGTTCCGTGATCGACAGACGTCCGCACGATCGGCAGCCCGAGCGTGACGTTCACGGCTTGACCAAACGCCAGCAGTTTGACCGGAATCAAGCCCTGGTCGTGGTAGCAGGCGATCACCACATCGAACTCGCCGCGCCGGGCGCGGACAAACAGCGTGTCGGCTGGGAATGGCCCGGACACGTCGATGCCGCTCGCGCGGCAGGCCTCAATGGCGGGACGAATCGCCGTGTCTTCTTCACGCCCGAACAATCCGTGCTCTCCGGCGTGGGGATTGAGGCCGGCGACGGCAATTCGAGGCTGCGGATATCCGAACTTCGGCAACTCGCACGCGGTCAGCCGAATCGTCGCGGCCAGCGAATCCGCGGTCAGCGCCTTCGGCACGTCGGCGATCGCCATATGGACGGTGGCGAGCACGACGCGAAGCTCCCGTGAATAGAACATCATCGCGACGTGCGAGGCGCCCGTGAGATGCGCCAGCAGATCCGTATGTCCATTCCACGGCAGCCCGGCCAGCCGGAGCGCCTCTTTATTGATCGGCGCGGTCGCAATCGCCCCGACCACACCGCGCCGCGCAGCGTCTACGGCTTGGAGAATCGTCTCGTATGCGGCGCGCCCGGCATCGGCGCTGAGGATGCCAGGCGGGAACGTCCGCCCAGCCGGCGGTCCGTAGAGAATCGGCTCACATACGTCCAGGACTCGCGGATCGGCCGCGGCGAGCCCGGCGATTTCCGGACCGATCCCGGCTGGATCGCCCACCGTGATCGCGATGCGCGGTTTCTCCATCGACGATCAATGGCCGCATGAGCCGCAGCCACCGGATCCGGATCCGCACGAGCCGCACGAGCCACCGCTGCCGCACCCCGACGGATTGTCGCAACCGCCCTCGCTCCCGCACCCGCCGTGCACGACGCCTTTTGCATTCGGCAGCTCGTAGCGCAGGCAGCACTTCAGACGGCCGCAGAGACCGGACAGTTTCGACGGGTTCAGGCTCAAGTCCTGCTGCTTGGCCATCTTGATTGAGATCGGCTCGAACGTGGTGAGGAACGTCGTGCAGCAAAGCGGCCGGCCGCAGCTGCCGTATCCGCCGATCATCTTCGCTTCGTCGCGTACGCCGATCTGACGCATCTCGATTCGGGTGTGGAACTCGGCGGCCAGCTCGCGGACGAGCTCGCGGAAATCCACACGGCCATCCGCCGTGAAATAGAACACCAGGCGCGAGCCGTCGAGCGCCTGCTCGACGCGCGTGAGCTTCATCCCGAGCCCGCGCTCGCGGACCTTGAGGAGCCCCACACGGTACGCCTCGCGCTCGCGATGTTCGTGCTTCATCCGCGTGACGATATCGTCCCGCGTGGCAAGGCGGACGACGCGGTGCGGCGAGTCGGGGGCGGGACGCCGGCGCTCGTCGCGCTGCGGGATCGATCGAACGACGGTTCCCAGCGCAGGTCCAGCTTCGGCCTGCACAACGACCCGATCGCCGGGACGAGGCGCCGAGGCCGGGGAAAGGTCGCCGAGGAGCAGGGTTTGCGCGCGTCCGACCGGGTTCAGCTTGACGGAGACGAGGCGGGCAGAATCCGAAGGGCTCACAGGACCACCTTCTATATATGCGATCGATCCGCCTTCGCGAGCAGCTGCACGGTGGACCCAACAGGGTCCGCCCTACGTACCGTGTAGGGCGCGCCCTTCAGGGCGTGCCGCGCGTCACAACTGCAGCACGAGCCAGTCGGCCACGATCTTGACGCCGGCGTTTCGGTCCAGCGCCGCGAGTGCCCGGTCGATCGCCGAAAACGCGCGCACGCCACGCTCGCCGCCATAGGCCTCGGTGAGCCGTTCGAGAACCGGCTGCACATCGGCATTCGCGAGCGCGCGGACGTCCGCGCGGGTTGACAGAAGCTCGACATCACGAACGAGCGAGGCCATGGCGCGCAGGTGCGACGCGAGCTTCTCACGATCCGTCGCACCCCCCCTCCCGGTCTTCGGCAACAGCTCCTTGGCGCTTTCAACCCGGCGCCGCGGGTCGTCACTCTCGGCCGCGCCCACCAGCACGCCCTGCGCAATCTCACGCGCTTCGACGAGCTCACCGGCGCTCATGTTGAAGGCGCGACCCAGGCTTCCGCCGGCTGTGGCCGCGATCGCGCGCGCTTCACTCTCTTTGTGACCGCGCTGCATGAGCGCGTCCGCAATGTCCTGCGGACCGAGCGAGCGAAACGCCAGGCGAGGACATCGCGACCGCACCGTCGGCAGCAGCGTGTCCGGACGCGAGGTCACCAGCAGGAACATCGACGCCGACGGCGGCTCCTCGAGCGTCTTGAGCAGCGCGTTCTGCGCGGA
>JBGPKK010000182.1:0-9303 GCA_041485905.1 Vicinamibacteria bacterium
GCCTCAGCCCCGTCGGCGGACCTCATAAGGTCCGCCCTACGCAGCCCCTCAGTTCCCCGCTCGCAGCTTGGCGTACGCCTGGTCGTACAGCGCGAGCCTCGCGGTATCGGACGATGGTTCGGCCTCGATTTTGTCTCCGAGAACCATCGCGCGGCCGGCGGCCCTGTCCTTAATCGCCGGCCACACGGGCAGTCCCTTGCCATTCGGATCGCCGGTGGCGGCGAAGTTCACCCAGTACTGGGCCATCGTGTCTTCGAGCTTGCGATCTACATCGTTTCCGTTGGGAGCCGAACCGGCGTGGCGGAACACGTATGCGATTTCCACGGTGTGCGACGCGCCTCTGTTCTGCTGACCGGGCGCGGTGACCGGCTCGCGCGTGAAGTAGTAGAGATACGACTTCTTCTTGATCTTCGCCTGCGCCTCGGCCCAGATGCGCATGTGCCAGTTGGCTTCGTCTCTGAACGACGCCAGCGACGAAGCGACGGCCTCCGTGTCCGTGCCCGCGGGATACAACTGCAGGAAACTGTCGGCGAGATCGCCGAAGCGCTGTTTCGACTGCGTCGTGAACTGAGCGGCGGTCGCACCCTGGCGCCCGAAGAACGTGCCTTCGTCCTTATTCGATCCGACCATCAGGTCGACCTGCTGCTGCTTGCCGCGCGCGAACGTCACCGACAGGTCCTCCGGGATGTACTTGCCGTCGATGATCAATCCGGCGCCGCGAAGATCCCGCTGAATCTCGTCAGCGGGCTTCGCGCGCAGGTCCACCAGCGAGCTGACGCCCACGGCCGTTACGGCCTTCGCGCCCGCGTCCTCGGCCTGCGCCAGCGTCCGCATGACCGCCATGCCCATGCCCATCCAGCCGCCGCTTTCGGAGATGGCGCGCTGGAAGAGCCCCTTGCCCTCGGGCGACCCGACGAGGCCGGCCACAAGAAACGCTCCGGCGGACTCGCCGAAGATCGTGACACGCCGGGCGTCGCCGCCCAACGCGGCGGCGTTCTTCTGCACCCACTGCAGCGACGCGATCGCGTCCATCATTCCGTAGTTGCCTGACGCGTTGTGACCCGACTCCTTTGTCAGCTCGGGCAACGCCAGCCATCCGAACGGTCCCAGCCGATAATTAATCGTGATGACGACGGCGCCTTTCTTGGAGAGCTCTTCGCCGTCATAACGCGGCTCGGATCCGGAGCCGCCGGTCAGACCGGCGCCGTGAATCCAGACCATGACCGGCAAGCGATCCGACGCGGATTTCGCCGGCGTCCACACATTGAGGAATAAACAGTCTTCGCTTGTCGGCTGCTGCGCGGGGATGCCCGCCTGCGCGCCGCCCTGTCGTCCCGCCGCCGGAGCTTGACCGCCAGCGGCTGCGCCCTGACGGCCCGCAGCGGGCTGATCGCCAGGCGCGCCAGGTGCTGCGCCTCGACGTCCGCCACCGCCCTGACGTCCGCCTGGTGCACCGCGTCCAGCGCCGCCCCCCGCTCCTCCCTGGAAGCAGCGGGCGCCGTAGTCGTCCGCTTTTCTCACGCCGTCCCACTTCGCAACCGGCTGAGGAGCTTTCCAGCGCAGCGCGCCGACCGGCGCCGCCGCGTACGGCACGCCGCGGAAGATGCGGACTTCGCCGCTCGATCCGGTCGTCCCGGAAAGCAATCCGCTGTCCAGACGCACCGGATCGGGAACGGCGGCGGACGTGAGAGCGGTGAGCGCCAGCGCGAATCCGGCGAGGGCAAATATCGACAGTCGTTTCATAGAAATCCTTTCAGGGAAGGCCACGAAATTGCGACGAGTATGGCAACCGGGTCGCACGCTGTCAATGAACGGATGGCGTTGACCCGGCTGAACCGGGCGAATACTATTCTTGATGGTAAGTCGTTGTGAATCGAGGAGATAGGTTGATGAAATCTCTGCTGGTCGTCGCCGCTCTGTTTGTGACTGTCACCCCCGGCTCGGCGCATCATTCCTTCGCGGCCGAGTACGACATCACCAAACCCTGCAAGATGACTGGAACGGTGACCAGGTTCGATCTCACGAATCCTCATTCGTGGATTTATGTCGACGTGAAGGACGACAAAGGCGAGGTGGGCAACTGGGGATTCGAAACCGCGAATCCCAACTCGCTTTACCGCCGCGGGTTCAAGAAGGGGATGATCACGCCCGGAATGGTCGTCACGATCGAAGGCTATCTCGCCAAGGACGGGTCTCACGCCGGCAACGCACACATCCTGACGATGCCGGACGGGAAGGTTGTGCAGTTGGGCAGCGAAACAAACCCGGGTTAGTAAGATGATCAACGCGAAACGCAAACAGAAAAACGTAAACGGTCGAGGGATTTTGCCGTTTCGCGTTTTACGTTTGACGTTGCCCCTGTGGGCGTTCCTCGCGTGCGCCGTGTCGGGATTCGCGCAGAATCCGTCTGGTTACACGGCGCCGCGCACCGTGGACGGCAAGCCGGATCTGCAGGGCATCTGGATGACGCGGAACGCGGCCGCCTTCGACGTCAGCGAGGTCGCGGAGGGACGCGAGATCCCCTCCCTGCCCGCCGCCCTTGAGCGGGAACAGAAAGCAGACCGCGTTGACCCGATCGCGCACTGTTCCATGCCGGGCGTGCCGCGCATCACGTACATGCCGTTTCCGTTTCAAATCCTCCAGAGACCTGGATACGTGGTGTTCCTGTACGAATACCAACATGACCACCGCATCGTGCAAACGACGCCGCGGGCGCACCTGGAGGATATCGATTTCTATCTCGGCGATTCGGTCGGTCGCTGGGAGGGCGATACCCTGGTCGTCGACGTGACGAATCTGAGCGACAGGACGTGGCTCGATTCGGCGCGGCACATGCACAGCGACGCGCTGCACGTGGTGGAGCGCTATACGCGCACCGGGCCAGACGTCATCGGCTACGAAGCCACGATTGAAGATCCCAAGACCTATTCGCGACCCTGGACAATCAGCATGCCGCTGCATCGGGTGACCGATCCCGGCTTCGAGTTGAGAGAACAAGAGTGCATCGAAGGCGACAACGGACGGGCGATTCATCCGCCGTACCGCCCAGCGCCCAAGTCGTAGGCGTAGGTGGCGAAAATTGTCGCCAAGATATCTACCACGGGGGACACGGAGGACACGGAGGACACCGAGGTTCAAACCGATGAGAAACAGGGCTTTTCCTCCGCGTCCTCTGTGTCCTCGGTGCTGGAGAGCTTTCATTCTTCTCGTCGCGATCGTGGTGCAGGCCTCAGGTGCGTTCGGCCAGACCGAGCCGTATACACCGGCGCGCACGCCTGAAGGCGCCCCGCATCTGGAAGGCATCTGGCAACCGCAGACGAGCGGCGCCGCGTACTCGATTCTTCCGCATCCCGCCGGCTTCCTGCTCGGCGCCGGTTCGAAGACCGGTGTCGTCGAAGGCGGCGTGCTTCCCTATCAGCCGTGGGCGGCCGAACTGGTGAAATATCGTCTGGAGCACATGGAACTGGACCCGACGGGACACTGCCACTACGAAGGCGTCCCGCACTCCATGTATTTCGCCTTTCAGATTTTTCAGGGACCTAGCGACATCGCGCTGGTCCACGAAAATATGCACGCGTGGCGCATCATCCACATGGACGGCCGGCATCCTGCCGATTACCTGGCGTGGATGGGGGATTCGCGCGGCCGCTGGGAGGGCAACACGCTGGTGGTCGACGTGGCCAACAACAACGATGAGAGCGTGTTCGACATGGCCGGGCATTTCCACAGCGATGCCCTGCATGTCGTGGAACGCTTCACACCGACCGGTCCCGACAGCATGCTCTACGAAGCCACGCTCGACGATCCCAAAGTGTTCACTCGTCCGTTCAAGATGCAGTTCCCCTTGAGGCGGGCGGCCGGGGACTACCAGATCATGGAAGCGGGCTGCTTCGAGGGCGAGCGCGATCAGGCGCACATCAAGGAAGGTCTCGCGGCCATCCCGAATCACTACGAGCAGAAGCTCAACACCGAGCCAGGCGCGCCCGGGAACAAAGACAGCAAACCAGACAAGAAATAGGTCGCCATAGAGGTGAACCCTCTCGACAATCCCGCGTGGGCGGCGCTGACCACGCACCAGGCGCATCTCTCGCGCGGCGGCGCGCGCGCGCGGCGATATCGCGACGACCTCGCGCCAATCGCGGCGCTCGGCGGGCGCGAAGCGGCGGCGCTTGAAGAGCTCGTGGGTCTCATCCCGCAAGGCGGCTCGGTTTCGCTGCCCGCGACGCTCGAGAGCATCATATTGCCGCCGCAGCTGACGCGCACGCTCGACAAGAATCTCGTGCAGATGGTCTGCGAGACTCGGGTCGAGGTTCCCCCGCGCGGGGTCGCATTGGGCGTGCTGGGCGAGGCCGACATACCCGAGATGCTGGCGTTGACCGCCCTCACGCACCCGGGACCGTTCCAATCACATACCTATACGCTGGGCCTGTATCTGGGCATTCGCGTGGACGGGCGTCTCGCGGCCATGGGTGGTCAGCGGATGCATCTGCCCGGGTACCGCGAGATCAGCGCGGTGTGCACGCATCCAGATTTTCAGGGCCGCGGATACGCGCGCGCGATCGTGGCTCGCCTGGTCACAGAAACGTTCGACTCCGGGCTGACTCCGTTTCTGCACGTGGAAGAATCGAATGAGCGGGCGCAGGCGGTGTATCGCACGCTCGGGTTCGCCCAACGGCGGACGCTTCCTCTGCTGGTGGTCACACGCGTTGGATGAACCTAACTACCACAGAGGACACGGAGGACACGGGGGTTCAATCGTGACAAGACCGATCCTCCTGTCCTCAGTGTCCTCCGTGGTGGAGAGCTTCACCCGCTATTGGGGCGGGAGTTGGGCCGGCGGGCGCCTGCCGTAATTGGACCGGTAATGCATGTGGCAACTCGTGCACGAGTCCACGAGCTGCGAGTTGAGCGCAAGGACCGCCTCGAGGTTCTTGTCCTTCGTTGCTTTGTAGGCGGCCGCTCCGGCCTCGACCAGCAGCCGCGCGTCGCGCATCCACCGATCCTGGTCCCTGGCGCGGCCAGGCATCATCAGCAGGTTGCCGAATTCCGCGAGCGCGAGCGCTTTGCCTTGCAGCTCTTCCCAGTCAACGTCGTTCCTGGGAGGATTGCGGCCGATGTAGAACATGGCATCAGAGTACGGATAGATCACTCTGACCATCAGTTCGGCCATCGTACCGACAGGCCGCGGAGTGGGAACTGGCGTCGACTCCGCTGCCGGCGTCTGCGTTTGCGGCGCCTGCGTTTGCGGCGCCTGGGCCTGGGACGTCTGCGTGAGAGTCAGCCCGGCCAGAATCATCAGTCCAAGCGCTCGCATCGTTTTCACCAGCCTCACCAGCCTCACCAGCTCACCAGGCTCACCTCGACGCTATCGTGTAGCGCAGCAGGATATCCTCGACGAACTCCGCTGTGATGCGTCGATCGCCGGCGTCAAAGGTCAACGTCGTGATGGCGAGCGCACCTTCGCGGCGATCGGAGGCGGCGCTCGGTCTGCCAAACGCGCGCTCGGCTTCGGCGCGCGTCATGCCCTTTCGCGGCAGCACTTGTTCGCCAGGCGGCTCGACCGCGGGCCGGAGGGTCGTCTCGGTGGGCACGAAGCGGCCTCCTGAAAAGTCGACGTACTCGGCGAGCGCGGCCATCACTTCCTCGGGACGAATCCCGGAGGGCACGGCCTTGTCGTACCGCAGATTGAAGCGCGACCCGCCCTTCAACCGCTGCCCCGCGATGCGCTCTTTCTTGCGCTCCTCGGCCACGACCCGCTCGGCTTCGATCCGCCGGTTCTCGCGGTCGCGCCGGGCGCGCAAATCATCGAGCTCGTCCTCCATCTCTCGTTTCCGGCGCTTATCCGTTTCGTCTCTGATTTTCTTCTCGAGGTCTTTCTCGCGGCTGGTCTTCTCCTTGAGCGGCATGTTGACCGACGTGCTTGTGTCGTCGAAAAAGGTGCCGTAGCCGCCGCCGCTCAATTGAAACTCGATTAGATCCTTCTTGACCTTGATGACCGTGACAGTGGCCGACGCGCCGGCCGGAATCGACGTCCCGTATCTCTTCAGGCGATCGCCGTACTCGCGGTAATCGATCGGCTGCCTGGAGTCGGCCTGCACATCGACGCCGTCCGCGGTGCCAGGCATGTCGATCTTGAGGGTGACGCGCTTGCCTTCGAGCGTGCGGCGAAGCGCGTCTTCGCCTTGAGCCGCGGCGGGCGCAGCCAGCGCGAGGATGCCGCAGAGGATCACCGTCGGTCGCGCGAATGAAGTGGGCATCGTCGTTACTTCACCGCACCGGCGCCGGCGTTGGCGCACTGGCCGTCCTGATCGCTCGAGCCGCCGGAGAGGCCGACGGCGCCGACGATCTTGCCGTCCATCAGCAGCGGCACGCCGCCGTCCACGGGCACCGCGCCCTGGAGCGCGAGCAGGCGCAGACCGACGCCGCCGGCGGCCAGCACGTCCTGCAGCGCCTTGGTCGGCCGCTTGAAGCGCGCGGCCGACCGGGCCTTGTCGATGGCGATGTTGACGCTTGCGGCCTGCGTCCCGTCCAGCTTTTCGAAATAGACGAGTTCGCCAGAGGGATCGACGACCGCCGCGGCCATGTTCCAGTTGTTCTTGCGCGCCTCGGCCAGCGCGGCGGCAGCGACCTTCTTCGCGTTCTCGCCGTTGATCGGCGCGCCGTACGGGTTCGGCAACTGGGCGAACACCGTCGCACCGCACAGCACGAGCGCGAGGGCGCCGACAGTCTTCAGGATCGATCGAACCATGTTGATCCCCCACGGTCCGGCTGAAGCCGGACACTACGTACGAACTAACTCTTGACTTTCCAACTTCTGACTTCTAACTTCCGCGTGCGTTAGCGCGCGGGAGGCGGCGCGCCTTCGCCAGCCGCGGTCCCCGCGCCACCGCCGCGGCCGTTGGGGTTGTTCCCCTGCACCGGCTTGCGCGCGCGAATGATTCCCTTCTTCGCATCCTCGTCGAGCGCCTTGTCTTCAACGCGCTCCGCGCTGAGGACGTTTCTCAGCATGTAATTCCCTTCGTGGCAGTCGTACGGGAGGAGTTGAAAGCCCGCCGGCGAAATCAGCGGGAGCTGGAACGTGAACGGACGCGTGTACGTCTTCGGATCGTCGACGCGGATCTCGTATTTCAGCTCGTCGGCGGCGGTCCGCGTGAAGCGCTCCGTGATCACCATGTCGGCGCTGTGGCGCAGTCCGTTTCCGTTGGCCCCGATGCTGGTCTGGTCGGTGAGGTTGGTCGTCTCGACGACAAGCGTGTTCCCTTCCCAGCGGCCGCGCGCGTCGCCCAGATACTGCCGGATCTTGGAGCTGATGTGCGGCCGGCCGTCGAGCGGAATCACCCGCGTGTCGTGGACCATCTCGTAGCTGATGGCGACTTCGTTCGGCGTCTGCACGATGCGATTGCCGTTGCCGTACACCACCGGCAGCACCGAACCGACAATGCCGCGCGTGATGCAGCGATCGTAGAGCGTGAAGTCCGACTGGCTGTCGAAGGGCCCCGCCCCGAACGTGCCACGATCGCGCGGCGCTCTCCGGGCCTCGGCCTGCGGCGTCAGCGGCGGCATCTTGCCGTCGCCGTCGACGATGAGCGACGTCTGGCGCGACGACTTCACGAGCCACGCGTTGTCGTTCCTGAAGGAGCCGACGGCATTCTCCGCGCGGGTGCGCGTCTGCTCGTCCCGCTTCACCTTGGCGGTAAATTCTTCGTCGGTCAGTTCCACCCGGCCCGCGAACGTATCCGGGCGCTCCCTCGGAATACCAATCGCGCCGTCGCTCGTCCACGTGCCGGAAATGTCAGGTTGCCCCCACGGCGTTTTGGGCTGCGTCCAGGGTTTTGCCGCCGGCGCCTTCGCGGCAGGCGCCTTGGCGGAGGCCGCCTGGGTCTGCCCTGCGACCGGCACCGTCAGAGCCATGACCGCGATCACCGCCGCCAGCACGCCGCCTGAAGCCAGCCATCGCTTACCCATGTGACCTCCAACCTTCTAAGTTCGAAGTTCAAAGTTCAAAGTTCCGCGCGCGTTAGCGCGCGGGAGGCGGCCCGTTTTCCCCGGCTGCGGTCCCCGCGCCCGCGGCAGGCCCGTTGACGTTGAACTGCACCGCCTGGCGCGCCCGGAAGACGCCGTTCCTGGCATCTTCGGCGAGCGCTCGATCTTCCGCGCGCTCACCGGCCAGCACGTTGCGCAGCATGTAGTTGCCTTCGTGGCAATCGTAGGGGAGCAACTGGAACCCCGGCGGCGAGATCAGCGGGACCTTGATGGTGAATGGTCGCGTGTAGGTCCTCGGATCGTCGATGTTCATCTCGTACATCAGCGTATCGTCGGCGGCCCGTGTGAAGCGCTCGACGATCTTCATGTCGGCGCTGTGACGCAGGCCGTTGCCGTTGAGGCCGATGCTGGTCTGGTCGGTCAGGTTCGTGGTCTCGACGACGAGCGTGTTGCCTTCCCAATGACCGCGCGAATCGCCCAGGTACTGACGGATTTTCGATCCGATGTGCGGCCGGCCGTCGAGCGGGATGACCCGTGTGTCGTGAACCATCTCGTAGCTGATGACGACCTCATTGGGCGTCTGCAGGATCCGGTTGCCGTTGCCGTAGACCACCGGCAGCACCGATCCCACGATGCCTCGCGTGATGCAGCGGTCGTAGTTCGTGAAATCCAGCGGGCTTTCGAACGGCCCGGCGCCGAAGGTGCCGCGATCGCGCGACGCCCTCCGGGTCTCGGCCTGCGGCGTGAGCGGCGGCATCTTGCCGTCGCCGTCCACGATCAACGACGTCTGGTTGAACGACTTCTTGAGCCAGGCGTTGTCGTCGCAGAATGCGCCGCAGCGATCGTCCGAACGCTTGCGCGTCTGCTCGTCGCGCTTCAGCTTGTCTGCGAATTCGGCCTCGGTCAGTTCCACGCGCCCGGCGAACTGATCGGGCCGCGCCAGCGGAATGCCGATCGCGCCATCGCTCGTCCAGGTGCCGGAGATGTCCGGGTGGCCCCATGGCATTCTTGGCGCCGTCCACCCCGCCTTGGCCGCCGCCTTTACGGCAGGCGCCTTCGCGGGGGCAGACGAGGTCTGTGCGGCGAGCGGGCCTGCCGCGAACGCCACGACGGCGAGCACACCTGCAGAAGCCAACAATCGCTTGCGCATCTAATCCTCCTCAGTGCCCGGTTTTTCTCCTATTCTTTTCTCTCGTCCGGGGCGCCGGTGCCCGACGATCCCACAAACAGCTTCTTGCCGTCCTGATACGTGATGTCGCGACCGTTGGCGCGCATCGCCCCGTCCTTGGCCTGGTAGCCTTCGACGGTGATAATCGTGCC
>JBGPKK010000183.1:0-9236 GCA_041485905.1 Vicinamibacteria bacterium
AACGCCACTGCGGCGGTTCGGTCCGCGGCTGGACTGTGCAGCTCCGCCGACTCGCTGCGGTATGATCGGCGGATGTATCCGTTCGTGGCCACCGAAGCAGCGGCGCCGGCCCTGCGTGATCGCGCCGACATTCCCGACCGTTTCAAGTGGAACCTGTCGCATATTTTCGCCGACTGGGACGCGTGGCAGGCGGGGTACGACGAGCTCGAGGCGGACATCGGTGCGTTTGCGGCGCTGCAGGGCACCCTCGCGGGTGGGGCGGCACATCTACTGGCGGCGCTCCGGCTCCGGGACGACATCGGTCAGCTCGAGTACAAAGTCTGGTACTTCGCCTCGCTCTGCCACGACCAGGATCAGCGCGACAACACCATCAACGCGAAACGTCAGCAGGTGCAGATCCTGTTTGCCAAGGCCGCGCAGGCGTCGGCCTGGTTCGACCCCGAGCTGCTGAAGATTCCGTTGGCCACGGTGCAGGCGTGGATGGCGGGGAACCACGACCTGGCCGTGTACCGATTTGCGATCGAAGATTTGTACCGCCAGCAGGAGCACGTGCTCGACGACAAGGGCGAGCACCTGTTGTCGCTGGCGAGTCATTTCGAAACCACCCCGAACGACGCGTACGCCGCGCTGTCGACCGCCGACGCGCAATTTCCGACGGTCCGCCTGTCGAACGGCTCCGAGGTGACGCTGACCTACGGCCAGTATCGCGCGATCCTCGCGACGAACCGGAACCAGCAGGACCGCGCGACGGCATTCGCGGCCTTTCACCGGCTGTACGAAACAAACGCCAACACGTACGCCTCGCTCTACAACGGCGTCTTGCACCGCGACTGGTTCGTGGCGCAGGCGCGCGGCTACCGGTCAACGCTCGACATGGCGCTCCACGGCAACAACATCCCCACCGCCGTCGTCGAGAACCTGATTGAGACGACGAAGCGGGGCGTTGAGCCGCTGCGGCGGTATCACCGGCTGCGCAAGCGCGTGCTCGGCTTGTCCTCGTATCACTCCTACGACACCACGATTCCGCTCGTCGATTTCGATCGCAAGTATCCGTACGATGCCGTGCAGGAGTGGCTCCCAGCCTCGGCGGCGCCGCTTGGCGCCGACTATCAGCGGCAGCTGCGCACCGCCCTCGCCGCCGACTGGATTGACGTCTACGAGAACCCCGGGAAACGCAGCGGCGCGTACTCCGCGCCGGTGTACGGCGTGCACCCGTACATGCTGCTCAACTACAACGACACGCTCGACGCGGTATTCACGCTGGCCCACGAGATGGGGCACTCGATGCACACGCTGCTCTCGCACGAGCACCAGCCGTTCGTGTACGCGGGCTACACAATTTTTGTGGCGGAAGTGCCGTCGACGCTGAGCGAAGCGCTCTTTCTCGACTTCATGCTCGCGCGCACCTCGGATCCTCGGGAACGGATCGTCCTGCTGCAACATGCGCTCGACGGGATCGCGTCGACCTTTTACACCCAGGTCATGTTTGCGGACTACGAGCTGCAGGCACATCGCCTGGTTGAGGAGGGACGGCCGGTGACCGCCGAAAGCCTGGGCGAGATCTATTTCGCGCTGCTGAAGGCCTACCATGGCGACGCGCTCGACTACGACGAGGCGTCGCGAGCGACGTGGGCGCGCATCCCTCACTTTTACAGCACGCCGTACTATGTCTATCAGTACGCAACCTGTTTTGCGTCCAGCGCGCAGCTGATGAAGCAGTTGACCAGCGGGCCCGAGAGCGATCGCGCGGCCGCCATCGATCGCTATTTAACGCTGCTCAAGTCTGGCGGCAGCGATCATCCGCTGACCTTGCTCCAGAAGGCCGGCGTGGATCTGAGCCGCCCCGAAACCGTGCGCGCTGTCGTCGATCAGCTCGACACTCTCGTATCGCGTCTCGAGCGCGAGATCGAAGCCATCTCCTAGTTCAGTCGGACCCTGACCAGATACACAACACTCGCGACGGCAAGGATGGCCAGCTCGAGGGCGACCTCGGGCCCGGTTGCCTGTGACAGCAACCACACGATCGCCGCCGACGCCAGCAGCGGCGCGGCCGGGCCGCCGGGCAGCGCCAGCGGCGAACCGGTGGCCCGGACATCTCGGCGCTGCAGTTGGTACGACGCCAGCACGCACAGCAGGTAGAGCGTGAGCGACGCGACGTTCGACACCACGGCAAGCTGGGCGAACGTGCTGCTCGCGGCGAGCGTCCCCACGATGAGTGCGTAGGCCACGATCGCCACGTGCGGCGTGCGGAATCGGGGGTGGACGCGAGCCAGCGCCGCCGGCAGCATCCGATCCCGTGCGAGAGCAAACAACGCGCGCGGGCTGCCGAGCATGTCGCCCGCGATATAGCCGAACATCGAAATCGTCGCGCCCGCCATCATAAACAGCCGTCCGCTCCGGCCGAGCACGCGAGAGATCGCTTCCGCCAAGGGTGCCGCCGTGTACTCCTTCAGCGACGGCCCCAGCAGTCCGATCGCAACCGCCTGGATCGCCAGATAGATCGTTGTAATCGCCGCGAGGGCGATGAAAAGCGCGCGCGGGACCGTCCGCGCCGGATCCGACACTTCTCCGCTGGGCACCAGCGCGCCCTCGACCCCGATAAACGCGAACATCAAAACGATTGCCGTCCGCCCGAGGGCTGACGCGGTGGGCAGCGTGGTGAAGCCGAGGTTTTCGCCGCGCACGAACCAGGCGCCGGCCACGATGAGCAGAACGAGCGGGGCGAGCTTGGCGAGCGTCAGGATCTCAATCAGACGCGCACCTGGAGCGGCGCCTCGGACGTTGACGAGCGCCGCTACGGCAAACAGCGCCGTGAGCAGGCCGACGCGCCCGGATGGACTGCCGGCAACAGGCCAGATCGCCGCAATTGATGCCGCGCAGGCGCTGGCCACCGAGGCAGCGGCCACTGACGCGCTCAACGAATACAGCACGCCGGCCAGAAAGCCCACGAACGGTCCGAATGCCACCTCGACGTAGGCGTAGAGACCGCCGGTCACCGACACCCGGCTGCCCGCCGAGGCGACGCACAGGAAGATCAAGGCCATCAGCCCCCCGCACACGACATAGGCGAGGGGAGCTGCCGGTCCGAGACCAGCCGCGACGGTGGCCGGAAGCACGAAGATACCGGCGCCGATCGTCGCGTTGATCGTCGTTGCCGTCAGTCGGCGGACGCCGATGACGCGGAGGAGACCCTCGTCGCGCACGGCTTAGATTCGATGGGTCGCGTCGATTTCTGCGGCCGCCCGGCGTCCGCTTTCGACGGCGCCGTTCATGTACCCCTGCCAGCGCACGCTCGTGTGCTCCCCGGCGAAGAACAGCCGCCCAAACGGGCGTGCCAGCCACGATCGCAGCGCGGGATCGTAAGACGGATCGAAAAACGCGTACCCGCCGCGCGACCAGGGGTCGGATTCCCACACGATCTGATGGGATTTCAGAAGCTGCGCGTCGCGGGCGCCGAGCCAGTCCAGCGATGCCAGCAGGGCCGTGGCGCCATCCTTGGCCATCATCGCCTGGGTCGCACTGCTGGCGCCCCCGCCGGCGAGCAGCGAGAGGATGCCGGCGCGACCGCGCTGCTCTTCGTTTCCTTCCCACACCGCGCCAAGCGGCAGCGGCGAGCCGAACGCGCGGCGCCGTCCGGGCGCGCGCCAGAAGCGCCGCGAGAACTGAAGCAGCGTCTTGGTCACGCGGCCGTACTTGAGGCGGGCAATGGCCTCGTGCTGCTGCGCCGGGAGCGCCGGATTGATAGGAATCCGGCGCAACAGCGTCGCCGGCAGCGCGAAGACGACGTAGTCGCGCGTCATGTGCGCGACCTCGCGGCCGTTCTTCACGCTGATTCGTACCTCGCGGCCGCGATGCGAGACCGCGACCACCTCTGTGTTCAGCTTCAGCCGATCGCCCAGCGGAGCGGCAAGCGCCGTCGCGAGGCGATCGTTGCCCCCGTCGATGCGGTACGTCTTCCAGCCCCCTGGCTGTCCGTTGGATGCAAACTGATCGACGAGCGCGAGCAGCGACAACTCGTCGGGATCGGCCAGGAAGAAGCCGCGCAAGCCGACGGCTGTCGCCCGCAGCTCTTCGTCGGCCTTGATGTCGTCGAGCCAGTGGGCAACCGAGCGGCGAGCGAGATCCGCGGTGATTGGGGAATCCCACCGCTGCTCGGCGAGACAGTACGGACGGATGAGGCTTTGGAGCGTCTTGGATAACCGGTCCCACCCTCGTGCCGCCGAGCGTGCCACGATGCGCGTGCGTCCCGAGGCATCGGGCCGTGCGTAGCCGAATCCGCCGCGCAGAATCGGCGACAGCTTCAGCCCGAGCTCTTCGGCGAGCGTGCGGATTTCCTGCTGGCCCTCGTCGATCAGATCGCCGCCGGTTTCGGCGTGCTGCCCGTCGACGAACCCGTCGCGCATCGTCGATACGCGGCCGCCGACCCGATGGCGCGCGTCCACGACCGTGACGTCGGCGCCGTTGAGGATCAGATCGCGAGCCGCGGCGAGTCCCGCCAGGCCGGCGCCTGCCACGAGGACACTGACGCCGCGCAGCGGACCGCTGGTGGCCATACTCACATCTGTTCCATTTGGTAGCCCTTTGCCTTGAACATCGCGATCAGGCCGTCTGGACCCACCAGATGTGCGGCGCCGACGACGACGAACGCGCGGCCGGTGCGGCTGAAGAGCGCCTCGAGCTTCGGCATCCAGTCGCGGTTGCGCGCGACGAGCAGCCGTTGGTACAGCTGCGGGTCCTTCTTCAAATCCTCCAGCACGATTCGCTCGACCGTCGGCGCGTCGCCGGCCTTCCACGCCCCGGCCAGCACCGAGATGTTCGCCATCTCGGTGTCCAGATCGGTGAGTGTCTCGGCGAGCAGACGTTCCTGCTGCTCCATCGAGATGCCATCGAACTGCGCGATCTGGAACTCTGCCGTCTCGAGGCCCTGGACGCGCTTGCCGTCGCGCTGGGCGCGGTCGTAGAAATGCCTGTCGAGGCCGAGCTCGCCGTCGAAGCCGGCCTTCTGCCATTCGAGCTGGGCCAGCATCAGCGCCAGAGACCACGGCTTGAAACGCTTCAGCGGCCCGATCGGCAGACCGAGCTCCGCGGCGCGTTTTGTGACCAGCGCGAAGGTCGCCGGCGACACCGACGTGTCGAGTGACTGGTTGGACGGCAGGATTCCGCGCGACAGGAGCTGCAGCTGCGCCTGGGGTGCGAGCAGCTCCGCCAGGTCTGCCTCCTCGACGAGCAGGTCGGATTCCTTGAACGCCTGGTCGAAGGCCGGACTGAGCGGGTAGAAGTCCTGGGTCAGTAGATGAACGGAACCGACCAGGTACATGACTCCCGTCTTGCCGGTGACCTTCCAGAGAAAATCGCGCGAGGCGGTGGTGACGTGGACAAATGTGAAGCCGACGACCAGCGCGGCGCACAGAACCGATCGCAGGGCTGAAGCCCTGCGCCACACAGACTCGATGTGGCGCAGCCCTTCAGGGCTGCCGTCCGATCGTCGATGTTGAATCACTCGTCACCTCCCCGCGCTAGATGGCATCGAGCGAGCGTGAAGGAACGCTTCGATGGCTTCGATCGTCTTGGGAACCGACGCCGACAGATTGCGGAGGGCGGATTCCTCGAGGAGAAACGAATCTTCGATCCGAATGCCGATGTCGGCGTACTTGCGCACGGCTGGTTGGACCTGCTCGATGAACGCGACGTTCTCCGGCGTACGCGGAAGGCCGTCGAGCGCGCTCTGACGGATGTAGATGCCCGGCTCGATCGTGAACGCCATGCCGGGCTGGAGCGCGCGCGTTCGGCTGCCGACATCGTGCACGTCGATCCCGATGTAATGCGAGGCGCCGTGCGTGTACCACAAGCGATATTGGTCGCCGCGCGGGTCGGTGATGAGACCGAGCTTCAGCAGTCCGGCCTTGACGACCTCAACCGTCTTCGCGTGGATGTCCTGAAGCGACGCACCAGGTTTCGCGGCCTTGATGCCCTCTTCCTGCGCCTGCAGCACGATCCGGTACACATCCTTCTGGAGAGACGAGAACGCGCCGCTGACCGGATAGGTCCGCGTGATGTCACCGGACATATACGCGTAGTTGCACGCGGCGTCGACGAGGAGGAGATCGCTGGCGAGCATCTGTCGGTCACCGTCAGGGTAATGCAGAATCGTCGCGTTCGGTCCGCTGCCGACGATCGAGGGATAGCTCCACGACACGGCGCCGCGGCCGCGGTGGACCGCTTCGATCGCGGCTTTCACCTCGTACTCGAACGCGCCGGGCCGGGCCGCCCGCATCCCCGCCATCTGCGCCTCGTTCGAGACCTCGAGGCTCTTGACGAGGAGCGCCCGCTCGTACAACGTCTTCACCGTTCGCAGATCTTCGAGAATCGGCATCGCGTCGATGGTGTCGAAGCCGACGAAGCGCTCGCGAATCCTCTGCACGAACTGCAGCGGCTGGCTCGGCGGATCCGAGAGGCTGCGGCCGGGCTCCAGCGCGAGCGCGACGTGCGCACGGCCGGCTGCCAGCGCGCCGAAGAACCGCGCCGCTTCCCCGGCGCCGATCGGCGCCGAGGCGCGCCCGCTCAGCATCGCCGCGACGAAGGCTTCGAACTGGCTGCTCGCCAGCACCGTATCGATGCCGGTACGCGCGCTCGCCTCGTCGACGCTGAGCGAGCGGCCGTGCCAGTGCTCCTGCAGCGGATCCTTGTCCTTGACGAACAGGATCTCGCGGCGCGACGCGTTGCCGGGCATCAGCACGAGGATCGTGTTGTCCTGTGTGAGGCCGGTCAGGTAATAGAGGTTGCTGTCCTGGCGGTACTCGTAATCGATATCGAGCGAGTACCGCTTGGTCGGCGCACTCCAGAGCACGAGCATCGCATCGGCGCCCAGACGGTCCATGACGCGCGCGCGCCGCGCGCCGAGATCGACGCTCAGCTCGCTCGCGCGGGCCGCTGCCGCGCTCGAGAGCAGCAGCGCGGCAGCGATGAGCGCGAGACGGAGGACACGGTGGATCATGGGTTGAGCATCTTGCCGGGATTCATGCGGTTGTCCGGATCGATCGCGCGCTTGATGGTCCGCATCAATTCGAGCGCGGAACCGTGCTCGGCCTCGAGATATTTCATCTTGCCGGTGCCTACCCCGTGCTCACCCGTGCACGTGCCGCCAAGGCGGAGCGCCCGCATCACGAGCCGCTCGTTGAGCCGCCGCGCGGCTTCGAGCTCGGCGGGATTGTGCACGTCCAGGATGAACAGCAAATGGAAGTTCCCATCGCCGGCATGGCCGACGAGCGAGATGGGGAACGGCGCGCCGGACGTGTCCTGCTTTGTTTCGAGGATGCACTCGGCGAGCCGTGAGATCGGGACGCACACGTCGGTGATCTGCGCGCGCGATCCTGGACGCAGCGCCAGCGACGCGTAGAGGGTATCGTGCCGCGCCTGCCACATTTTCTCGCGATCCTCGAGCCGTGTCGCCCATTGAAAATCGTGGCCGCCGCGCTCGGTGGCCAGCGCCTGGACGGTTCTCGCCTGATCGGCGACGTGTCCCTCGCTGTCGCTGTGAAACTCGAAGAAGAGCGTGGGGGCCACCCCGTAGCTCGTCTTCGAGTAACGATTGACGGCATCCATCTGGGTCTCGTCCATCAGCTCCATGCGGGCGACTGGCACCCCGACGTGAATCGTCGCAATCACCGTCTCGATGGCACCCTCCATCGAATCGAAGGAGCACACCGCCGCCGATACCGCTTCGGGCACGGGATGGAGGCGAACCGTGACTTCCGTGATCACGCCGAGCGTTCCCTCGGATCCGACGAACAGCCGCGTCAGGTCGTACCCCGCCGCTGACTTTCGCGCGCGCGACCCTGTGCCGATAATGCGGCCGTCCGGCAACACGACCGTCAAGGCCAGCACGTTCTCGCGCATCGTGCCGTATCGCACGGCCGTCGTGCCCGACGCGCGCGTGGCCGTCATGCCGCCGATGCTGGCGTCGGCGCCGGGATCGACCGTGAACGTCAGACCGGTGCTGCGCAGCGCCTTGTTCAACTGCACTCGGGTCACGCCGGCCTCGACCGTCGCATCCATGTCTTCCGCGCTCACGCGCAACACCTTGTTCATCTCGCGAAGATCGATCGTGATGCCGCCGTGGATCGCGTTGACGTGGCCTTCGAGCGACGTGCCGGTGCCGAACGGAATGACCGGCACGCGGTGCGCGGCGCTGATGGTCATAATCGCGGAGACCTCGTCTGTCGTATGGGGAAAACAGACGACGTCGGGAGCGGCGGGCGTGTGGTACGACTCGTCGTGACTATGTTGCTCTCGGATCACCGGAGCATTGGTCGCGCGAACGCCCAGTAGCCGCTTGAGGTCGTCAACGGCCGCGCCGATCGCGCCCTCCACCAGTGGCATCGCTATTTCAGCTCCACGGCGATCAGACGGGATTTCCCGGTGACGAGCTGCTCGGTATGCGTGCGGTTCCTCGGATTGAACTTGGTCAGCCCGAAGGCGTTGGGGTTGATCTGGCTCTGGCCGTCCGGCGTCGTGGATTTCAAGGAGCCGTTCTCCACGTAGACCACCACAACGTCCTTGTCGTGAAAGTGCATCGGCGAAGGCTCGCCCGACGTGAAGGTATAGTCCCACACAACCACTCGGTCGTTGTCGAGCCGCTTCTTCGAACCCGGCCGGGGAAACGCGCTCGGATACCCCGAGGTGTTCTGCAGCGGTGCGACGGCGTGATCCAGCAGCGCAATCATGATCGCCCGCACCGGCTCGCCGTCGCCAACGTTCTCTTCCGTCTTGACCGTCAACTTCGGCTCGAAGACCACATCGGCGGTCTTGCGTACGACAATCGCCGACGTGCCGTCGGGTCGCGTGACCTTCATCGTCCCGCCGGCCAGGTAGATGCTGACGATGTCGAGAATTGGCCGCATCGGCGGGCTCGATGCGCCTTTGGGCCATGTCACGTCGCGGACCGACACGCGCTCGTTGTCGACGATGGGCTTCACCGCCTCGCCAGTGGCAGCGGCCGGTAGCGCGGGGAGGGCGCTGGCGAATAGACCGAGCGCAAGCGCGAGCACGGGAGTCATGGTCACCTCTGAGTGGTTCGATTATACGCGGGCTGCCGAAGACGGTTTCGGCAGTACCATCCTCCCGTTGCGATGGCGCTTCCCATTCAGCAGACGGTCATCGACGTGGTGAAGAACGTGAGCCGGCGGCCCGTCGAGCCGACGCCGTCGAGCGATCTGGTGGCGGATCTCGGGTTCGAC
>JBGPKK010000184.1:0-9205 GCA_041485905.1 Vicinamibacteria bacterium
AGACAGGGGACGCGCACGGATCGGTGTGGTCTCCAGTTGAACCCCGTGCGCGTCTCCCGTTTATCAGCAGCTTCAGGGGCAATCGTGGCCAGGGCCTCGCACACCACCTGGTCCTGGAATCCCCGCGATGCAGGGGATCGCTTTTAGATATTCGTAGATCGCCAGCAAGTTGCGATCAGTCCAGTCCTGATAGGCGGGCCACGGCATTACCTGGAGCAGATCGCCATTGAAGGGCGGGGGGAAGCAATTAGTAGTGATGGTCGCCGAGCAGTTTGGATGGAGGTGGTCATGGTCAGTGCCATTCCTGATGGTGTCGAAAAATTCGGCGAATGTGGCACCCCCCTCAGGGAGTCCCGTCTTGTCGGGTGTCAAGTTGCGGGACACGATGTGTGGGGGAACGGTGGCAGACACTATCGGACCGATCTGAAGGAAATCTCTACCACCGCCCAGGTAGGTCGCGGGATTCACCATCTTTGGCGGAGTAAAGGGACCCAGGCGTTGGAATGGGTTGCGCCCGGTGACGTACTGCGTGGCTGGGCCGGCGCTATGGCAGCCATTGCACTCGCCCGCGGCATTGACGAGATAGCTGCCCAATCCCACCAACTTCCGATTATGTTTCTCGTAGGTCAGATGGACTGGCGCGATCTGTAAACCCAGTTCGATCTGCGATTCGTCGCTGGAGCTGTGCTCGTCGTCAGCGTGGACGCGCGGAGAAGTGAGCAACGTTCCCGCAATGATGAGCCCGGTAACTCCTGCGACTGTTCCGACGACTGTGACGAGTTGCTTTGCAAACATGTCTTCTCCTGCAGGTTTGTGAGTAGGGTACGGTTCCCGACTTAAGCCGGAATGTCCATTTTGACGTCCAAGCTCGGCAGCATCCTACACCTGGACACCGCGCTTGGGACGAAATTCTTGTGGCTTCGGTCGCGCATCATGGCATTTCCTTACGCGCCAGCCCGTAGTTCAATCGGGCCCGATGCTTCGAGTTAAGCTACCAAAATGGTAATGACGCGACTGTTGGGACGCGCGGTGGCGACCGCCATTGTGTGCGCGAGCGTCGGACTACTGATTCGCGCCCAGGAGGCTTCGGTGCCCGATACGGTGAAGCTGCAGCAGATGGCGGCGCGGTTCGCGCCGACCGAGATCGGCGCCGATCTGTCGGGTCTCTCTCGATCCGATCGCCAGGTGCTCGTCAAGCTCATTGAGGCGTCGAAGATCATCGACGCGCTCTTCCTGCGCCAGGTCTGGGCGGGCAACGAGGCGATGCTTCTCGATCTCGCCGGCAACCGGACGGCGGAAGGCCGCGCGCGGCTGCACTACTTCCTCGTCAACAAGGGACCGTGGTCGCGGCTCGATCACGATCAGCCGTTCGTGCCGGGCGCGCCGCCCAAGCCGGGAGGCGCCAACTTTTATCCGGCCGACGCGTCGAAAGCCGATCTCGAGAAGTGGATCCAGTCGCTGCCACAAGCCGAGCGCGTCCGGGCGACCGGATTCTTCACCGTCGTTCGGCGGGGCACCGGCGGCACGTTCAGCCTGGTGCCGTACAGCGTCGAGTATCAGGCCGAGCTCATTCGCGCGGCGGCGCTGTTGCGCGAGGCCGCGGCCCTGGCCACGGAGCCCTCGCTGAAGATGTTTCTCGTCAAGCGCGCGGCAGCTTTTCTGTCCGACGATTATTACGACAGCGACGTCGCGTGGATGGAGCTCAAAGGCGCGATTGAGCCCACCATCGGGCCATACGAGGTGTACGAAGACGAGCTGTTCAACTACAAAGCCGGATTCGAGTCGTTCATCACGGTCCAGGACCAATCCGAGAGCGACAAGCTCCAGCGGTTCGGCGGCGAGCTGCAGGATATCGAGAACCACCTGCCGATCGACCCGGCCGCTCGCAACCCGAAGCTTGCCGCCATCGCCCCAATCGTCGTCGTCAACGAGATTTTTGCGGCGGGCGACGCCAACCGCGGGGTGCAGACGGCCGCCTTCAACCTGCCGAATGACGAGCGCGTCATCCGCGAGAAGGGCGCCAAGCGCGTCATGCTCAAGAACGTGCAGGACGCGAAATTTGCGAAAACGCTCGTGCCGATCTCGCGCGTCGTGCTGGCGCCAGCCGATCGAACGCACGTCTCGTTCGAGGCGTTCTTCACGCACATCCTGGTCCACGAGCTGATGCACGGCCTGGGACCGCACAACATCACGGTCAACGGACGCCAGACGACGGTTCGTCAGGAGATGAAGGAAGCCTACAGCTCGCTCGAAGAAGCGAAGGCCGACATCTCGGCGCTCTTCGCCATTCAACACATGATCGACAAAAGGGTGCTGCCGGCGTCGCTCGAGCGGCCGCTCTACACGACGTTTCTGGCGTCGGCGTTTCGGTCGATCCGCTTCGGGATCAACGAAGCGCACGGCCGTGGCATTGCCGTGCAGCTGAATTACCTGCTCGATCAGGGCGGGGTCGTTGTCGCTCCGGACGGCACTTTCGCCGTCAATCGCGCGAAGATCAAAGAAGGCGTGACCGGTCTGACACGCGAGATCATGACGATTCAGGCGCAGGGCGACTACGCGAAGGCCAAGGCGCTGGCCGAGCGGCTCGGTGTGGTGCGGCCGCCTGTCGCGAAGGCGCTCAGTAAACTGATCAGCGTCCCCATCGACATCCAACCGCGCTTCACAGCGGCAGAGCAGCTGGTGAATTCGCAGCCCTGAAGGGCTGCGCCACACCCTGTCAGGCTGTGCGGGCTGGGGGCTAGAGGCTCGAGGCAGCCCATTCAATAACCGTCCTACCGAATCGCTCATCCCGAATGTTTTCTTCCGTTCGGGACTTGGCAGAAAACCCAGCCGTGCTGCGAGTTCAATACAGGTTTCCAACTCCCCGTGTGAGCCGAGCGCGATGCTGATGTGATTGATGTAGGCCTTCGTGCTACGGCGGCAATGACCTTCGGCAAGATTTGACGGAATCGAGATCGCGGCGCGCCGCAACTGACTCGTCAAGCCGAACAGCTCTGATCTCGGAAAGCTGGCCGTGACGCGATGACTCTGCTCGACCAATTCCATGCCGTACTTCCAAGCCTCGAGATCCCGGTACGTGAAAGGTGTCGACATGGCGCTGCCATCCGCACGAATGATGCCGCGCGCTTTCCTTTAGTACTTTCGGCCCCGCGCCCTCAGACGTCGCAGAATCTGCGATGTTCAAGTGCTAGTCAGAATGCAATTTCTGCAATCCCCCAGTTCCCAGCCCCCAGCTCCCAGCCTCCAGTCCCCAGCCCCCACAAGCCTCGATCGATCACCCCTTCGCATGCAGTGGCACCTCCGCGCCGGGCCCCGTGATGTCCTGAGGCGGCTCGCCGGCCGCGAGTCCCTGCGCCACGATCAATTCACGTGCTTCGCCCCGTAGCGTAGGCAATCTCACTCTGAACACGATCGCGGCGGCGATGCAGATGACGCCGCCGATGGCCACGGTCGCCGGCGCACCGATGCGCTCGGCGACGTAACCGGCCCAGAGCCCGCCGAAGGGCGCCATGCCAAGGAACATCATCGAATACACCGACATCACGCGGCCGCGAAGCGCGTTGGGCACCATCGCCTGAATCAGCGTATTGGACGCCGCCATCTCCACCATCATCGAGGCGCCGACCGGCACCAGCAGCGCCACCGACAGCCAGAACGCATGGGACAGCGAGAAGAGCCCGAGCGCGACGCCGAAACATCCGGCCGATACGGCGATCCAGCCGCCCAGCCCACGGACATCCCGACGCGCGGCGAGGCTGAGCGCGCCGCAGAGCGCCCCGAGGCCCGATGCCGCCATCAGGATGCCCAGTTCGCGGGCGCCGCCGTGCAGGATCGATCGCGCGAACACCGGCATGAGCACGGCGTACGGCATGCCGGCGAAGCTGATGATGCCCAGCAGCAGCAGCAGCGCGCGAACCGGCCTGGTCCGCGCCACGAACCGGAACCCCTCGACCGTGTCACGCCACGGCGAATGGGGCCGCTTCTCGCGCCTCGCCTGGGGCACCTCCATCAGGAGAAGCCCCGCGATCACGGCGACGTAACTGATGCCGTTCAGCAGGAAGCACCAGCCCTCGCCGACCACTGCGACGAGGATGCCGGCGATGGCCGGACCGACGACGCGCGCGCCGTTGACCATCGAGGAGTTGAGCGCGATCGCGTTGAGGAGATCCTCCCGGCCCACCATTTCGACGACGAACGCCTGGCGCGCGGGGATATCGAACGCGTTCACGATGCCGAGACAGGTCGCGAGCGTGAAGACGTGCCACACCTGGACGCGTCCGCTTAACGTCAGCGCAGAGAGGACGAGCGGCAGCACCATCGAGATCGATTGCGTCGTCACCATGATGCGGTGCCGGTTCGTGCGATCGGCGACCGTGCCGCCGATCGGCGCGAGGACGAAGACGGGGATCTGACTGCAGAAGGCGGCGACCCCCAGCAGGACCGATGAGCCGGTCAGGCGGTAGACGAGCCACGACTCGGCGACCGACTGCATCCAGGTGCCGGTGAGGGAAATGATCTGGCCGGCGAAGAAAAGCTGATAGTTCCGATGCCGGAAGGCGCGGAAGAAGAGGGTCACCCGAGCATGCATTATTGTATATCCGTGCGCGCCCGCTTCAATCACCCCGCGTCCCCCGTCGCGCTCTGGGCGGTGCTGTTCCGGATCGTCTCCGCCATCCTGGCCTTCTACGCGAACATCGTCTTTCCGCTGTACCAGCGGGAGCAATTCACGATGTTCGGCCGGCCGAGCGCGTTCTGGGATCCGTTCGTGCGGTACGACAGCGGCTGGTACCTTGGCATCGCGCGGGCCGGCTATGACGCCGCGCCTGCGGTCGCCGGAGGCCGCGCCAACATCGCGTTTTTCCCGGTGTACCCGCTGCTGATGCGCTACGTGGGGCGGATGTTCGGCCGCGCGCCCAGCGACTTCTATCTGGGTGGTGTGCTCGTCGCGTGGGTGTCGTTCGTGCTGGCGATGGTGGCGCTGTACTATCTCGCGCGGCTCGACCTGCCGCGTCGCCGCGCAGAGCGCGCCGTGCTCCTGACCGCAGTGTTTCCGTTCGCCTTCTTTTTCGGCGTCGCCTACAGCGAGAGCACGTTTCTCCTGTTCACCGTGCTGACCATCTATCTCCTCAGGACGCGTCGCTGGCTGCTGGCTGGCATGGCAGGCGCCGTCGCAGGGGCGACGCGCGTGACCGGCATCATGATGTGGCCGGCCCTTGCCTGGATCGCGTGGCGCAGCGCGGAACCGACCACCCGGGATCGGATGTGGGCCGCTGTCGCGTTGCTGCTCGCCGCCAGCGGATTCGGCGCCTACTGCCTCTACATCTACGGCGAGAGCGGCAACCCGTTCCTCTGGGCAGTCGCGCTCAAGCGGTGGGGATATGACCCGGGCGGTCTGCCGTGGACCGCGCCCCTTCATCTCGTCCGGCTGCTCGTCACCCACCCGTACGCCTACCTCGCGGGCGATCGGATGGCGCCCTACGACGCCCTCAACGGCATCAGCGCGATCTTCTTCATCGTGGCCGTGCCGTTCGTCTGGCGGCGGTTCGGCGCCGGCTACGGCCTCTTCATGCTGGCGAACCTCTGGCTGCCGCTCTCCTCTGGCAGCTTCGAGGGGATGGGTCGCTACTGCGCCGTCATGTTTCCCTGCTTCATCTGGCTGGCGAGCATCCGCTCGCGCGTAATGCCGGCGGCGTTGGTCGTGCTGTTCGCGATGCTTTACACGCTGTGCCTCGCGTTGTTCACGACGCTTCATCCGTTGTTCTGAATACGGGGTCTAAATCCATTTATGCGCTGCTGGCGGCCGTCCTTCGTCCTCGGTCTCGCGTTGACAGTCGGCGGATGCGCGGCTGCCAAGCCGCGCCCGGCGCCGCCGCCGGTTGATGTCTCGCCTCGGCTCGCCGAGGCGGACGCGCTCGTCCGGGCTGGCTGCTTCGACTGCCTCCGCGACGCGCTGGCGACGTATCAAGCGGCTCGGGCTGTGACCGGCGCGGCGCCGGCGGCGTCTGACCTCGCCACCGCTGGTGTCGTTCGGGCCGCGGCGCTTCTGGCACTGCGCGAGCGGGAGCTCGGATTCGTCGACGATGGGTACGTGAAGATTGCGAAGGATGCGCTGTCGCAGCACCCTTGTACTAGCGCAGGTGTTCAGGGCTGCCAGTCAATTTCCCAGATCCTCGAGATCATCGACCTGCTGCCAACCCGTTCGGCGGGGACGATCGGGCGCGTCCCGTCGAGCGATGCGCAGATCGAGAAGCTTCTCGACTTCCAACGGAGTCGTCCGGCGCGGCTGGCTGTCCTGCGCGAGGCGGCAGGGCTGGATCCACTGAACGCCTACGTGTGGCTGGCGTCGGTCTGCGGCACGCCCGAAGGCCAGGCGATGACGCCAGACGCATTGCTGGCGCCGGTCGGCGCGCTCGCGGACGCCCCCCTTTTCGTCTTCAGACAGGCGACCTGCTTCAGCCTGCAGGGGCCGAAGCTCGATGCGCTGCTCACGCAGGATCCGCGGTTCGTCGAGGTGACGTTCCTGCTCGGTCAAGTCGCCACCGGTCAGCTCGATCTCGACGAGGCGGACAAATGGTTCCAGCAGGCGTACGCGTGGCACCCGCAGTGGCCGATCCTGACCTTGTCGATCGCGAACGTGCTCCTCACTGCGGAAGAGTTCGACCGGTCGTTGGACTTTTACAACAGGACGCTCGACCTCGAGCCGCGCTCCGCGGACGCGCTTCTCGGGAAGGTGCGCGCGCTCACATACCTCGAACAGCATGAACAGGCAATCGTGGTCGCCGATCAACTGATCGGCGAGCGGTGGTTGCCGGGCGATGCGTACTACTGGCGCGCGTTGAACGAAACCGAGCTCGATCGAATCGAGGACGGCTGGATCGACATCGAGAAGGCGGACAAGCTGCTCATCAACGATCAGGTGCCCAAGCTGGCCGGCATCATCGCCTACCGCCGCAAGCAGCTCGACGTCGCGCGGTCGAAGTTCGAGACCGCGCGCCAACGCAACCCCTCGGATTGCCAGACAGGTTTTTATCTCGGCGTCGTGCTGGCCGAACAGCGTGTCTGGGACAGGACGGCGGAGATCTTCGTGTCGACCGCACGCTGCCTCGAGGGTGCGGAGCAGACGCTCAGGCAGCAAATCGAAAAGATTCGGATCTCGAAGAAGCCGCCGGCGCAACAAGCGCGTCAGATCGCCAGGCGCGAGAAACAGATCGCCGATGGCCGGCGGATGCTCGCCACCTCGTGGTTCAATACGGCGGTCGCGTACTACAACCTGAGCCGGAAGGACGAGGCTCGGCAGTTCGCGGAGAAGGTCGCCGACGACGAACAGTTCAGCGAACGCGCCCGCGAGATCATCTCCAGATTGAAGTAGCGGTTGCGGCGGGCCTGGAAGCACCGACAAGGCCCGCCCTGCGTGCGTCCTGTATACTGAGAGGATGTCCGTGTCAGTAGAAAAGCATCCTTCAGTCGCCGGCCGGGGCGAGGTCGCCAACCCGCTCCGACGCAACGTCGCCATCATCGCCCACGTCGATCACGGCAAAACCACGCTGGTCGACGGCCTGCTCCACCAGAGCGGCACGTTCCGCTCGAACGAGCGCGTCGCCGAACGGGCGATGGACAATACCGACCTGGAGCGCGAGCGCGGCATCACGATTCTGGCGAAGAACACCGCCGTTCATTACAGGGACCTCCTCATCAACATCGTCGATACGCCGGGGCACGCCGATTTCGGCGGGGAAGTCGAGCGGACCCTGTCGATGGTGGACGGTGTGTTGCTCCTCGTCGATGCATCGGAAGGCCCCCTGCCGCAGACGCGGTTCGTCCTTCGCAAAGCGCTGGAGCGCCGCCTGCCGCCGATCGTCGTCATCAACAAGATCGATCGGCCGGATGCGCGTCCGCAGGAAGTGCTGAACGAGATCTACGATCTCTTCATCGATCTCGATGCGCTCGAGGATCAACTCGACTTTCCGGTCCTTTACACGAACGCGCGAACCGGTACCGCGAGCCTCGATCAGGACACACCCGGCACCGACCTGCGTCCATTATTCGACGCGATCGTCGAGCACGTCCCGGCGCCGCGCGGCAATCCCGATGCGCCGCTGCAGATTCTCGTCGCCAACCTCGATTCGAGCGATTACCTCGGCCGCATCGCCGTCGGACGGATTTTCAACGGGCGCGTGAAGATCGGCGATCCGGTCGCCGTCTGCAAGCTCGACGCGGCCGTCCACGAAACGAAGGTGACGAAGCTGTACGCGTTCGACGGGTTGAAGCGCGTCGAGATCCAGGAAGCCGCGGCCGGCGACATCGTCTGCCTCGCCGGCATCGAGGACATCACGATCGGCGAGACGATCGCTGACGCGGAGCACCGCATCGCCATTCCGCCGGTCGCGATCGACGAACCGACGGTGTCGATGGTCTTCGGCGTCAACACGTCGCCGATGGCCGGACGCGACGGGCAGTACGTCACCTCACGGCAACTGCGGGACCGGCTGGACAAGGAGCTGGTCGGCAACGTGTCCATTCGTCTCGAGCCGACCGAGACGCCCGAACAGGTGAAAGTCGTGGGCCGCGGCGAGCTGCAGCTGTCGATTCTGATCGAGATGATGCGGCGCGAAGGGTTCGAGCTCCAGGTGTCGCGCCCCGACATCGTCACCAAGGAGATCGCCGGTAAGATCGTCGAGCCGGTCGAAGAGCTTGTGATCGACGTGCCCGAGGATCATCAGGGTATCGTGATCGCCCAGGTCGGCGAGCGGCGCGGCACGATGACCAAGATGGTCAACAACGGCAGCGGCCGCGTCCGACTCGAGTTCCGCATTCCGGCGCGCGGACTGATCGGCTTTCGATCGCATTTCATGACCGACACCAAGGGCACCGGCATCATGAACCACATCTTCTCGAGCTGGGAGCCGTGGCACGGCGCCATCCCCGCCCGCCCGACCGGTGCGCTCGTCGCCGACCGCGCGGGGGTGGCGACGGCATACGCCATCTTCAACCTGCAGGAGCGCGGCGAAATCTTCATCGATCCCGGCATCATCGTGTACGAGGGCATGGTCATCGGGGAGAATTCCAGGCCGAGCGACATGGACGTCAACGTGACGAAAGAGAAGAAGCAGACCAACATGCGGGCGTCGAGCGCCGACGAAGCGATTCGACTGATCCCGCCGCGCAAGCTCGGCCTCGAGCAGGCCGTCGAATTCATCAACGATGA
>JBGPKK010000185.1:0-9190 GCA_041485905.1 Vicinamibacteria bacterium
ACGGTCGGGAATGTCGGCGCGATCACGCAGGGCCGGCGCCGCTGCTTCGGTGGCCACGAACGGATACATCCGCCGATCATACCGCAGCGAGTCGGCGGAGCTGCACAGTCCAGCCGCGGACCGAACCGCCGCAGTGGCGTTCTCCGTTTCGCGCTCCCGTGCGTTCTGTGGCATCGTATATCGATGCGGACCCTGCGTCTCTCTGTTGTGCTCGCGGCCGCGGCGCTCGGTGGCGGATGTTTTCAATCAGACGCGCTGGTGAAGGTGAACGCGGACGGCAGCGGCACGATCGAGCACCAGACGCTGATGACCGCCCCGGCGCTCGCGCAGCTCGGTCAGCTCGCGGGGCTTTTCGGCGGCAACACCGCCAGGCCCGTCGATCCATTTTCCGAAGAGCAGGCGCGCGAGCTGGCCGGAACCATGGGCGACGGCGTCACGCTGGTGTCGTCGACCCCGCTCAAGACGGCGGCGGCGGAAGGCCGCGCCAACGTCTATGCCTTTCGCGACATCACGAAGCTGCGGTTGAGTGAAGTACCGTCGACGCCTGGAAACACCTCTGTCCGCGCAAATGGCGTCGGCGTCGGCGCAAGTCAGAGCGGGGCTGTCACGTTCGATCTCACGAAGGCGCCGAGCGGCAACGTGCTGCTCACGCTGCACAATCCCAACGACTTAATCGACAGGTTCCGCAACAGCACGGGCGGTAGCGGCGCTTCGGCCGCATCCGCCGATCAGCTGGCGATGTTACGGCAGGCTGTGGCGGGCCTGCGGCTGGCAGTGCGCGTCGAACCGATGGGACGCGTCATCCGCACGAGCAGTCCCTACGTCGACGGGCAGGTGGTCACGCTCTTCGACCTGAATCTGGACGAGCTGCTCAAGGACGACGCCACGCTGACTCAGCTGATGAGCGCGAAAACCACTGCGGAAATGACCGCGCTGCTGAAAAACGCGCCCGGATTCAAGGTCAACCTCGATCGCGATATCACGATCGAGTTCGCGCCGGCCAAATAGGGTTCAGCCTCCCCTGGGCGCTACCGTCCGATAGCGCCGCAGCGCGGGCGTCGAGCAGGCGACCCATGCCGTCGCGAGCAGACACCCCACACCGCCGCTGACGACAGAGAACGTAGCGCCGAGCCAGCTGGCGACGGCGCCGGCTTCGAACTCTCCCAGTTGCGGACCGCCGATGAAGAACACCATGTTGATGCCAATCATCCGTCCGCGCAGGCGATCGGGCGTCTCGAGCTGACGCACGATGTTCCTGATGATCATGCTGATGGTGTCGGCCGCGCCCGTCATCGCGAGGCAGGCAAACGTCAGCCAGAACGACCGCGACACGCCGAAGACGACCGTCGCCAGGCCGAAGACCCCGACCGCCCACAACAGCACGGGCCCGCGCCGGTCGATGCGCGTGGTGACGGGGATCATGACCACGCTCGTCGCGACCGCGCCGACGGCGGGCGCCGCGTACAGCCAGCCGTAGCCCTGCGCGCCGACCCTCAGAATGTCCTGCGCAAATATCGGCAGCAACGCGGTCGCCGACGAGAAAAAGGTCGCGAAGAAATCGAGGAGCATCGTCGACCGGATGAGCGGCTGGCGGAAGACGAACCGCAGCCCCTCGAGCGCCGCGTGCCACGACACATCGTCGCGGGATCCGTCTTGCGACGGCTCGCGTTCGGGCACGTCACGCATCATGAGAAGCGCCACGATCACGAACGCAAACGACAGCGCGTTGACCATGTAGGCCGACGCGACGCCGCTGGCGGCGATCAACACGCCGCCAAGCGATGGGCCGACAACCGATGCCGTTTGAAACATGATCGCGTTGAGGCTGATGGCGTTCGGCAAGTGCTCGCGCGGGACGAGCATGGGCACCAGCGCCTGGCGCGCCGGCAGATCGAATGTGCTCACCGCCGCGCTGAGGGCCGCAAGCGCGTAGACGGGCCAGAGCGCGGAGCTGCCGCTCGAGGCCAGCAATGCGAGCGCGCCCGCCACGATCGCCGAGCCGGTCTGGGTGAAGAGCATCAGCCGCCGGCGGTTCCACGCATCGGCGACCACGCCGCTGACCATGGAAAAGAAGAGGATCGGCGCGACTTTCACGAGGCCGACCATGCCGAGCGCGAGGCCTTTCCGCTCCGGCGGCACGAGCAGCGACACGTGCCAGAGCAGCGCCGCATTCTGCATCGTCGACCCGATCATCGACGCGAGCAGTCCGATCCAGATCAGCCGATAGTTACGATGTCGAAGGGCGACGAACGATTCGCTGGAAAATGGCAACGGAGGGCCGTCACCTCACGCCGAGCAATTCGACATCGAAGACGAGCGTCGCATTCGGCCCAATCGCGCCGCCGGCGCCGCGCGCGCCGTAGCCGAGATCGGGAGGAATGACGAGCGTACGCTTTCCGCCCACTTTCATGTCGGCGACGCCCTGATCCCAGCCTCGAATCACATTGCCGGCGCCCAGCCGGAAGGCGAACGGCTCGGCACGATCGCGGGAGCTGTCGAATTTTTTGCCGTGATGATCGGCCGCCTTCTCGTCGTACAGCCACCCGGTGTAGTGGACGGTCACTTCCTTGCCGGCGGTCGCGGGCGCGCCGTTGCCGACCGTGGTGTCGGTGATCTGGAGGCTCGTGACGTTGCTCATTCCCTCAGCTCCCGTAGCAGGCTTCTCCTCCGCGCAGGCGAGCGCGGAGATCACGATGATGACCGGCAAAATCGCGCGTGCTGTCGGCATAGACAGCAATTCTACTCTACGGTCAGGACGAGCTTGCCGATGTGGACGCCCGAATCCATGACGCGATGGGCGGCGGCGGCCTCGCGCAGTGGGAAAGTCTGATGGATGACCGGCCCAACCGCACGCGACTCGAGCAGGGGCCAGACACGCGCGCGCAGCGCGCTGGCAATGGCGCCTTTTTCCGCGATCGACCGCGGGCGAAGCGTCGATCCGGTGACTGTCAGCCGCCGCTGAAGGACGACAGCCATGTTGATCTGAGCCCGAGCGCCGCCGATCAGCGCGATCTGAACGAGCCGCCCGTCCACTGCGAGCGTCTCGAGATTGCGCGGCAGGTAATCGCCGCCGACCATATCGAGAATCAGATCGACGCCCCGGCCGCCGGTCAGCTCGCGAATGGCGGACACGAAATCGGCGTCGCGATAGTTGATCGCGCGCTCGGCGCCGAGGCGCTCGCAGGCGGCGCACTTCTCCGCCGAGCCGGCCGTCGCGAACACGCGCGCGCCGAACGCGCGCGCCAACTGAATGGCCGTGGTGCCGATGCCGCTCGAGCCGCCGTGGATGAGGACTGACTCTCCGGCCGCGAGGCGGCCGCGCTCGAAGACATTGGTCCAGACGGTGAAGAACGTCTCGGGAATCGCCGCGGCGCTGATGAAGTCCATGCCGGCCGGAATCGGCAGACACTGCGCCGCCGGCGCAGTGCAGTACTCGGCATAGCCGCCTCCCGCGACCAGCGCACAGACACGATCGCCGACATGCCAGATGTCGACGCCGCTTCCCATTTCCTCGATCGTGCCGGCGACTTCGAGGCCAGGGACATCGGAGGCACCCGGAGGTGGCGGATACGTTCCCTTCCGCTGCATGACGTCAGGACGATTGACGCCTGCCGCCGCTACTTTGATGAGGACTTCCCCCGGACCGGCCGACGGACGTGGACGCTCGGCCGGGACCAGCACGTCGGGACCGCCAGGCTCACGGATTTCGATCACGGTCATGGTGTTCCAGAAGCTATCGGTTCGTTTCGTGTTTTCGTGGCAGATCGCTCTAAGGCTCGAGCCAGTCGCGCGCGCGCAGCGCCAGGACCGGGTACTGGCGGCGGAGCGCATCCACGCGCGTCGAGTACTCGGGCCTGGGAAATTCTTTGCCCAGGTATCGCTCGCGCAGGCAGCGGATCTCGTACTTGTAGAGGTCTCGCACGAAATCGCGCACGAGCTCCGGCGGCGTCCGCTCGGTCGGCTGTACCCCATGCACCCACAACCGTTCGAGGATCTCGGCGCGATACCGAAACACCCCGTCAGGCAAACAGAAGCTCCTTGACCGCGTCGAGGGACGCGTCGATGCGCATGATGTGGCGGGGGCGCGCGAGCGCGTCGGCGAGCGCCGCCGGCTTCTCGATCGGACGGCCGATAACCGATTCGACGACGTCGTGGAACTTCGCCGGATGCGCGGTCGCGAGAAAGATGCCGGGGGTCTTGCTCAGATCGAACCTGCTCCTGGTGATCCCGAGATACGCGATCGCGCTGTGCGGGTCGAGCAGATATCCTCGCTCGTCGTACACGCGTCGAATCGTCGCGCGCACCTCGTCGTCGGCGTGCGCGCTGCCGACGACGTCCTGGCGCATCGCGCCGACATCGCCACCGTACATCCACGCCATGCGATCGAAATTGCTCGGGTTGCCGACGTCCATCGCGTTGGCGATTGTCTGCTTCGACGGACGAGGCTCGAACCGGCCGCTCACCAGATACGCAGGGACCACGTCGTTGACGTTGGTGGCCGCTGCGAACCGCGCGATCGGCAGGCCGGCCCGCTTCGCCATCAGTCCCGCCGTCAGGTTGCCGAAGTTGCCGCTCGGCGTCGAGACGAAGGGGTCCTCCGATCGACTTGACCGCCTCAACTGCCCGACCGCGTGGAAGTAGTAGACCATCTGCGGCAGCAGGCGGCCGATGTTGATCGAATTGGCGGATGTCAGTCGGAGCTGCTCGATCAGGGCCGTATCGGCAGACGCCGCCTTGACCAGCCGCTGGCAATCGTCGAAGTTGCCCGCGATCGCGTACGCCCGGACGTTCGTATCGGGCTCCGCATTGAACATCGTTAACTGCGCTTCCTGCCGCGGGCTGATCCGGCCGTCCGGGTACAGCACGATCACCCGCGTGTGGGGCACGCCGTGAAACGCGTGCCCGACGGCGCTGCCGGTATCGCCTGAGGTGGCGACGAGCACCGAGGTCGGCGCCTCCCGGTCGTGGAGTGCGGAGATCAGACGCGCCATCACGCGGGCGCCGATATCCTTGAACGCGAGCGTCGGACCGTGAAAGAGCTCGAGCGCATGCACGCCCGGCTCGACCTCAACCAGCGGAATCGGAAAATTCAGCGCGTCGGTGACGATTGACGTCAGCGTAGCTTCGTCGATCTCTTCCGCCGTGTAGGGGCGGAGCGCGCGGATGCCGATCTCCACGAGCGATTGCGACCCCAGGGCGGCAAGCTCCTCCGGTGCCCAGCGATCGATCGACTCTGGCATGTAGAGGCTGCCGTCTGGAGCGAGGCCGTCGAAGAGCGCCCACTCCAGCGATGTGGCGGGCGCCCGGCCCTTGGTCGTTATGAAGCGCATGCGACGACGCGCGCCCCGTGCGGGGCGATAGACGACACGTAGGTCTGCGGCTCACCGCCGATTTCGGCACGGACCGACGCCGTCATGGCAAGCGCGACGCGGTCCGCGTCGGCGGCGCTGCGGCACAGGGCGAAGAGCGAGGGTCCCGACCCCGAGAGACTGCAGCCGAGCGCGCCGGCCTCGATCGCGGCACGCTTGATCGCGGCCAGTCCAGGCACGAGCAGCGCACGGCGAGGCTCGGCGATGGTGTCCTCCAGAGAACGCGCGATCTGCGCGAAGTCACCGCGATGGAGCCCGTCGACCAGCGCGCCCAGATTGGCCCACTGGCGAATCGCGTCGGCCAGCGGCACCGTGTCGCCGAGCAGGGCTCGCGCGCTCGCCGTTTCAATCTCGAGGTCGGGATGCACGACGACGGCGGTCAACCCCGCGGGGACGGGGAGCCGGATGATGTCTGGAGGATTGGGACGGCGCACCAGGACGAAGCCGCCGCACAGTGCCGGCGCGATGTTGTCGGCGTGGGCCGATCCGGCGCCCAGGCGTTCGCCTTCGAGGGCGCACGCCACGAGCGTTTCAATCGACGCGTGCAGCTCGAAGAGCGCATCGACGGCCACGACCGCCGCCGCCGCGCTTGCGGCGCTGCCGCCGAGGCCGCTCGCAAGCGGCAGCCCTTTTCGAATGGTCAGCGCAACACTACGGCGCTCGCCGAGGGCCGTCAGCAGCGCCTGCGCTGCGACGCCAGCCGTATTTCGCGCAGCCTCGCGCGGCAATCGGCCGTCGTCGCCTGTGATGTCGTCGATGCTGACGCCGGCGGCGCCGGAGGCCCCGGCAGCAACGACCCGCGCAGTCACTTCGTCGCCCGGCGACGCCAGCGCGAAGCCGAGCACATCGAATCCGCACGCGACGTTCGATACGGTCGCGGGCGCGAACGCAGTCACCGCAGTCATGGGAACACTCATCTTACTCGGCGGGCACGCCAACCACGAAGACACGCGGTCCACGCGTGGCTATCGGCGCGCGTATCGCTCACGAATCATCGGAACGAGGTATTCGCTGAACGCGCGCGCGAAATCATACGTCGGCTTGAACCCCCAGTCCGCGCGCGCGGCGGAATCGTCGAGATCCGCCGGCCACGAGTCGATGATGCTCTGCCGCTTCGGATCGACGTCGTAGGCAATCGTCGCGTTGGGAAACGCCTTCAGCACGGCATCGCGAATCTCTGCGGCCGACGAGCTGAACGCCGTGACGTTGTAGGCCGTCCGCGTCAAACGCTCGCGCGGCGAGTGACCGAGCGTCAGCAGAGCCTCCACCGCATCGGGCATCGCCATGAACGGGATGGTCGTGTCCGGGCGGACGAAGCAGGCGTACGGCTTCCCCTTCGCAGCGGCGTGAATCATCTCCGACGCGTAGTCCGACGTGCCGCCGGACGGAAGCGTGGTGCCGGAGATCAAGCCTGGGAACCGGACGCACCGGAAGTCGACGTGCGGTGTCGCGTCAGCCGACAGCTGCTTGTAGTGGCAGGCGTAGTAGCGCCCGAGCTGCTCGCAGTACAACTTGTTGCAGCCGTACATCGTCGTCGGGACCGCGCAATCGTCCTCGCGCACGCGGCCAGCCCGCATTTTCGCAGCGAGATCGCGCAGCCCGTACGCGGCGATAGACGAGGGATAGACGAAGATGACCGGCCGGCCATGGGATTCGCCCTGCCGCTGCGAGAACTCGAGCAGGTTGAGCGTGCCCTCGACGTTGACGTGATGGGCCGTCACCGGCGTGAACTCGGCCCTCGTCGACAGCAGTGCAGCCAGATGAAAGACGAGCTCGACTTCGAACTCCGCCAGAATCCGATCGAGCAGGTTGGTGTCGGTGATCGATCCGGTGAAGACGCGGGTCACATGTGGAGCGAGCGTCGGATCGAGCGCGGTGACGTCGAGCGTGATGATCGGCGTCCCGGACGCGCCGAGGCGGGTCACGAGCCCGTGACCGATCTCGCCGCCCGCGCCCGTGATCAAGGTGACCGGCTTGCGCATGTCGCGTCTTCCTGACCCCAGCCCCCAGCCCCCAGCCTCTAGCCTCCAGCCTCCAGCCCCTTGGCCTCCAGTCCCCTGACGACGTCCTCCAATGCTCCCCAGGTTCCCGGGTCCTGACAGAGCAACGTGTGCAGATACAGCGAGACGTCTTCGGCCGGATATTCCTGTGCGAGCTTCGCCGCAGCCGGCGCGAGCCTGGCGGCATCGGGTGTGACGTTGTCTTCCTTGATCAGGCCGTCCTCGTGCGCGATGCCGAGCGCGTCGAGGAACGCCCCCATCATCGGCCGCTGCCCCGCCAGGTGATAGAGGATGAGCGCTCGCGCGGCCAGCGCCTCCGGCAGGTTCACGATGCTCGCGAGGTGCCGCGTTTTGCGATCGAGGTCGAGCGCGATCACGCTCTTGGGCCGAAACTTTTTCTGCTGCGCGATGAGCATGGCCGCCTGCACCTGATCGTTGGTGGCCTCCTCGTCGCGCCAGAACGCGTCGGCGGCCGCCGTGCGCTGAGCGGAGGTCATGTTCTTCCAGAGGCGGGCGGCGGTCAGCGAGTTCTCGGTCATTGTTGGAAGTCTAGTCTTTTTAGTTTTACGTCGTAAAACGAGCGATTTTGCGCGGCTTGACCGGCCGATCAACAGCGCCCCTGCAATGAGCGTGGCACCCACCGCGTCTGACACGGGATTGTTGCACTCAGCGTGGCATCCGAGCGTGGCATCGGCGAAGCGGAGCGGCAAACCCACGTCCTTCCGTTGAGTGACTGCCCTGGCGCAAACGGCGCTGGCAATGCGGCTCGCGGGCAATCGCCTGCGGACGTACCGCCGATAACCCTTTGGTGGGCCTGGTGATCGTCTTTGGGTGGGCGTTCGTCGGCTTGATCGTCGCCCTGGTCGAGCAGCGGATGAGCCGGGGCCGCGACGCCGACAAAACGATGGTGACGGTACTCTGCATCGTCGGCGCGGTGGCCGGCGGCTTCGTCGGTCAGATAACCAGGTTGTACGTTTTCGGCGAGCCACTGGGATTCGTCTTCTCGGCAGGCGGCGCCGAGTTGTTGCTGTGGTTCTATCGCACGCGCAGCGCCGCCACACGCCCGAGTGGCGCCATCGCTCGCCCCGCTGCAGTCGTGACGCAAACGAGCCCCCTCGGAATCAGGTTCCTCGATGCGTTCGGATGGGGTGTCCTGTGCGGGCCTGCGCTCGCCATTAGTGGACTTCTCGGCCTCATTTTCGCGTCGAACTTGTACCCGCAGCGCTACAGCAATATCCCGGCACAGTTCTTATTCTTTCCCCTCGGCGGACTGATCGTCGGGTTCGTGCTGGCCGCGACAGCGAGACTCGCGCGTCCGCAGTGGACCGCCACGCAGATGTTCATGCTGGTGGCCGTTCTGACGATCGGATACGCCGCCGTCATGGTGAATTGGGGCAGAGGCAACGCGATACCCGCTCACGTCACGGTCGCGTTCGAACCAGACCCCGTTGATGCGACGCCGTGCTACTCTGCAGCATGTCCACCGGCAGAGCCGCCGCTCCAGTGGACGGTTCAAGGGAGCCTACGCGTTCAAGAAACAGCTGGTCTCGGAGGAACCGTTGACGCCATTGAGGTGACGTCGTACAGACGCAGACGCGGGCGAAATGCTGCCTTTGACAAATCTCCTGGCCCCAACGTTCGCTATACGGCCGGCCAAATCAGCGGCGCCCATCATGTCAGGCCCAACGAAATGGCTTCCTACCCGCTCCGCTACAGTTACCGGACTGACGACGGAGACTCGCCGCGCATCGTGTACGTTGTAGTCCAGTTCACTGACGCCGCGGGCCATCAAACCACCGGCACCGGAGAATGGACCGTGCG
>JBGPKK010000186.1:0-9132 GCA_041485905.1 Vicinamibacteria bacterium
ACACCCGAGATGCGCGAACAGGCGCTCAGAAATTTCCGGCTGTACGCGACCGGACCGATGTTCACGCCACCGGCTGTGGGCGTGGTCGGAGGACCGCTGGCGGGGCTGACAGTCGGCACACTCAACGGGGGCACCAATTGGCCGGGGGCTGGATACGATCCCGAAACGCATACGGTGTTCGCGCCAGCGTCCAATGCGGCGCTCGCGCCCATCGGACTGGTCGAGCCGCCGAAGGAGTTCGCGTCGGACCTCAAGTACGTGATGGGCACGGCGGGTCAGCCCTTCGTCGAACGCGAAGGGCCGGGGTTCGGCAGCGCGGCGGACGCGCCGCAGCGCTCGGCCGCGACACCGGCGCCAGGCGCCGCAGCGGGACGCGGCGCCCGTGGTGGACGCAGCGCGGCGGCCGGTGGCGCGCCTGCCGCAGCCCCAATCGGTAATCCGATGCTGGTCGATGGTCTTTCCCTCGTCAAGCCGCCCTATGGGCTGCTCTCTGCCATCAATCTCGATCGGGGCGATCTCGTCTGGCAGGTGCCGCACGGCGAGACGCCCGACAACGTGCGCAACCATCCCGCGCTCAAGGGCATGAACATTCCGAGGACCGGGCAGACCGGCGCCGTCGGGTTGGTCGTCACCAAGACGCTCGTCGTCATGGGCGATCCTCAGGTCACGACGACGGCGGAGCATCCTCGCGGGGCGATGCTGCGCGCCTACGACAAGGCCACCGGCAAGGAAGTCGGCGCCGTCTGGATGCCGGCGCCTCAAAGCGGATCGCCGATGAGCTACGCGATCAACGGCAAGCAGTACATCGTGGTGGCGGTGAGCGGAGGCAACTATTCGGGCGAGTACATCGCCTTCAGCGTGCCTGACGATGCGCGTGCAAGGAACTAATCATGCCCGCGTCGTCGGTCTCTGGATGCTGGCTGCGGTGACGATCGCCGGCGCTGCGCAGACGCCGCCGACGCGCTCCGTGTGGACCGGTGTGTACACGGCCGAGCAGGCGAAGCGCGGCGAGCCGCTCTACGGTCAGCAGTGCTCGTCGTGCCACGGCGCGACGCTCGAAGGCGGCGAGATGGCGCCGCCGCTGACCGGGGGCGCCTTCAATTCGAACTGGAGCGGGTTGTCGCTGGGCGATCTGTCCGAACGGATTCGCATCTCGATGCCGCAGAGCAACCCGGGCAGCCTCAGCCGTCAGCAGTGCGCCGACCTCGTGGCATTCCTGCTCAGCGCCGGCAACTTTCCAACCGGGAAAGAGGAACTGCCCCGCGAGCTGGAGATCTTGAAGCAGATCGCGTTCGAGGCGCTCAAACCCTAGGGGATGGAACGCGTGAGACTCTCAGACTTCAGACTTGACGGTTTGGTCCGGGCGCCGCGGTTTCAGCAGCGCCTTCACGAGCCACCGGGCGCCGACGAGGGCCACCACGACCATCATCCAACGCATCGCGCCGGCGAAAAACGCGGGGGTGAGATCGGGGAGCTCGAACTGATACCGCGAGAGCTGTTGCGCGCGATCGCTCATCCAGTGCCAGCCCGTGTGTGCCACGATCGCCGAGAGGATGATCGTGCCGATCCGCTCGGCGACGACGAACCGGAACAGCAGCGCGAGCGCGGGAAGGAGCACGGCCAGGACGGCCACTTGACCGAGCTCCACGCCCACATTGAACGAGAGCAGCGACGTCAGCAGGTGCGAGCCGGCCAGTTGCATGGTGTCGCGCAGCGCGAACGAAAAGCCGAACCCGTGTACGAGTCCGAAGCCGAACGCGATCATCCAGCGGCGGCCCAGACCCGGCGCGACAATGTTCTCGAGGGCCATGTACACGATCGACGTCGCAATCAACGTCTCGACCAGCGGCGGAAACCATCCGGCGTCGGGTCCCATGTTGTACGCCGACGCGATGAGCGTGATCGAATGCGCGACTGTAAAGGCCGTCACCACGACGAGCAGCTGCCCGAACCGGCGGAACGGAATCACCAGACAGAAGAGGAAGAGCAGATGATCGGTGCCGCTGAGGATGTGGCGGAAGCCCTCGGCCACGAACAGGCGCACCGCCTGGAGCCAGCGCGGATCGAGCCGGACGAGACCGGGATCGTCGTGGAACTCGAGCGCGCGCTCGGCGCCATCGGCCGTCACGAACCGGAGCACGGTGAGGGCGCGCAGACCGAGCAGCCGATAGTGCGGATCGATCGCGAAGCGGGACCGGGCCGACTGGATCGGATATTCGAACAGCGCGTCCACCATCGCCTGACTCTTGACGAGCTCGGTGTCGCCGGGAAGCGCCGGTCCAAGAAGGGATCGGACCGCGCCGTCGTAGGAATCGAACGACCTGTCGGACGGCAGCGACACGCGGACCGCCGCGAGACGCGGATCGCCGAGACGGACGTTCTCTTCGTAGATTTCGATGCGGTCGGCAATCCAGTCCTTCGCTCCGTCGCGAAGCGCGATCGGCATTTCGGGGTCCGACAAATTCAGGAACACGCCGGCGGTCGGCCAGGGTATATCGTTCATCGACGCCAGCGGGGCGCGCACGAGCAGCCGCAGACGCTGCCCCTCCGGCCTGAGGAACACCTGAATCCGGACGTCATTCGGCACATCGTGAGCGGCCGGGACACCGGTCCACGAGAACAGTGCGGCCGCGACGAGAGCGAATGTCGCGCAATGTTTCATGACGTCGCCCGATCAGACTAGTGGGATACCGCGCAGCTGACAAGCAGGAATCTGGAGGCGTGGAATGAAGCGGATTCACTATCGTGTGACGACTGGTCTGTCGCTGCTCGTGGCACTCGTGGTCGGCCTGACGATGTACGACCATGCCGCCGGCGCCCAGGGTCGCGGCGCCGCGGGCACGCCGAACTATCGAGTGGTGCCCTTGTGGCCGCAGCCGTTTCAGGACGACTCGTGGGTGTTCGGCTCGATCACGGGCGTGACCGTCGACGCGCAGAATCACGTGTGGGTCGCGCACCGCGGCGCCGATTCCCTCCAAACCAACGAAAAGGGAATGGTGCTGGCCCAGCCAAGCTCCAGCGTGTGCTGCACGCCCGCGCCCCCGATTCTCGAATTCGACGCGGCCGGAAAGCTCGTCTCGAGTTGGGGCGGTCCCAGCCAGGGATATCAGTGGCCGCAGGTCCCCGGCGGCATCGCCGTGGACACGAAGGGCAACGTCTGGATCACCGCCGCGGGGCTCGAACCGGCGCCGCCGACGGCCGGTCGAGGCACAGGTACGGCGGCTGTGGCCGCGGCGGAGGCGGCGGAACTTGGCGTTGCGCCGGGACGTGGACGCGGCGCCGCCGCGGCTGACGCGGGCGCGGCCCAGGCCGCACGCGGTGCTGCGGCGGCCGGCCGTGGCGCCGCTCCAGCGGCGCCGACGGTGCCCGCCGACGCCCACGTGCTGAAGTTTTCACGCGCGGGCCGGTACCTGCTCACGATCGGGACGCCCGGCAAAATGGACGGCGCAAACAGCCAGACCACGCTGAATCGTCCGGCCGCCATCGCCTACGATGCCGCCGCCAACGAGGTTTTCGTCGCCGACAGCGGTAACCACCGCGTGGCCGTCTTCGACGCCGACAGCGGCGCTCACAAGCGGCACTGGTTCGCGTACGGTGACAAGACCGCCGGCGCGCCGGCCGGGCCATATGATCCGAACGCGCCGGTTGCCCGATCGTTCCGTGACGTGACCTGCATCGAGATTTCGCGCGACGGCATGGTCTACGTCTGCGATCGAACCAGTAACCGGATTCAGGTGTTCGACAAGAGCGGCACATTCGTGAAGGAAATGGTGATTGCCAAAGAGACGCGCGGCGCCACCGTGGCGCTGACCGCCGGTGCCTCTGCCGTCATCTCAGCGCACGGTTCGGTGTGGGACCTCGCCTTCTCGAACGATGCGCAGCAGCGCTACGTGTTCGTCGCCGACGGCGTGAACAAGAAAGTCCGCATCCTCCAGCGGGACACCCTCGCCGACGTGGGCAGCTTCGGGAGCGGCGGCCGCTATCCGGGCCAGTTCCTTGCCGTCAACAGCGTCGCCACCGACGCAGTGGGCAATCTGTACACGGGCGAAACGCACCACGGGAAGCGCGTCCAGAAATTCGTTTCGCAGCGCTAGAGCGCTGCGCCACAGGAGAGCGGCGCAGTCCGCAAGCCCGGTTTGTTCATGAGGAGAGAGTGGTATGAAACGTAACCTGATGATTGGCGCGGCATTCCTCGGACTGCTCGCGGCACTCGGCGTCGGCCAGAGCAGACTCTCGACCGCAGCCGCGCAGACGCAGGGCCAGGTGATGGCGCCCAGGTTCGAAGTGGATCCGACGTTCCCGAAACCGCTGCCGAACGGCTGGTATCAAGGTCAGACGATCGGCTTGTGGGTGGACGCCCAGGATCACGTCTGGATCGTCCATCGTCCGGATGTGCTCGACGCGATCGAAGGAGCAGGCGACCAGAAGACCGGCGAGTGCTGCAAGACGGCGCCGCCGATTCTCGAGTTCGATCAGCAGGGCAACCTGCTCCGGCACTGGGGCGGGAAGGACGGCCCGGGCTACGAGTGGCCGCTGTCGAACCACGGCCTGAACATCGACAATAAGGGCAATGTCTGGATCGGGGGCAACGGCGCCCCGGACGGGCACATCCTCGAGTTCACTCAGGACGGAACGTTCGTGAAGCAAGTGGGCAAGAAGGGTGTGACGCGGGACAGTCTGTCGACCGAGCACTTCTTTCAGGTGGCGAAAGTGTTCTACTACGCTCCGGCGAATGAAGTGTTCGTCGCCGACGGCTACGGCAACAGACGCGTCGCGGTGATCGACGCCGACAGCGGCAAGATGAAGCGCTTCTGGGGCGCGTACGGCAAGCCTCCGGACGATGCGGCCGCGCTCGCGCAGGGCACCTACGATCCGACGGTGACGTATCAACAGTTCCGCGGCCCCGTGCACTGCGCCGACGTGTCGGTCGATGGCCTGGTGTATGTCTGCGACCGGACCAGCAACAGGCTCCAGATCTTCAAGACCGACGGCACGTTTGTGAGGGAGATCTACACCCAGCGCGACTCGCGGGGCGATGGATCGGTCTGGGACGTCGCGTTCTCGCGCGATCCGCAGCAGAAGTACCTGTATGTGGCCGACGGCCGCAATCAGAAGCTCCGCATCTTCGACCGCGCGAGCATGACCGAGCTCACGGCGTTCGGCAAAGGCGGACACTATCCGGGTGAGTGGTATTCGCTGCACAATATCGCGACCGACTCGAAGGGCAACCTGTATACGGTGGAAACCTACGAGGGCCGGCGTCTGCAGCGTTTTCTGTACAAAGGTCTCGCGGCCGTGCACGCGCGGCGGCAGGGCGTCGCCTGGCCGGGCACTCCGTAGTGGCCCCGTTTTGTCCCGCGACCGGGCCGAACGGCGGAGGAGAGCATCCAATGAAGATGAACGCGTCACTCCATCTGATCGGGCGACTGGTCATGGCCGGCTTTGTGGTGGCATTCGCGAGCATCGCCAGCGCCCAGCAGCAATTCGTCTCGATCGCGGGCGCGCCATGCGCGACGCCGCCCGTGCTGCACTGTCCCGACGCGGACTGTTCGAGCGACCGCGTGATCAACCAGGGACCCATCGTCGAGATGAAGACGCGCCGCTCGTACTTCCTCGATTATCCGTGCGATTTGAAGCCGGGCGAAAAGGTCACGTTCATCCTCAGCCTGCACGGCGCCGGCTCGTACGGAAACTGGCAGCGCCACTACTTTCCGATCGTCGACTACAAGGACAAGTACCGGCTCGTCATCGCCACGCCGAACTCTCCGACGCACGTCTGGTCCACGGTCGACGACGAGTACCTGCAGAACATCGTGAATTTTGTCGTCGAGCAGATCGGCAAACCGAACATCAAAGCGTTCTGGTTGGCCGGGCACTCGCAGGGCGGCTTGACGTCCAACCGGATCGTGCGCACGGATTTCTTCAAGGACCGGGTGGACGGCTGGCTCAGCTTGTCCGGCGGCCGCCTGGGCGTCAACCCCGGCCGCGCGAATTTCGGCGCGATCGGCGCGGTTCCCGGCGCTGGAGCCGCGGGCGGTGGCCGTGCCGGCGCGCCCGGCAGCCCCCGCGCGGGCGCTCCTCCCGATCTCGCCGCATCAGCGGCGGCATTGCGCGACCTTCCGGCCAGTGATTTCTCGTTCATCTACGAGACGGGCCAGCGCGAAATGGACGAGAAGGGCCTGCCCGGGACGTCGGCGTGGGCGGCGAAATTCAGCTGCGGTGCTCAGGGCAAAGCGCAGGAGATCCTGGACACCAGGGCCGGCTACATCTACGACCGATCGCGGCAGAATCCGCCGAATCCTCCCTGGGGACTCCTGCCGAGACCCGGCACGGCCCGGGTCTACGTCTATCCGAACTGCAAAAACGGCCGGGTCGTGGCGGATGTCGTCCGGCTCGAGAAAGGGCACACCGAAGGACTGGAGCCGAACATCACCGAGGATCTGGTCAAGCTGATGCTCTCGGCGAGTGGCGGGAAGATCGGTTCGACCCCGTAGGCCAGCAGCCGCAGAGATTAGGCCGACTTTGCCGCGGCCAGTCGTCCAACGATCGCGGCAGCGAGCACGCTCAAAGGTCGGCGCGGCATCCAGGTTGCACTTCACAATCGATCGCGAGCCATGCGGCGGTAAATCGGCAGGTCGCCTGACGCGATGGCACCCAAAAAGACACGTTCATTCGACGCGCGCGCCTTTCTCGAGTCAGCCGGATCCGGGAAGCGGGTCGTCACGTATGCGCGCGCTGACGTCATCTTCTCCCAGGGTGACCCCTGCGACAGCGTCATGTACATTCGGAGCGGCGCGATCCAGCTGTCGGTTCTTTCACTGGCGGGGAGAGAGGCTATCGTGGGCACGCTGGGCCCTGGCGATTTTCTGGGAGAGGGGGCGCTGGCCGGTCACCCGGTCCGCCCGATCACCGCGAGGGCCACGATGGCGAGCACCGTGCTCGTCGTGCCCAAACGGCGGATGATTCGCCTGCTGCACAGCCAGCATGCGTTGTCGGACCGGTTCATCGCACACATGCTGGTCCGGAACACCCGCCTCGAGGCTGACCTGGTCGATCAGTTGTTCAACTCGAGCGAAAAACGCCTGGCCCGCACGCTGTTGCTGCTCGCGCGCCATGGCAAGAAGGACAAGCCGGGTTGGGTGCTGCCGAGAATATCTCAAGAAGCGCTCGCCGAAATGGTCGGTACGACCCGTCCCCGCGTGAACTTCTTCATGAACAGGTTCAAGAAGCTTGGCTTCGTCGAATATAACGGCAGCCTCAAGATCAATCCCTCTCTCATGAGCGTCGTCGTCCATCAGTAGGCTCTGCCGGATTTTCCGCACTCTAAGGAGAATCCCGCGGCCCTTCGGCCTGAGAGTCAGAAGGCTGCAATGTTTGGCTGTCATTTGTTGCGGCACAGCCATTGCTTGGCTTCCGCCCGAACCCTTCCGAACGCCAGATCAACGGAGCCACTATGACTGCCGAGCAGAGCACGATTCACGATTGGCTTCGCCTCATTCAGGCCGAGTACCTCGAAATGCCCGGCCTGCATCTCACCAAGCCTCAAGTCCAGCGCCTCTGGAAACTCGAGCCGCACATGTGCGATGCGCTGCTCGACACACTCGTGGCGGCCGAGTTTCTCAAGAAGACGCCCCTCGACGCGTACGTGCTCTCCGGTGCCGCCCGCGGCGGCACCGGTGGCGGCCTGAAAGTCGGGATTTCGCCTTGAGGAGCGATCGGGATGAGAGTCCTTCTCGCGATCGACGATTCGGCCTCTTCAGAGGCGGCGATGCAAGCCGTGATAAAGCAGTTCCGACCTCAGGAAACGGAAGTGCGAGTGCTGCACGTGGTCGAGTGGCCCAAGGGTCTTCCGACATTGCTTGCCTTTGCAGAAGGACCGGCAGCTGCGAGCGAACCTTATCGCCGGCGCAGCCCAGCGCCTCCAAGCGGCAAAGTTCAAAGCCAGCAAGGAGATGCGGGAGGGAGACGCTCGCGGCGCGATTCTCGACTGTGCCGGAGAGTGGCGACCTGACGTCATCGTTCTAGGGTCGCACGGCAGAAGGGGGCTCGACCGCTTCTTGCTCGGAAGCGTGTCCGAGAACGTGGTAGGGCATGCCGCGTGCTCAGTGGAAGTCATCCGCGGATCGTCGTAGAGCTGTTTTGGTTTTTTGGGGAGCAGCCCCGCGCGTATCGATAGTTATAGCCAGAAGGAGTAAGACCATGACAGACCGTGAATTGCAGCGCCACGTTGAGGATGCCCTCGCGTGGGAACCCAGTGTGGACGCGGCCAACATTGGGGTCAGCGCCGACAACGGCGTTGTGACCATGCACGGAGAAGTCGGCACGTACACGGAGAAATCGACCGCTGAGCGAGTGGCGTTACGGGTGTACGGCGTCAAAGCGGTGGCCAACGACCTGAGTGTCCGAATCTCGAGCCTGTACAAACGCACGGACACCGACATCGCGCAGGCAGTCGTGGCCGCACTGCAATGGAACACCGTTGTGCCGCCGAATCGCGTGACGGTGGCCATCAGCGACGGGTGCGTGACGCTGAAAGGCACACTCAACTGGCAGTATCAAAAGGAGGCGGCAGCGCGAGCCGTGCGTGACCTCGCAGGCGTTCGCGGGGTGACCAACAGCATCAGCGTTCAGCCTCCGGAGCCCAGGGTCAAGGTCAGCGACGTGCTGGCCAAGATTGAAGCCGCGTTCAAACGCAGCGCCGAGATCGATGCGCGACGGGTCAGCGTCGCCGCACACGATGGGCAAGTCATCCTGACCGGCAACGTGCGCTCGTGGGCAGAGCGGCAGGAGGCGGAGCGCGCCGCGTGGGCCGCGCCTGGCGTCACGCTGGTCGACGACAGAATCACGATCACGCCATAAGAGACGATGCGATTCCGAGTTCGCGCGCTGCGCCGGACGTGAATCATGCAGCACCATCAGGAAAGGCCTCTGAGCGCACTAGACGCCATTTTCATGCGGCGCTCTGTGCGCTCCTACACGAACGAGAAGCTTGACAAGCCCACGATCCGCGCCCTCCTGGACGCGGCGGTTCAGGCACCGACCGCCATGCACACGGAGCCGTGGGCATTTGTGGTCATCCAGGACGAAGCCACGCTGAAGCGCTATTCCGATCAGGCGAAGGGAAGCTGGGCG
>JBGPKK010000187.1:0-9125 GCA_041485905.1 Vicinamibacteria bacterium
CCAGATAGTCATGTTAATCGAGTGCCTGGCGGGACAAGCGCTGATGGAACGCTAGCCTGAAACTTTCGAACCGCCCAAACGCTATAGCGTCCCTAATCAGTCTCATGGTGTCAAGGTAAAAGTTGAGATTATGCAACGTGTTAAGGGTTGCTGCGCCGATTTCGCCGGCGAGAAAAAGATGGCGGAGATACGCGCGTGAAAAGGTGCGGCACGTGTAGCACGTGCACGAGGCGTCGAGCGGACGAGGGTCTTCGGCGTACCGCGCGTTCTTAATGTTGATGCGGCCTTCGGCGGTGAAGAGCTGACCGTTTCGCGCGTTGCGCGTCGGCAGCACGCAGTCGAACATGTCGACGCCTCGCGCCACCGCTTCCACGAGATCCTCGGGCATTCCGGTGCCCATCAAATACCGGGGTCGATCTCCCGGCAGCAGCGGTGCCGTCTGCGACACGATGTCGTACATCACGTCGGTCGGTTCGCCGACGCTGAGACCGCCGATGGCGTAGCCTTCGAACCCGACCGCCACCGTTTCGGCGGCGCTCTCCGCGCGAAGCTGCGGGTGGACGCCGCCCTGCACGATGCCGAACTGCGCCTGCCCCGGATTGCGGCTCGTCACCCCGTCAACCGCGTTCGATCTGAGCGCGAGCATGCGATCGCGTCCGCGGCGCGCCCAGCGGAGCGTCCGCCGCATCGCGTCCCCGGCCGGGTGCGCGGCCGACGGGTGGGCGACGCACTCGTCGAGCACCATGGCGATGTCCGATCCAAGGTGCGCCTGAATGTCGGCGGCCTTCTCCGGCGTCAAGAGGTGCGCCGAACCGTCGAGATGCGATCGGAAGTGCGCGCCCTCCTCCGCAATCCTGCGGCGGGACGACAGGCTGAAGACCTGGTAGCCGCCGCTGTCGGTGAGGATCGGCCGCGGCCATCCGATGAACCGGTGCAATCCTCCCTGGCGCGCGATGAGCTCGTCGCCGGGGCGGAGATGCAGATGGTAGGTGTTCCCCAGCACGATCTCCGCCCCCAGACTCTCCAGATCACGGTGCGTGATCGCCTTCACGGCGCCCTGCGTGCCGACCGGCATGAACGCCGGCGTCTCGACCGTGCCGTGTGGTGTGGTGAGGACGCCGCGCCGCGCGAGACCGTCGTTGTGAGTCACGCGGAAGGAGAATGTCTCAGCTGTCATCGAGGAAAGAACAGTTTACAATCCCTTCATTGAAAAAACTCCGCGTCGGCGTGATCTATGGCGGTCGATCGGGCGAGCATGAAGTGTCGCTCGCATCCGCGGCCGCCGTCTTCAAGAACCTCGATCCCAATCGCTACGAAGCGGTGGCGATTCGGATCGAGAAGGACGGCCGGTGGACGCTGCCCGAACGGCCGCCGATGCTCGCGTCGGCCGCCGACGTCATTGCCGGGAAAACGGAATCGACGGACGCGGCCCGCGAGGCGCATCTGGTGGCACACCCCGGCGTCGAGACCCTCCTGAGCATCGACCGCACGTCGCCGGGCTCGGTCGTGTCCGCGCAGACCCTCGACGTGGTGTTTCCCGTGCTGCATGGACCTTACGGCGAAGACGGCACCGTGCAGGGACTGCTCGAGCTCGCCAATGTGCCGTATGTCGGGGCCGGCGTCCTCGCCTCCTCCGTCGGTATGGACAAGGCGACGATGAAGCTCGTGTTCGCCGCACGCGGCCTGCCCATCTGCGACTACGAAGTGGTGCTCAAACGCGATTGGAGACGCGACGAGCGCGCAGTCCTGACGACCGTGGTCAACCGGCTCGGGTTTCCGGTGTTCGTCAAGCCGGCGAACCTGGGATCGAGTGTGGGGATTTCCAAGGCCAGGCACGCCACCGAGCTGCGGGCGGCGATCGAGCTCGCCGCCAGCTTCGATCGCAAGATTGTCGTCGAGGCGGCGGTGCCAGACGCCCGCGAAATCGAAGTGGCGGTGCTCGGCAACGACGAACCTGAGGCGTCGGTGCCTGGGGAAATCGTGCCGTCGCGCGAGTTTTACGACTACCAGGCAAAATACATAGACACTGATTCCGAGACGTTGATCCCGGCGCCGCTGACGGAGGCGCAGACCGGCGAGCTGCGCAGGCTCGCGATCGCCGCGTTCAAGGCGGTCGACTGCGCCGGCATGGCGCGCGTCGATTTTCTGCTGGCCCGCGAAACGGGTGTCGTGTACCTCAACGAGCTCAATACCATCCCCGGATTCACGACCATCAGCATGTACTCGAAGATGTGGGCCGCGAGCGGTCTGGACTATCCGGCGTTGCTCGATCGCTTGATCGCGCTCGCGGTGGAGCGCCACAGCGAGAAGCAACAACTGCGGACAAGCATGTGAACCCGACAAGTCGACAGTCGTCGGTCGTCTGTCGACAGTCAGTCGGCGACCCGTCTGAGGCGCGACTGTCGACTGTCGAGGGTCGACTGACGACTACGGTCGCCGTTCTCGCGGCGCTGCTATTTTCCACTTCCGTCGACGCCTCGCTGACAGAAGCGCCGCGGCTGGCGGCCGTCTACGACAGCATTCTCGACGCGCGGTTCGATCGGGTGGACGCGCAGTTGAAGCAGGCATGTCCGCCGGCGCCGGCCGAGGCGTGCGCGGGCCTGCGTGTGGTGTCGCTGTGGTGGCAGATTTTGATGGACCCGGAGAGCCGGCTGCTCGACGGCCGCTTCAACGAGGAGGCCGCGGCAGCCATCGCCGCCAGCGATCGGTGGACCAGGCGCGAGCCGCAGCGCGCGGAGGCCTGGTTCTACTTCGCCGGCGCGTATGCCCCACTCGTGCAGTGGCGCATTCTTCGCGGCGAACGCCTCGCGGCCGCCCGCGAAGGTAAGAAAATCAAAGATGCGCTCGAGCACGCCCTCCAGCTGGATCCGCGTCTCGACGATGCGTACTTCGGCATCGGGTTGTACCACTATTACGCCGACGTCGCCCCGGCGGCGGCGAAGATTCTGCGCTTTCTGCTTCTGCTGCCCGGCGGCGATCGCACGAAGGGACTGAACGAGATGCTGCAGGCCAGACGAAGCGGCGCGCTGCTTGGCGGCGAGGCCGATTACCAGCTGCATGTGATTTACCTCTGGTACGAACATCAGACCGCGCGCGCGCTCGAGCTGCTGCAGGATCTCGACGCGCGCTACCCGAACAATCCCGTGTTCCAGCAGCGCATCGCCGACGTGCAGGAACAGTGGCGCCACGATCGGCCCGCGAGCGCGGCTGCCTGGCAGATTCTGCTCGATCGAGCCCGTGCGGGCCACGTGTTCAACCCGCCGCACACTGAAGCGCGCGCGCACATCGGGTACGCACGGCTGCTCGAGCGCGCCGGTGACCGCCGACGCGCGATCGACCACTATCGATCCGCCGCGCAAGTCGTCGGAGTTGATTCGCGACCGCGCGATGATGCGCGCGCGGCGCTGAAACGACTCGGCGCGTCGTAAACTTTTTTGACTTTTTGTTCACATTGTGCTTGACACTGAACTTTCTCGACCATAATCTACATCTGGTATGAGGGTGGCCAACTCAGGCCATCCCTAGTGAGGTGAAAGCGACCTCGCTCTTTCGAGTCCGCGCGAGTCGCACGGTCACTCGGAAGGTGCCTCGAAGCGTAGAGCGCCGGCGTCGGGTGCGCGTGCCAGGCGGCAGCCACTGAAACGAGTCGTGAGCGCTCTCGCAAGCAAACCCAGATGAAGGGGGGGATAACAGACAATGGCAAAGAAAGCCAAGGGCGGGAAGAAGAAGGCCGGCAAGAAACGGTAAGCTGACCTCGCCCGTCAAAAAAGGGGGCGGCCGTTCCGCCCCCTTTTCAATTTCACAACCCCTCGTCTTCAGTTGCGACGCCAGCCCCGAGCCCCCAGCCTCCAGCCCCCTATTGAGCCGCCGGCCCATCCCACACGCGCACGCGTCGGACGATGTCTCGGGGTTGAAGGGCGTCGACCACGTCCATGCCGGCGATGACACGGCCAAAGACGGTGTACTTCGCGTCGAGGTGCGGCTGCGGCACGTGCGTGATGAAGAACTGACTACCGCCTGTATCCGGCCAGTCGAGCGCCATGCCGACCGTTCCACGCAGGTACGGGAGCTCGTTGAGCTCGTCGCGGATCGTGTAGTTCGGCCCGCCTTCCCCGTCGCCGCGCGGATCGCCGGTCTGCACGACGAAGTTGGGCACGACCCGGTGCACGCTCTGCCCGTTGAAGAACCCGGTGCGGGCGAGCGCCACGAAGTTGTCGGTCGTCAACGGCGCGTCCAGCACCGCCAGCTCAATTTGAATCGTGCCGCGATCGGTCTCGATGAACACCTGGGTCGAGACCGGCGGGGCGATGAGACCCGGTGCTTCATACGCTTCGGGAGGAAGACGCGTGGGCGCCGGACGAATCTGGAGCGCGGCGTCAGTCGAGGCATCGAGATCTTTCACGAGCGCCGCCGCACGGACGCGAACCGCCCAGTCCTTGTCCGACAAGGCGCTGGTCAACACCGGTCGTGCATCGGTGGCGCCGTACTTGGCGAGCGCCGCCATCGCGGCCGCCCGCGCGATGTAGGTCAGATCGCGCTGGCCGAGGGCGTACGCCGCGGCGAGAGCCGGTGCGCCGTTGTCCGGTTTGAGGTCCCCAATGGCGGTGGCGGCAGCCGCGCGGACCGCCGGATCGTCCGCCTTCAGATGCTCAATCAACACGGCCGGCGCGTTCGGATCGCGCAGCGTGACCAGCGACGCCAGAACCGAGGGAATGACGCGCTGATCGCTGTCTTTGAGCATCAGGGAGAGGCGAGGTCGACCGATTTCTGGCGGCAGCGTCCCCAGCACGGAGGCGAGCGCGGCCCGTACGGTCCAGTCCGGATCGGGGTCAAGACCTGAGAGCACCGTGACGAAATTTTCGGGATCGAGCGCCGCCGTGGCGCGCAGCGCCGCCGCACGGACGTCCGGGTTGGCGTCCGAGAGCAGATCGAGCAGGCTGTCGGTCACAGCCGGCGTCCGGATCCCGCCGGCCGCCGCCACCGCTTCGAGTCGCAGGTGCGGCTCCGCCTGGCGGTCCTGAACGATCTTCAACAGCGCAGGCGCGGCGGCCGGATCGCCGATGCGCCCGAGCGCGCGCACCGCCTCGATGGCGATCGGCCGTTCAGCGCTTGCCGTCAGCGGCAACAGCGCGGCTACGGCCGGCGAGCCGGTATTTGTTTCGGTCGGCGAGCCAATCTTCAGCGCGCCCAGCCCCTTGATGGCAAACAGGCGCGTGTACGGGTGCGGCTCTTTGAGAAGCGTGACGAACGCATTCAGTGCGCGCCGGTCTTCGAGCCGCTGGAGCGCCCACGCGACCGGCCACCATCGCACCCGCGGCTGCCCGTCGGGATCGAGCACGGCGGCCGCCATCCGATCGAACGATTTGAGCCGCACGAGCGCGAACAGGCCCAGTCGAAATACCCCCGCGGGCGTGTCGCGCCGGGCGTCGTCCTGATCGCCCGGAGGTTCGGCGAGCGCGCCGGATTCAACGACCTGGGCGATCATCGTCCCGATCGGCTCGGCCGCGGCGGGATCTCCAATCAACCCGAGTCCTTCCGCCGCGCTTCCTCGGACGAGCGGCGACGAATCCGAAAGCGCGCGTACGAGCGGATCGCGCGCGCGCCGATCGCCGATCAAACCCAACGCGAACGCCGCCATCTGACGCACTTCAGGATCCGGATCCCCGAGCAGCGGCAACAACGGCTCGACGCCGTCGCCGACGCCGACCCGGCCGACCGCCAGCGCCGCGCGCCGGCGCACGCGCGCCTCATCATCGGCGAGCAGCCGCGTAAGGTCGGGCGGCGCGGGAAGCCGCGGCGGCGCGACCGCCACAACCGGAGTCTTGCCGCCCACGGGCAACACGGGAGCAGCAGGCGGCGGAGGTGGCGGGGCCACATCGCGGAGCATGCGCTGATCTTCAAGGCGGAGGATCACCGCCATCTTCTGTTCAAACGTCGGACCGGACGGCCTGGGCGGCGGCGACGGGACGATGGGCGGCGCGCTCGCGCACGCGGCGGAGATGAGCGCCAGCGTCAGCGCGATGAAGGAGCGGGTCATCGAGGCCTCACGCAAGTTGCGGGCGTCGCGTGCGCGCGACGTGAGATGTCGTGTCGCGATGATATCATCGGGCCGCCTTGCAGTTCCGCTACATCGCGATCGAAGGCCCGATCGGCGTCGGCAAAACCGCACTGGCTGAACGGCTCGGCGCACGCCTCGACGCGACGGTGGTCCTGGAAGAAACCGAGAACCCGTTTCTCGCCGACTTCTATGCGGACCGCCCTGGCGCCGCGCTCCAGGCCCAGCTCTTCTACCTCCTCGATCGGCATCGGCAGCAGTTGACGCTGCGCCAGGCCGACCTCTTCAACCAGATGACGGTGTGCGACTACCTGTTCGACAAGGACAAGATCTTTGCGTACCTCAATCTCGACGACAACGAGCTCTTCATCTATCAACGACTCTACGAGCTCCTCGCACGCGACATGTCGCCGCCGGATCTTGTCGTGTACCTGCAGGCGCCCACCGACGTGCTGCTGCAGCGCCTCCGATCGCGCGCCACAGATCCGGAACTCGCGGCCTTCGATCCCGATCCCGATTACCTTCGTGAGCTCAACGAGGCGTACCACCATTTCTTTTTTCATTACAACGCCACGCCGCTGCTCGTGGTCGAGACGTCACAATTCGATTCCCACGCGAGCGACCAGGCCGTTGACGACCTCATGAAGCAGATCCGCAGCGCCGGCCCGGGCACGCGGTATTACGTGCCCAGAACCCGGTAGGGCACAGGGCAAAGAGCAGATGGCAAAGTGGAACCGGCCACGCTGCCCTTTGCCCTCTGCCCTTTGCCCTGATTTGATAAGCTGACCCCATGGCCTGGTTCAAGAAAACCCGGAAGCCGATGGCGGCCTCGGCCAGGGCCAAGGCGAGCCGCGTGCCCGAAGGCTTGTGGGTGAAGTGCCCCGACTGTTCGCAGGTCATCTACAACAAAGACCTCACGACCAACCTCAACGTCTGTCCCAAGTGCGCGCATCATTTCCGCATCGGCGCCGCCGAACGCCTGCGGACGCTTTTCGACGAAGGCGTCTGGGTCGAGTACGACAGGGGCCTGGTCTCGACCGATCCGCTGCAGTTCACCGATACCAAGCCGTACGAGCATCGGTTGAAGGCATCCATGGCGAGCACGGGCCTCAAGGACGCGATCATCGTCGGCTCGGGACGCATCGAAGGCATCGAGACGATCGTTGCGGCGATGGAGTACGCGTTCATCGGCGGGAGCATGGGCGTGGTGGTCGGGGAGAAAATCACCCGTGCGATCGAACGTGCGGTGGACCAGCGCGTCCCGGTCGTCATCGTCTGCTGCTCGGGCGGCGCGCGCATGATGGAAGGGGCGCTCTCACTGATGCAGATGGCGAAGGTGTGCGGTGCGCTCGCCCGCCTCGACCTCGCGAGGCTGCCATACATCTCCGTACTGACGGATCCGACGACGGGCGGCGTGACCGCCAGCTTCGCGATGCTGGGCGATCTGAACATCGCCGAGCCGAAAGCGCTCATCGGCTTCGCCGGCCCGCGCGTCATCGAGCAGACGATCCGTCAGAAGCTGCCCGAAGGCTTCCAGCGGAGTGAATTTCTCCTCGAGAAGGGCATGCTCGACTTCGTGATCGACCGCCGCGAGATGAAAGCGGTCGTCGCCAACGCGCTGCGCTTCATGGGCGCCCGGCAGACACACCCGGTCCTGTCGGAGTCCGGACGCGAGCTGGTGGCGGCGGGTCACGAGGACGGGTCGCCAACGACTTGAACCCGCTCGACTATCTCTTCGGGCTCGAGCAATTCGGGATCAAGTTCGGGCTCGAGAACATTCAGACGTTGGTCGACGCGCTCGGACATCCCGAGCGCGCCTTCCACTCGGTGCACATTGCCGGCACCAACGGCAAGGGCTCGGTGACCGCAATGGTCGACGCCGCGCTTGGCGCGGCAGGCCACCGATCGGCCCGGTTTACATCTCCCCATCTGATCGACGTTTCCGAGCGATTCGTGATCGATGGCCGTCCCATCGGGCAGAACGCGCTGGCTGCGGCGGTTGCCGATCTGCGTGACCGCATCGAGGCCTTGCTCGCGGCGGGCGCGCTTCGGGCCCAACCGACGTTTTTCGAGGTCACGACGGCGGTCGCACTGGAGCTGTTTCGCCGCGCCGGCGTGGAAGTCGCGATCGTGGAAGTGGGCCTGGGCGGCCGTCTGGATTCGACCAACGTCATAACACCAGGCCTCACCGCCATTACGTCGATCGCATTCGACCACGAGGAGTATCTGGGCCGCACGCTCGGCGCCATCGCGATGGAAAAGGCGGGCATCATCAAGCCGGGCGTTCCGGTTGTGGTCGGCCGCGTCGACGACGAAGCGGAGGCGGCCATCGCCGCCGTGGCGCGTGAGCGGCGCGCAGAGCTCATCCACGCCTGGGATGGCGTGACAGTCGATCGCACGGGTAACGCCCCGACGCGTGTCCGCCTTCGAACCCCCGCTCACGATTACGGCGACGTGATCCTCTCGCTTCGGGGCGAGCATCAGATCGGGAATGCGGTCGTCGCCGTCCGGCTTCTCGAGCTGCTCGACCGTCAGGGTATCGCCGTGCCGGCCGCCGCCATCGTCGAAGGCCTGGCCACGGTGAGCTGGCCCGGGCGTCTGGATCATCGGAGACTGTCGAACGGACGCGAGATGATCCTCGACGCGGCGCACAACCCGGCAGGGGCCGCAATGCTCGCCGCGTACATCGCGGAGACGCTGGACGAAAAGCCGCCGCTGGTGTTTGCCGTGATGCGCGACAAGGACGCGGCGCGGATGTTCGAGGCACTCCTGCCGTCGGTGTCCGCCCTCATCGTCACGCGGACGTCGAACCCGCGATCGGCCGACCCCGACACGCTCGCCGAACGCGCAACGGCGATCGCACCGGAGCTTCCCGTGCGTGTCGAGCCTGCGCGCGGCGATGCGCTTGCCGCCGCGTGGAACCTGTCATCGCGGATCGTCGTCGCCGGATCGATCTTTCTGCTCGGTGACGTCATGAAGGAGACCGCAGGATCGTGATACCCTTCGAGCACATTCCCGGGATGCGCGCGATCCTCTTCACAACGATCTTCGCTGCGATCGTCGGTGTCGC
>JBGPKK010000188.1:0-9084 GCA_041485905.1 Vicinamibacteria bacterium
CCCCAGCGCGATGACCGGCTTCCCCGTTCCCCACGTGGCCGTCCAGCCGGTCGGGATACCGGCGACGGGGCGGTCAACCTTGAAGCCGTTTTTTTCCAGGACGTCGGTGAGGTACTTCGAGGTTTCGAATTCCTGGTAGCCGAGCTCGGCGTAGCTGAAGATCTGGTCGACCATCTGCTGAGTGAGCTCGCGCATGGTATCGATGTCGATGGCCACCGATTTCTTCATGGCGTCCAGTTTCGGATTCGACGGCGACGGGCGCTGCCCGGCGCTCACTCCTCCGACGAACGCGGCGACGAGCGCTCCGACGACAATCGTTCTTACGTGCGTGGTGGTCATAGCTCTTCGCCCTCGATGTCATCGTCGACGATGTCGACGACGACGTTATGAATGTCGACGCGGAACCACTCGCGGAACGTCTTCAGGTCGCGCGTGGCCGGCCACGCCGACTCATCTTCGGTCCACGCAGCCAACTGAAACTCGAACAGCCATTCGGCGTTCTCCTCGACCCACTCCTGAACGTCCTCTTCGAGCTCGAACTCCGGCAGCAGGAAGGCAGAGCCGAACGTCTTGGCGCGTGCGACGGTCAACGCGCCCGCGTTGACGTCCGCCTCTTTCTGCCGCGACCAGTCCAGGTACGGTTTGGCGCCGACAAGCGTGACCGCCGTGCGGTTGATGACGCGCATAGCGGGCATCGTAACACCACCGTCGGTCCGCCTAAAGGCGGACACTATGTGAGACTCGCCGTAGCGCAAAGCGCGGAGGCGGCAGCCGGACCGTTACGCGATAATAAGAGGACGGGCATGGACGATAGCGAGCGCCTCGAACAACTGATTGCGTTTGTCGGCGCGCAATTGCCGAAACCCGTCGAAGAGCGGCACGCCGACGATGGATCGTTCATCTTCATCGGGGGCGACCCCGCCGAAGTGATCGTGCAGATCACCGACGTCACGGTGCTGGTCGCCTCGGCCGCCGGCGGCATTCCCAAAGCCGAGCCGCAGCCGGTCGGCGAGCTGCACTGGCGCCTGCTGCCGGACGGGTCCCTGATGAACGCGCTGTCCGCCATGATTAAGGGCGCGCGGGAAGAACGCCTGGCGACCTACAGGGTCTGCGTTGATTGCGGCGAGAGGAAGGCCCCGGAGCTCATGCAGGGAGAGGACGTGTGCCAGGACTGCTGGGACGCGTCCCCGGGAACGGTGCATTAGTTATAGTCAGGCCGCCGACTTATTCAGTCGCTCGTTACTTGCCCGATTGTTCCCCGGCAAAAGCTTGGTCGTGATCTTCAGCGGCTCACACGGACGATGCCATCGTCGAGGCGCTGAAATCAGGCGATGACGCCGGATCGAGATCGCCGTGCGCGCGTAACCCCCGTAACCCCCGTAACCAACGACGCGCGGCTTGATACTCTGGACACGCGTGGGACACGAGCTTCCAGAATTTCGACGAATGGTCCATACGCTTCAGGTGCATCAGCTCGTGGATCATCACGTAGTCGCGAATCTCCGGCGGCATCTGGACGAGGCGCCAGTTGAGACAGATGTGACCGCTCCGCGAGCACGATCCCCACCGCCATCGCTGATCTCGGACGCTGATTCGATCAACGTGCAGGTGATGCGCTTCCGCCAGCTCCCGCAGACGCGCCGGCAGCTCGCGCGTGGCCCGCTCGCGGTGTTCATGGGCGATTACCTCGCGCGGTTGCGCGATCTCGCGCGCGACCTGGATGCGGTGCCTGTCAATCCAGCGCCGCTGCTGCTCGGCGAACGCGCGCGCCTCCTTCTTCGACCCGCCGCGCGGAATCGTGACGCGGACAGTGCCGTCGCCGCGCACGCGAATCACGTAGCGCCGGGCTCGCGGATGTCGCACGAAGTCAATCGAGTGCTGGGTGCTGGTGCGTGGTGCCGAGTGCTCGGTGCCGGTGCCAGGTGCCGGGTGCCCGGCGGGTGCGAACGGAAGACCGAGCTGCATCAATGGCCTCCGAACACGAGAAACCCGCGCTTCCTCAGGCTTTCCGCCAGCGCCACTTCCATCCGTTGGGCCTTCTTGAACGGCATCGGATTGAGATGCGCGTACAGACGCGGCACGAGGCGTTCGCCGCACCGCGTGACGACGCGCGCCGATTTGACGCCGTTCTTGTGATTCTGGAATCGCTGCTCGGGCGACAGCCCGGTCATGCCGACGTAGTAGCCGGCCTTGCCGTCGCCCTTGGGATCGCGCAGGTAGACGACGTACACGGAGTGATGGTCCCTAGACGGTTTCGGCCTCGGCTTCGGCCTCGGCTTCTTCAACAGCGGCGATTTCGACATCGTTGACATCGGCGAATGGAAGGCCGTCGGTCAGCTCCGGCGCCTGCAGCATGCGCGGGACCCGATCGATCGGCTCGAGCTGCTTGATCTCGTCGCCGCCGTTTGCCGACGCGAGATCCTTGAACCTGCGCGCTTTCACCAGGACGTTGCCCTCGAGCGATCCGATGGCCTGATTGTACGCGTCGAGGCTGGACTTGAGCCTCGATCCCAACGCGTCGAAATGACCGCCGAGTACACGCACCGATTCATACAGATGGCGGCCGAGCTCACTGATCTTCCGCGCGTTTTCCTCGACCGCCTGCTGCTGCCAGCCGTACGCCACCGCCCGCAGCAGGGCAATGAGCGTCGTCGGACTCGCCGGGATGACGCCCTGCTGCACGCCGGCTTCAATCAGCGACGGGTCCTGCTCGAGCGCCGCGCTGAAGAACATCTCTCCCGGCAGGAACATCACGACGAAGTCGGGGCTGGGCTGAACGTGCGCGGCATAGCCTTTCGACGCCAGTTGTGAGAGATGCGTGCGCACCTGCTTCGCATGCTCGGCGAGGAGCGCCTGCCTCGCGTTTTCGTCCGGAGCATCGAGCGCTTTCAGATACGCATCGAGCGGCGCCTTTGCGTCGATGACCACGCGTTTGCCGCCGGGCAGACGCACGATGACGTCGGGACGCATGCGCCGGTCGGAATCGTCGCTGCCGCGGACGGTTTGCTGCTCTTCGAAATCGCAGTGCTCCAGCATGCCGGCGAGCTCGACGACGCGCTTGAGCTGCAGCTCGCCCCAGCGGCCGCGTACGCCCGGACGCTTGAGCGCATCGACGAGGCGGCCGGTCTGACTGCGCAGATCCTGCCCGGTCGTGTCGAGCGACGCGATTCGCTGCATCAGCTGCGCGCTCGATTCAAGCCGTCTGCGCTCGGATTCTTTGATCTCGCGATCGACCTGCTCCAGGGTTTTGGTCATGGGCGCGAGAAGCGCCTCGACCGCCAGCTTGCGCGCGTCGATATCGGCGGTGGCTTGCGTGCGCGCCTCGCGCAGCCGCGTCTCCGCGAGATCGAGAAACGCCTGATTGTTGGTCTTGAGGGCTTCAGCCGAGAGCGCCTGAAAGGCCTCGCGCAGACGGCCTTCGGCTTCCTCGTACGCTTTGAGCCGCTCGGCGTGAACGGAGCGATCTTTGTCCAGCTCGGCGCGAAGCCGCGCCTGCGCCGGCCGCCCAGCGAGCCATCCCACCAGCGCGCCGATGGCGAAACCGATCGCGAGCGTGATCGCCAGTGCAATGGGTTCGATGACCATTAGTATCGCACGTCGGATCCTCGGAGTACAGGTCTACCGCGAGATCACGAACGGCAGCCACGCGTCGGGCAGCTGAAGTTCCGCTGCGTGAATCGCGGCCACCATTTCCCGCTCGACATTGCCCGGCGTCTTCAGCCCGGCGCCGATCGCCTGCAGCGCATGACGCGCTGCCAGCTGCGCCTGGCGCCGCCGATCGGTGAATCTGCCGGCGCCCGCGTACGCGGCCGTCCGCGCGACGGTGCGCCGATCTTTCAGCGTTGCCAACCGCGTCTGGTTGACCGGCTCGAACGGCAGCCCGCACTGAAACCGCTCGTCGGACGCGGTATCGAGCTGGCCGGCCGCTTTGAGGGCCTTTTCACGCTCCAATTCGGCGCGGTAGCATTGAAAGCAGAGGGGCCGGCGCGTGCTCTCGACGTCGACCCCGCGCGCCGCCCGTTGGAGGCGGCCACGGCACAAGGGACAGAGCGCTTTAGGGCGTTTACCTTCCAGCTCCCCGCCAGGGAACGTAATCCACTCGTTGTCAGCAGTTTGCAGAATTTCGGATGGGAGTTTCTTCATACCCGAGCAGTCTATACGAGGGGTGTGACAGATCAGGTCACTTCGGGGCGGTCCCGGTTGGAGGCTGGAGGCTGGAGGCTGGAGGCTGAGATATGGCGCAGCGCTTCAGCGCTGCGATTACGCCGTCACGTATTGCACCGAATTGCCGCAGTCGGCGAGAAACTTCTCGAAGTCGGCACGCGCGATCGTGAGCGTCACCGTGTTGATGTTCGGGTGAAACGACACGCGATCCGCGGACTTCAGATCAAGATCGACGACGACGCGCACCTGATGGTCGCGATTGTGAATCAATCCGAACGGCGAGACCGATCCCGGCGTGAGGCCCAGGTGCGTCATCAGCCGTTCCGGCGACGCAAAGCTCAATTTCCCGTCGCCAATCTGATCCGCAATCGCCCGCAGGTCGGCGCGCTTCGAGTGCCTGATGATCACGAGGTAATGCCTGTTTCCTTTCTGATTTCGAAGGAACAGGTTCTTCCAGTGCACTGCGTCGATGCTGGCCCAGTGCTGCCCGGCCTCTTCGACCGTCGCGACCGGCGGGTGCTCGTGGCGCGTAAAGGCGATGGCGAGCGCGTGCAGCCGTGCGTAGACCGGTTCTTCTTGGGGGGTCATCGGGCAGTCGCTTTCAGCGCGCTGGCGTCGTCGCTTGGGGGTGCTCGGCGCGGGCCAAACAACGTCAGCCCGGCACTCTCAGACGTTAGTTGTAAGCGCCCTGGTGCCCCGAGCACTCCGACGCGAGGCCCCAAAGCACCCTCGCCCGAAGCCCCAAGCACCCACTTCTATTATCATGCCCAACATGAAGACCGCCGCCCTGCTGCTCGCCGGCACGCTCGCGGTGCTCGCCTGGTCGGTCGTCCACCCGCACGACTACTTCACGTGGTTCCTCGAAGTCTTCCCGTTTCTGATCGCGCTGCCGATCCTCTTCGTCACGGCCCGCCGATTCCCGCTGACGCCGCTCGTTTACGTACTGATCGCGCTGCACGCGACGATTCTGATGGTCGGCGGGCACTACACGTACGCCGAAGTGCCCCTGGGCGACTGGATGAAAGAAGTGTTCGGCTTTTCGCGTAATCACTTCGATCGGATCGGCCATTTCGCGCAGGGCTTCGTGCCCGCGATCATCGCGCGCGAGATCCTGATTCGGCGCCGGGTCGTTACGCGCCGCTCGTGGCTGCCGTTTCTCGTCGTCTGCTTCACGATGGCGTTCAGCTCGTTTTACGAGCTCGTCGAGTGGTGGACCGCGGAGGCCACGGGCTCGGCGGCTACCGCCTTTCTGGGCACGCAAGGCGATCCGTGGGATACCCAGTGGGACATGTTTTTCGCCCTGATCGGTTCGATCTCTGCGCTCCTGATGCTGTCGCGCCTTCACGACCGGCAGCTTCAGGCTGTATTGCAGAACTTGCAGGATGGCAATTGCTAGAATCTGTCCGTGCCCCGCAACGCGGAAGTGATTCGGCAGTGGACGATCCTGCGCGAGATCGAACGAACGCGCGGGGCCGGCGTGACGATCGACGAGCTGGCGTCGCTGTGCGCGGTCACCACGCGGACGATTCGGCGCGACCTTCAGGCTCTCGAAGAAGCCGGGTTCCCCCTGTTCGACGATCGATCGCACGATGATGGCCGCACCCGGTGGGCGATCAACGGGCAGGCGTTTCGCGGGGTGGCTGCCGGTCTGACGTTGTCCGAGCTCTGCGCGCTGTATTTCAGCCGCACGCTGCTCGAGGCGCTCTCTGGCACGCCGTTTCGCGACGAGGTGGAGAGCGCGTTCGACAAGCTGTCGTCGACGCTCGCGCCGCACATGCGCCAGTTCCTCGATCAGCTGCCCCGCGTCCTGGCCTCGAAGCCCGATCCGATGCGCAAGCGCGACGATCCGCGCCAGCAGGCCGTCGCGGCGCGCCTCCTCGAGGCGACGTTGCACCTCCGACAGGCCTCGTTGACCTACCACTCGCAGTCGAGCGATCGGACGAAGACGTATCTCGTGCATCCCTATCGGCTGGCGCACGCGCAGGGAGGCCTGTATCTGCTCGCGTACGTGCCCGAGTACCGCGAAGTCCGCACGTTTGCGCTCGAACGTATGCAGGCAGTCTCGCTGCTCGAAGAGCGGTTCACGCCGATTGAGGAACTGCCGGATGAAGCGTTCCCGCACTCCCTCGGCGTCCACTCCGGCCCGCCCGAGCGGGTGGACATCGAATTCGAAGCGGCCGTCGCCGAATACGTCGGCGCGCGCACCTGGCATCAGTCGCAGCGGATGGAGCCCATGCCGGACGGCGGCGTGCGCATGACGCTGGACGTGTGCCTCGATCGCGCGCTTCAGAGCTGGATTCTCAGCTTCGGCCCGTTCGCCCGCGTCGTCGCGCCCGACCGGCTCGCCAGGGACATCGCGGGGCAAATCGAGAAAGCGCGCGGGCGATACCCCGCGGTGAAGCGCAGCCCTGCAGATTCCGACTGATCGGGAGACGCTTCGGCCCCCGACGCCTCATCCACCCCTTAGACCACCCGCGGATCGACACGCGCCGCGCCGGGCGCGTATGATCTGTCGGTGGCTGACCTTCCAAAACCAAAAAAGAAACTCTCCGCGGGCGCCTGGGAAGAAGCACGGGCGCTCATCTGGACGCACCGTCAGCGCCTGGCGCTCGGTCTGTTCCTGATGGTGATCAGCCGGCTGTCAGATCTGGTGCTGCCGATCACGTCCAAGTACCTCATGGACGATGTGATTACGCAGCACCACTGGGAGCTGCTCCCCAAGCTGGCGCTGGCCGCCGGCGTGGCCACCCTGGTGGGCGCCGCCACCTCATTCTTGAATTCACAGGTGCTCGGCGTCGCGGCCCAGCGGGCGATTACCGATATGCGCAAGGACGTGGAAGCGCACGTCATGCGCCTGCCGATCCGCTATTTCGATTCGACGAAGTCCGGCGTGCTGATCGCGCGAATTATGAACGACGCGGAAGGCGTCAGAAATCTCGTCGGGACGGGGCTGGTGCAGCTGACCGGCTCAATCCTCACGGCAGTCCTCGCGTTCTGCTTCCTGATGTATCTGAACTGGCGGCTGACAGTGGTCGCATTCGTGATCCTCGGCTGCTTCGGCGGCGGCATGGCGACCGCGTTCAAGCGGCTGCGGCCGCTCTTCCGGGAGCGCGGCCAGATCAACGCCGAAGTGACGGGGCGCCTCGCCGAATCGCTCGGCGGCGTCCGCATCGTCAAATCCTACACGGCGGAGAAACGCGAAGAGCTGGTGTTCGCCAAAGGCGCGCATCGACTTTTCCGTAATGTCGCGAAGTCGCTCACCGGTACCTCCGCCGTCATGGCGTTCTCGTCGCTCGTGATTGGCGCCAGCGGCGTCGCGATGATGCTGATCGGCGGATCGTCGATTCGCAACGGCACCATGACCGTCGGCGACCTGGTGGCGTACCTGTCGTTCACGGCGCTGATGATGATGCCGGTGATCCAACTCGCGTCGATCGGCACGCAGTTAACAGAAGCGTTCGCAGGGCTCGATCGCATTCGTGAAATACGGATCATGGCCACCGAAGATCAAGAGGACGCGAGCCGCGAGGCGTTGCCAGACGTCCGCGGTGACGTCGCGTTTGAAGACGTCGACTTCGAGTACAACACCGGCGTGCGCGTCCTGAAGCACGTGTCGTTTCATTCACCGGCCGGATCGACGACGGCGCTGGTCGGCTCGAGTGGATCGGGCAAGAGCACGCTGATCAGCCTCGTCATGACGTTCAACCGTCCGACGTCTGGCCGGGTGCTCGTCGACGGCCACGATCTGGCCGGCGTGAAACTGCGCGATTACCGATCGCACCTGGGCATCGTGCTGCAGGACAATTTTCTGTTCGACGGAACCATCGCCGAAAACATCAAATACGGAAAGCCGCGCGCCAGCCTCAGGGAAGTCAAAGCGGTCAGCGCGATCGCGCACTGCGACGAGTTCATCGAGGCGTTCGAGAAGCAGTACGACACGATCGTCGGCGAGCGCGGCGTCCGCCTGTCGGGCGGCCAGCGGCAGCGGGTGGCGATTGCACGCGCGATTCTCGCGGACCCCAGAATCCTGATTCTCGACGAGGCGACGTCGAGCCTCGACAGCGAGAGCGAGGCGCTCATCCAGGACGGTCTACGGTCGCTCAGGCAGGGGCGCACCACCTTCGTCATCGCCCACCGCCTGTCGACGATCCGCAGCGCGGATCAGATCCTCGTGATCGAAGCCGGCGAGGTTGTCGAGCGCGGGACGCACGAGGAGCTGCTGGCGAGCGGCGGACGCTATCGGCAGTTGTACGACAAGCAATACCGGTTCGAGCGCGACCGGTTCATCAACCCGGGAGAGGATTTCACGCCCGAGCCAGAGGCTGTCGTCGCGCGCACCGCGGCGCGCGCGAACACGGCGCTGTGATCGCTGTGATCATCGATATGCGTGAACGGCTGCTGCTCGCATGGCTCGTGGCGTTGGCGCTCGGATCGGCCCCGGCGCGGGTCGGCGGACAAACCACGCCCGCGTGGCTGGACCCATACCGCGAACCTGCCGCCCGCCTGATTGGCGAAGCCACCGGCGATACCTTCGCCTGGCGCAGGTTGTCTATTCTCACGGATTCGTTTGGCAACCGGCTGAGTGGAACCCCTCAGCTCGAGCGCGCGATTGAATGGGCGGCCGCGGAGATGAAGCGCGACGGTCTGGAAAATGTACACACCGAGAAAGTGATGGTTCCCCATTGGGTCCGCGGCATCGAGAGCGCCGAGATCGTCGAGCCTGCTCATCACCAGATCGTCATGCTCGGTCTTGGCAACAGCATCGGCACGTCGCCCGAGGGGCTGCAGGCCGAAGTCCTGACCGTGCACAGCTTCAACGAACTGGACCAGGTCGCGCCGCAGGTGAAAGGCAGGATTGTCTTTTTCAACGTGGCGTACACCGCGTACGAAGAGACGGTGACCTACCGCTCCGAGGGGCCG
>JBGPKK010000189.1:0-9060 GCA_041485905.1 Vicinamibacteria bacterium
CCTCGCTCTCGCAGAAGTCCCGCCTCGGCATTCGGGACGGGCCGCATCATTCGCGGCGTCATCACCCACGGCTCGGCGAGTACCTCGGGGTCTTCGACGGTGACTTCGTACTTGATCTGACTGCCCTGACGCGTGAATTTTTCCACCAGATGCATCTGATCGGAATGGAAGAACCCGCCGCGCGACAGCCATGTCGTGTCGACGAACGAGATCGAGTCGAGCACCAGCGTGTCGCCTTCCCAGTTGCCGACGGTATAGCCGTAGAACGTCGTCTCGATCGCCTTCTTCGGATCGTGCTTGCGGTTGTCAGTCGGGATCACACGATATTCCCCGTATCCGCCGCCGCCATCAACACCTGCGCCGTAGAAGAAGATCACGTCGTTCGCCGACTGGACGATACGCCGCGGCGCGCCGTGCCGCGGAAGCCCGAGCGGCTGGCACGTCATCACCGGATCTTCCTTGTTCGTCCACATGTCGAGCTGCTGAATCTTGTCCCAGTGCTCGGGTTTGTACACCGGACGATTCGGCCCGAACCGCGAGGGCGCTTCGAACTCGAAATCCGCTGTTTGATTGATGGCTGGCGTACAGCCGACCTCCTGCGTCGGGCCACACCTGCGATTCCCGTAGCGCCAATTCATCCCGCCAGCGGCCCAGTTGCCCGTCAGGTCGGGCTTCCCGTTTGCGGTTCGCGGCGTCGGCGGCTCCGGCGCCGCCGGCTGCGGACCTGCCTGGCTTGGCACAGGCCTGGCGGGCGGCGCCGGCACCGTCACCGTGATCGCCTTCTGCACGCTCGCCGGCACGGGCATCACCACATACACGCTGCCTGTTTCCGTTTCGACCGTCGTCAGGTCGCGGACGGCCGTGCCGTTCCGGCGCTCCGTCATCTTGCCGGCATACAACGCGTCGACTCTGTTCAGCGGGTTGTTCCAGTCTTTGTAATCGCCGTAAGTGAACTCGGTGGTCGTCGCCCCGTTCTTCACCACCACGCGCTCGGCCATGTACTTCGCGTCGAGCGTGGCGGTCGCGGTCGCTCCAGGAACACCAGGGATCGGGAACGTCAGGACCGGCTTACCGGCCTCCCACGTCAGGGACGTCTTGCCCGCCGTTGTGCCACCGTCCTGCAGCAGAGTGGCTGGGTTGGCTCCCCACTCGGCTGTCTCCGAGACGCCGGTCAACGCGGCCTTGGGCGCGCCCTGAGGGCTTGCCCAGAAGCGGATGAGCCGCTCCTGCACGGCGCCCGGCATCGGCGTGGCCTTGCCTTTCCCGGGAACGATCTCCGCACCCACGATGTCTTCGTTCCAGGCGTACTGGCCGCCGACGACCTCGACGTTCGAATACGTTTGTCCGTTGGGCCGGGTGCACGTGTACTGAACCCGCTGACCCGGCGTCTGGTAGTTGGTGCTCACACGATATTTCGTCAGCGTGCAGGGCTGTCCGTCCACCTGCATGGTGCCCTTCCCCTGATACTCGAGCGAGACGATCAGCTCGTGTTCATCAATGCCCCGCAGCATGCCCATGTAGGACGTCCAGCTGAACAGCACAGCGCGCAGGTCCTTGGCGCCGGGCGCCAGTGTGTAGGGTGGCGGGCCACCACGGCCCTGCGCCTGCGCATCGGCCGGCAACAGGCCGCTGACGGTGAGGACGATGCCGAGCGCGACCGCGTGCGGCCTAGTCATTGGGGTTACCCGCCGAGATCGAGATCACGGTCCCGTCGGCCTTGGTAATCGACTTGAGGAACCCCAGCGGACTGCCGTTCCGCGTCGGGATGAACTTCGCGGTGATGACGTCCCCAGTCCTGAGGACATCCGAGTTCTTGCCGATCCCCCGTCCCGCGAGGGTGGTGGCGGAGCCGGTCGTAAACACCCACTCGGTCGTCGTGCCATCCGCGTTCTTGACCGCGAGATGCATCGACCCGTGGGGATTCACGAACTTGATGATGGTGAGGGTCCCCTGCACTTCCTTTTCGCCCTTCATGTCGTAGACGCCCGCGAGGGAATGATGCGCCTGCAACGAGGCACTGGCCATCAGACACCCGCACATGACGACACATCCCAAAGTTCGCCCAATCATTCGTGCGCCTCCGTGAAGTTGTGATCGGCACCAGGTGCTATCACGTAGCCACCGCAAAAACCTGACAACTGTCGTCAGAGCGTAGCATCGCGAGCGCTCAGGCTCAATAGCGGCGTTGGTCTTTGGCGAGCGCGTCGAGGATACCGGTCTCGGGCCCCGGCGTGCCAGACACTTTGGTGAAATGACGCTCATTTATCAGAAGAAAGTGGTCTGGGCGACTGACCCGGCCGCCCGATGGGGCGGGTTGCTCGGGCGTCGCGCAGTGAGGGATTTGGCTCGTCGGCGTCCGGGTCGCACGGTGGCTGGCGGTGGGCGGAGTTGATGCGGCGGGTGTTCGCGCATTTTGGCCGGGGGCGACCGACCGCGCAGGCGTACGCCGGTCACCAGTTCGGCCACTTCACGGCCCTCGGCGATGGCCGTGCGATCCTGATCGGCGAGCAGATCACGCCGTTCGGCGATCGCCTGGACATTCAACTGAAAGGGGCAGGGCAAACGCGGTTCTCTCCCTCCCACACCCTCGGCGCACGCAGCGAGCCTTGCTTCGACGCGAATTTCGGAGCCCCCGCCAGGCCAGCGGCCCGTCTGGTGCCGCGAGTAGGGCTACGGTGCTCCGGTCGGATCAGCTCGCCCGCCTCGAGTGAGACTCTGAAACATCGTCTCGGTACCGCTTATCAAGGCTCTTGCGCGAGCGGCACCAAGAGCATCACGAGATCTTCGCCGGCGCCGACGCGCGTCGTGTGACCTTTCCCCGTCACATCCTCCGCCAACAGGACCCGCCCCGGCGCGAGCTGAACCTTCTTCCCGCCGACGCCATCGACCTCACCAAGTCCGCTGACGATGATCACGTACTGGCGTTTCGACGCCGGGTGGCCCTCCCACACGAAGCCGCGTGGCCAGCGCAGGAACTGCGCGGCAGTGACTTTTACCGATTCCGACTCGTTGAGCTCCGGGCGCAACTTTGCCGGCCGCCATGCGACCTCGGTGGCTTCGGCGTGCGACTGGCCGTCGACGCCCGTGTACAGGCGCGTGATGGTCGTCGTCACCTGCCTTTGGGCCGCGACATGACTCGCACTCGAAACAACCGCAAGGCTGACAAGGACGACGACGAACACGAGTCGCGTGAATAGCCGCATAGGGCCTCCGTGCGGTAATTGTAGGGTGTCCCTGGTAGGGAAGTGCGGTCGAACGTCACCGGCGATACCGGCGGGCGCTGCGACGCGAACAACCCGTCTACATCGGCGACGTCCGGCACCGCGAGGCGAGCAGTCCGGTGGCCGTGCTGAGGTCCAGATCCGCCACGAGCAGGCCCTCCTGTCCATAAGGCTGATAGCACTGCAGCGTACCATCTGGACGCGCGACCGCCGATGTGGTGCCGGAACCTTCGCTCGCGCAGTTCACAGACGCGAAATAGCACGTGTTCTCCGCCGCGCGACACAGTACGGCTTTCTCGTGGAAGGTGTTGGCGGGATCGGCGAACGTGAGGGGGCGATAGCTCCCGGGTCCGGCGACATGCGCGTGTGGGTGAAACACAACCTGCGCGCCTCGACGCACGGCCCACCGCACAGTTTCTGGATAGCGCCAACCTTCGTGGCAAATCACCACACCGAAGGTCAGCGGCCCGGCGATGAAGACCCGACGTTCGGTCGCGAGCGCGGGATAGATGGCCTCCTCCGACGGGTCGATCTGTCCCTTGTCCTGCCACCCCGCGACCGTGCCGTCGGGATTGATCACACATGCGGTCATCTGCAAGCCGCGGGTGGTCACGCGCTCGGTGCCCAGGATGACCGTGATGCGGGCAGTCCTGGCGGCATCCGCGACATCAGCCCACGCCCGTTCGAGGAACGCGGGATCGGGCGATGGCGCTGTCGCGCCCGGCCACCGATACCCGGGAACGAAGCATTCCGGAAAGCAGATCACAATCGCGCCTCGACGGCTTGCGTCGGCGACTGCCGATGTCGCCAGGCGGACGGACTCGTCAGGTGTCGCGGGCACTCGGATGTTCGCGAGGGCGATGCGGACCATGCTCATGGTGGTGCTCCTCTACCGCGCCTTGAAGAATGCGCGGCGGTTGACACGCGCGACGTGCGCGGCGAACCCGCGACCTTCGAGACTACTCCTCACTGGCCGCGCAGGGCGGATCCAGCATCCCGCCCTGCGCTCGGCCCGCCAGGTGGCACAACCGGGCGCACGTGCGGCGCAGATCATGTGGCGCCAGCTTGTCGATGCCGGCCTCGGCGGCCGTGGCCCGCACGACGTCCCAGCGTACCTTCGCAGTCATGCCGTCTCCCCAGACCCGGCCCACCCTGTTGATGGCGCGGAAGACCGGGCCCTCGGTGATGCCAGCGGCGACGGTCCACGCGTCCACCGCATCCTTCACCCAGACAGACGCTTCGGTTTGGACTTGCGCATCGGCGACGGCCTCCTGTCCGTCGCGGGGCAGCTTCACCGAAGTTCTCCGCTGCGGCGCTTACGGTGTCAGACCTCCGCCCCGATCGCCGCATCTTTTCGCAAGCACACTTGGCCTTCGGCGGGACGCTCGACGTGAGCGAGGCCGTCGAATGCTGCGGCCACAGCTGCGATGACTACGCGGTCGCGTGAACAATGGGACAACGAAGCCGGGGTTGAGGCGTATCACGGGGGGGGACACCGGGCGCAGCGGCTGAAGCAGACGCGCGCAGCCGAAAGGAGCTCATCGTGCCTCGAGAACAGTCGTCTGCCCGCACGCTTCCCGCGCATCCGGATCTGAATCAGCTCAAACGGCAGGCCAAGGAGCTGCTGGCTGCCTACCGCGACGGATCGCCTGCCGCGATCGCCGAGGTCGACGCACACTTCCACGGCGCCGACGCCGAACACTTCGCACTGCACGACGCACAGCTCGTGCTCGCCCGTGTATATGGCTTCGACACCTGGCCGAAGCTCAAAGCCCTCGTGGATGGCGTGACGGTGAAGTCCCTGATCGCTGCCGTGCGCGCCGGCGACCTCGAGCGCGTACGCGCCATGCTGACCGTGCGGCCCGAGATCGTGAACATGGATGCGGGCGGCGACGAGCACCGCGCCCTGCATCATGCGGTGCTGACGCGTGACGCCGACATGGTGCGTCTGCTGATGGCGCACGGGGCCGACGCACGCGTCGGCATCTATCCGCACCGCGTGCCGACCACCGCATTCGCCATCGCGACCGAGCGCGGCTACGACGACATCGTGGCGATCATCAGCGAGGCGGAGGGGCAGCGTACACATGTCGCGCATCATTACGCCTCGGCGCAGACGCCGGCGCCGCCGCGGGAGCTGCTCGATGCGATCAAGCGCGGCGATGCGAGCGCAGTCATCGCGTTCCTCGAATCCGATTCGGTCGCTCGCGCGCGTCCGGAGATCATCACGAGTGGCAGCCCGGACGGCACCACGCTGCTTCACCTCGCCGCGGCCCGGCTGATGCCGGATCTCGCGGCGTGGCTGCTCGCCCACGGCGCGGATGTGCACCGCAACACTTACGGGATCACGCCGATCGATATGCTTGGGCGCTGGCCCGTCGCGCACCCGCACGACGGTCTCGATGTGATCGCGAACCTGCTGCTGCAGCATGGCGCGGAGCGGACAGCGTTCTGGGCAATCGCGACCAACAACGGAGGCTGGCTGCGCGCGCGCCATGCCGAGGGCACACTCGCGAACCCTGTGACCGACGCCGGCGGCCTGGTCACGTACGCGGTGCGTCTCGATCGTCCCGAGATGCTCACGCTGCTGCTCGATCTTGGCTTCGATTCGGACGAGCGGCCGGATCCGGCGAGGCCGGAGGGCAAGCCGCTCGAGTACTGCGCCCGTCAACGACGATTCGCGCTTGCGGATATTCTGCTACAGCGCGGCGCCACGCTGACCGCAGCCCTCGCTGTCGCCCTCGGCAAAACCGACTGGATCCGCGCCCGTCACGCGGAGGGCTCGCTCGCACATCCCGCCCAGGGCGACGGCCTGCTGACGGTCGCCGTCGAACACAACCGCGCCGACATGCTGCAACTGCTCCTCGAGTTCGGCCTCGACCCTCATGAGCGGAGGCGTGTGATCGGCGGCGATGGCGTCCACGAGTCACGCGGGATCCCGCTGGAGCGCTGCGCCGACAAGAGCAATCTCGCGCTCGCAGAAATGCTCCTGGCGCACGGCGCCGATCCGAACGCGCAGAACGACGGCGGAGGCTCGCCGATGTCGACGGCCTATCGGCACCGCGATCGCGCCATGATCGAGCTGCTCTCAAAGCCCGGGGGCGTGGTGAGCGCAGGCACCGCGGCGTACCATCGCGATGTCGCCATCGCCCGCCAGCGCATTCAGGAAGAAGACGCCGGTCAGCTGCCCCCCGGCGGCGCTACACCCGGCGGCACAGTTGCCGAGGACCTTCTCGGCGGCGAGTGCGGCGAGCCCGAGATCATCCGAATGGCGCTCGTGCGCATCGACTGGCCACCGGACGACCCGCGGTGGTACGACAGGCTGCGGGGTCCACTCGCGTTCTGGAGCCATATCCCGTGGATCGCCTCGCCGAAGTGGACGCTCGACCGCGAGGGCTATCTCGCCAGCTTCCGGCTGATCCTCGCGCGCTGTCACGCCAACGTCCGCGGCTCCTTTGGTCGGACCATCCTGCACGACGTGATGGCCATGGGCCATCACGATGGCGTGTCCGGCTGGATCACCGAGGACGAGGCCCTGGCCTTTGCCGTGACGCTGCTCGACGCCGGCGCCCGCACCGACGTGCGCGACGAACTGCTCCAGAGCACGCCGCTCGGCTGGGCCTGTCGCTGGGGTCGCGTACCGATCGTCAAGGAGCTGCTGCGCCGCGGCGTCGATCCGATCGAAGCGGACGCGGAGCCGTGGGCCACGCCGCGCGCTTGGTCAGAAAAGATGAAGCATGATGCAGTCGTAGCAGTGCTTCAGGAGTACGCGCGTCATTCCCGATGAGTCGCGCAGTGTGGAGCTATCCTCACCGGACGGGCCTTTAGAGAATCATTTCCTGGCGTGCTCCCCGGATCTTCTGGGAGGAAGACCGGGAAATCGTTCGCGGCGAGTGTCATTGCGCTGGCAAGAGACGAAAACAGACGTGAATCAACTTCGAAACCCGGGTCGCAGATCGATAGGGATTCGGGCTCTGGGATTCGAACCCTCAAAGCCCAAATCCCGAATCCCCGAGACCTGTCAGAAGTCGACCGTCAGGTTCCAGCGGACGAACCGCGGCGTGTAGATGGCCGTCGGGTTGGCCCACGTGCCGCCCAATGCCGTATTGCCGGCACTGAACTGATAGTTGTTCTCGTACGTCGTCGCGTAGTTGGTGTTCAGCAGGTTGCCGAGGTCGACGCCTACATCCGCGCGCCTCTTGCCGAATCGGAGGATTTTCGCGAATCGCATGTCGATCTGCGTCAGCCGGTTGTCGGCGAACAGCCGATGGTCGCTGTCCAGGATGTCGACGGTCGTGTTGCCCGTGGCGGTACCTCCCGGCGGCAGCCGTCCGATGATGCTCTGGATCAGCGTGTTCGGCACCGGCCACGAGGCGACGCGCGCGAGCGGCGGCTGCGAGCGCACGGTGCCGCTGACGAGCACGTCGACCTTGGGAAGGGTGTACGACGCCAGTCCCCGGACAGTCGTCTGGAACGGAAAGACGTTGCTGCAGCTGCGGAGGTCCTTGATCGTCGTCTGGGTCGTCCCGTCGATCACCGAGGCGGTCGCGCAGGTGTCCACAACCGACCGGCCGGTCTGCGTCCCGACCTGCAGCGTCAGGCCCTGGCGGAGCCGTGCGTTCAGCGTGAAATCGACGCCGTGCCAGTACGAAGTGCGCTCCGGGCCGAAGTCCGTTTCGAACGTGACGTAGTTCTGCGCGCCGCGAGCGGCGGCCACCGCCGTGACCATCGACAACGCGATCGGGTAGCCGCCGCCGCCAGGCAGCCGCGGATCCTGCGGGGCCAGGATCGTAAACTGCTGGTAGTCCTCGGGCCCGCGAAGCGTGTTGTCCGTAACCTTCGCCCCGCTGAACCACCGGCGGTTGTACGCGATCTCCGCCGACACGCGCGGGATCAGCTGCTGCTGGACGGTGATCCCCCACTGCCAGTCGCCTTGACGGACACCCGAGCCTCGGAGCGTCGCCTGGTTCACCTGCGTGAGGTTGCTCGATACTCCGCCGAAGTTCAGGGCGTCGCCGGTCAACGCGGGGCACTCGCCGTTCGCGGCGAAGTTCAGGATGTCGCAGTCGACGATCTTGTTGTCCCGTCGTGGATCCCCCACCGGGAACGTCCGATCGTCCCAGTTCCGGGAGGCCGTGCGAACGATACGGACGGCCGGACTGTTGCTGGTGTACTCGCTGTCGTTCGTCGCGGCGGCGAGGTAGTGGCCGAGACTGAACTTCAGCGCCGTCTTGCCGGTGCCGAACACGTCGTAGGCCACGCCGAAGCGCGGCGTGACGTCGTTGAACGCGTCGACGCCCACCGTGCGGTCGAAGATGATCGGCGCCGCGTTGAACCTCGACGTCAGCGTCGTCCCGTTGAACTCCGCCGGGTTGAAGCTCCAGGCGCGGTCGTAGCGCAGCGCGCCCTGCAGCGTCAACCGGCCGCGCGTCCACCTGTCCTGAATGTACGCCGCCGCCGTCGACGTGCGGTCCGCCCGGTGCCATTCCGGCAGACGGAACGTGAACTGATTCGGCACGCCCTGGTTGAACCGGTAGGACACCTGCGACTCGGGGATGAGATCCCACCAATCGACCCGGATGTAGGCGCCCTGGTAGCCGACCTTCAGGTCGTGCGACCCCGTGACGTACGATGCCGAGGCGCGCCAGTTGTTCGGGTTGGCGTAGTTGGGGTTGGCGGTTGGGACGCCCCGATAGGCGAAGTTCGCCCGCGGCGCATACTGCAGGCCCGTCGCCGGATTGATCGCCGTCGACTGCTCAGTGACTGAGATCAGATCGAAGATCCCGTCCGGCGGGACCTTGCCCGTCGTCCCGCCGCTGAACGAGAACCAGGTGAAGCC
>JBGPKK010000190.1:0-8949 GCA_041485905.1 Vicinamibacteria bacterium
CACGGCTGAAGGGCACTGCGACGCCCGAGGCAGCTCCGAGTACAACCTCGCCCTCGGCAACCGCCGTGCGACCGCTGTGAAGGATTACCTGGTGAGTCTGGGCGTGCCGGCCGGCCGCGTCACGGTGATCAGCAAGGGCAAGGAGCAGCCGTCTTGCAACGACGACACCGAGTCTTGCTGGCAGCAGAACCGGCGCGGACATTTCATCGTCACGGCGAAGTAGGGGCAGGTAAGTCGGGTTGGGCTGGTTGGCCGGGTAGGTCGGGTGAGGAAAGGGCTTTTACCCACCTGACCCACCTGACCCACTTGTCCCCCCGGACCTCGCAACGAGCAGCCGTCGCAGCTCTTCCTCCGTCACTCGGTACTTCGCGGCTTTTTTCCCATCCACCATCAGGACCGGAATTTCGAGACCGTAGCGCGCTTCGAGCTGCGCATCGGTCGAAATGTCGATGATGTCGATGGTTAGGGCCATGGTGCTGGCCACGCGGTCAACGACGATCTTCATCTCGTCGCACAGGTGACAGCCTGGGCGCGAGAATAAGGTAAGTCTCAAGTCTCAAGTCTCAAGTCTGAATCTGACGTTGTCACACTTGAGACTTCAGACTTGAGACTTGCGTGTGCACTCCGCGGCTATTCGTTCGGCGGCGGCGCGCGGATCCGGCGCTGCGATGATCGGACGGCCGACGACGAGATAGCTCGCCCCCTCCGCCAGCGCCTGGGCAGCCGTTGACGTGCGGCTTTGATCCCCCTGCGCGTCGGATGCGCCCCGTATGCCGGGCGTTACGATCAAAAAGCTGTCGCCACATCGCGCGCGAATCAGCGCTATTTCCTGCGGCGATGCCACGACGCCGTCGAGCCCCGCCGACTGCGTGAGGGCAGCCAGTCGTTCGACGTGCCCCGCCATCCTGCCCATCACGCCAATCTCGCCCATCATGTCTTCGCTGAGGCTCGTCAGCACGGTCACGGCGATCAGCAGCGGAGCTGGTCGTGACAGCCGCGTCGCTTCCTCATCGGCCGCGTCGCGAGCCGCACGCATCATGGCGCTCCCGCCCGACGCATGGACGGTGAGCATCCAGACGCCGAGCCGGGTCGCCGACGCCACCGCGCCGGCGACGGTATTCGGGATGTCGTGAAACTTCAGGTCGAGGAACACGCGATCGCCGCGGCCGGCGAGCTCCTCGACGATCGAGGGGCCGTGACTCGTAAACAGACGCGAGCCGATCTTGAATCCGCCAGCGACGCCGCGGAGTTGCCGGGCCAGCGCCCGCGCCTCGTGAGCGGTATCGACGTCCAGCGCAACTAGGAGCTGATCCATTCCTTGTCGCGCGTGCGCGTGTCGATCGTGCCAACCAGATCGCTGATTCGTTCGATGTGATGGCGCTGCATGTATTGACTGATGCCGTCGAGGAGCTTGGGCCAGATGAAGGGATCGACGAAGCTTGCCGTCCCGACTTGAACCGCGGACGCGCCGGCGATTACGAACTCGAGCGCGTCACGGGCGTCGGCGATTCCGCCCATGCCGAGAATCGGAATCTTCACCGTCTGACGGCACTCGTACACCATCCGCACGGCGATCGGCCTGATGGCGGGTCCACTCAGCCCGCCGACGATGTTCGAGATCTTCGGGCGCCGTGTTTCGACGTCGATGACCATCGCCAGGAACGTGTTGACGAGCGACACGGCATCGGCGCCGGCGTCCTCGGCCGCCCGCGCGAACGACGCCACGTCGGTCACATTGGGGGTCAGCTTGGGAATCACCGGCAGCCGCGTCACCTTGCGCACGGCGCTGACGACGTCGAACGTGCCTGTCAGACTGCAGCCGAAGGTGATCCCGCCTTCCTTGATATTGGGACAGGAGATATTCAGTTCGATCGCGGCGACGCCCTCCGCGTCCGACAGGATTCTGGCGAGCTCGACGTACTCGTCGATGGTCGTGCCACAGATGTTCACGATCACGGTCGCGCGCCGCGCGCGAAGCTCCGGCAGCTTCTCGTCGACGAACCGGTGCACGCCGATCCCCTGCAGGCCGATCGCGTTGAGCATGCCCGCCGGCGTTTCCACGATGCGCGGGGGCGGATGTCCTTCGCGTTCCGCGAGAAACAGCCCCTTGACCGCCACCGCGCCGAGCGACGCGAGGTCGACGACGTCCGCGTACTCGACGCCGTATCCAAAACAGCCGCTCGCCGCGATGAGCGGATTCTTGAGCGTCAGCGAACCGATTTGGACAGTGAGATCCATGTCAGAGCGCGGCTAATCCCATACGATCTGGTCCGCTGCGAGCACTGGGCCGGCGATGCACGATCGCACGTGATGAACACGGCCTTCGTCAGACCGCATGGGCACGACACAACTGTAGCAGCCGCCCAGGCCGCAGCCCATGATGCGTTCCACCGACACCTGGCACGGACGGCTGTGGCGGGCGGCGGCTTTCGCCGTGGCCGCCAGCATCCCCTCCGGCCCGCATGCGTACACCATTACCGGTTGGTCGGGCCGCCGCGACGCCAGACGCCGTTCGAGCGGCGCCACGATCCGGCCGGGTTCGCCGAGGCTGCCGTCTTCGGTGGTCAGCACCAGCTCGACGCCGAGGTCGCGGAAGAAATCGAGATAGAAGAGCTCGGCCGCGCTTCGGGCGCCGTAGAACAGCACGGGGGCGACGCCGCGGGAGCGAAGGGCCTGGGCGAGCGCTGCGAACGGGGCGAGTCCCACGCCGCCAGCCACCATCCACGCGTCGGCGGGGGGATCGACGAGCGAGAAGGGGCGGCCGAGGGGACCGAGGCAGTCGACGCGCTCGCCGGCCTGGGACGCGTAGAGGAGAGCGGTCGACACGCCGATGCGTTTGTTCAGGAGCGAGATGCCCGTCGGTCGGCCGTGTTCATCGCGGAGCACTTCGAACACCGAGAAGGGGCGGCGCAACAGGGGATCCTGACCGCGGGCGGATCTGATCATGACGAACTGGCCGGGCGATGCCGCGGCGGCGATTGCGGGCGCGGCCAGTGCCAGCACGTTGTAGTCGGATGACAGCCGACGATTGGCGATCACGTCCGCAGCCACGTCGATCGGCATCGCGGCAGTATACTGCACCGAAAAAGGCAACCACGAAAACACGAAGACACGAAAAGATCAAGAAGACTGGATCGTGATGGCTCTTGTTCCTGGTGAGCGGCTTGGACCCTATGAAATCCTCTCGCCGCTTGGCGCTGGCGCCATGGGTGTCGTCTACCGCGCGCGCGATACCCACCTGCAGCGAACCGTAGCGCTCAAAGTGCTCAGCGAACACCTCAAGCTTTCCGCCACACCCGATCTGCTGCTGAAGGAGGCCCGCGCCGTCTCCGCGCTGAATCATCCGAACATCTGCACCGTTCACGAAGTGCGGGAAGAGGCAGGCCAGGTCTTTATCGTGATGGAGTATGTGGACGGCCGACCGCTCCACGAGCAGATCCCGATCGATGGACTCCCCGCTGATTCAATGCTGCGATACGCGGTTCAGCTGGCTGACGGGCTCGCGCACGCTCACGATCGCGGTGTGCTCCATCGCGACCTCAAGAGCGCGAACGTCATGATCACAAAGGAAGGTCGCGCGAAGATCGTGGACTTCGGCCTGGCCAGCCGTTTCGCCCAGGCTTCACATGAAGAGGCCACCAGATCGAATACGCCTCTTCCCGGCGACAGTGCACTGGCGGGAACGCTCGCCTACATGGCCCCTGAAGTACTCCAGGGCGACCAGCCCAGCGTCGCGGGCGATCTCTGGTCCGTCGGCGTGCTTCTGCACGAGATGGCTACCGGCCATCTCCCGTTCTCGGGCCGGACCGTATTCGATGTGACCGCGGCGATTCTTCGCGCGCCGCCGCCTCCGTTGCCGACGCATGTTCCCGCGAGCATCCGCACGATCATCGCGCGATGCCTGACGAAAGAGCCGGCGCAGCGCTATCAGACAGCAGGCGAGCTCCGCGCAGCGCTCGAGGCGGTGCAATCGGACGTGTTCACGGTGCCGATCCATCCGCGCACGTTGAAGCCCCGGTTCCTCGATTGGCGCATCATCACCGCGGCAAGCATCGTCGCGATCCTTCTGATCGTTCTGACCTGGAGGATCGTACGTGAGCGTGCTCCCGCCCCGCCTGCGGAAAGCGGACGGCTGGTGCAAGTGCTCTCATCCGACCATCCAGCCTCCGACCCGGCGCTCTCGTACGACGGGACGATGATCGCGTATGTGGCTGAGGATGACGCGGGCCGAACGGACGTGTTCGTGAGCCGCGTCGCGGGCGGCGGACGTGTGCGCCTCACCAATGACGATGCAGTTGAGACGCACCCGCGATTCTCACCTGACGGCGAGCGCATCGTGTTCGCCCGCCGCGGAGCGGACGGTTCAGGTACCGATATTTTTCTTGTGCCCGCGCTCGGCGGCCAGGTGTCAACGATCGTCCACCGCGGAGGTCAGCCTGTCTGGGCGCCGGATGGGCGACGTATCGCGTTCATTCGTCATGGGGAGGGCGGCCAACTGATTCTTGCCACCGCTCGCGCAGATGGGACCGATGTGCATGACCTGGTTCCAGGCGGGGGCGGATCTCCGTTCATCCGAAGTCCAGCGTGGTCGCCTGATGGGCGGCTGATTGCGTTCATTCTCGGCTCGGGCGGCGTTGCGGGCGAGATCTGGCTGGTGGACGCCGACGGCCGCCGCGCCCCGAGGCGCCTTTCGTCCGATTCGGCTGCGGTGTTTAGCGATGCCCCGGTATTCTCAGCCGACGGTCGTGCGATCGTGCACGACTCGAATCGCGGTGGTGCGACGAATATCTGGGCATTGCCCATCGCCGGCGGACCGGCCGTGCGTCTCACGAGCGGTCCGGGTCCCGATGAATCACCGACGGTCGATGCGCACGGACGTGTGGCTTTCATCAGCTCGCGTTGGCGCAACGAGCTGATCTTGTACGACCTGAGGACGGCGGAGACGCGATCGCTGGTCCGGCACACGCCGTTCCTGTGGGGGCCTGCCTTCGCTCCGATCAATCAGGAGCTCGCCTTCAGCCGCAGCGAGGTGGACGGGTCCTGGCATGTCTGGACGGCGAATCTCGACGGCACATCGCAGCGTCAGTTGACGAATACCGACCGTGGCGAACTCTATCCTCGTTGGACCCCTGGCGGTCGATCGGTAATCTTTCAGAGTTGGGCCGCGCCGAAGCGAATCTGGCGTATCGCTCGTGAGGGCGGCCCGCCAGTCGCGCTGACGCCCGCAGACCTCGATGCGGCCTATGGCGATCTGTCGCCCGATGGCCGCATGCTCGCGTTCGCGGCCACGGACGGCGCACAAGAGCGCGTGTACGTGATGACGGTCACCGCTGGAACGGAGCGGCGCCTGCTGCGGACCGGGCCAGGGTCGGTCCCGCGATGGTCGCCCGATGGCCAATGGATCGCGTTCGCCCAGGATCGCGGTTACTTCGGCGGGATTTTCATCGCGCGTCCGGACAGTACCGGCGAGCGGCGGCTGACCGAGACGGGTGGCTGGCCTGTGTGGTGGCCCGACGGACGTCGCATCGGCTATCGCACAATCCGGGGAGACTCGACACAACAGATCCAGACCATTACGCTCGATGAACAGCCCAAAGTCGAACTGGTTCCCATCCGATTCGCCGGAACGAATGAGCCATTTGACGTCTCTCGCAATGGGCAGTTCCTGGCGACGACGAACGAGGTTCACGTCTCTTCTGAGATCTGGGTCCTGGAGTCCCACCCGTAGCGGTCCCGCCAGGTGCTATAATCCCGTCAGTTCCATTCTCTTTAACGCGGCCCGGAGAGGTCGCGAAGAGGTGTTCGAATGCCGCGCTCCGCTCGTCCCTTCAATCACCAAATCACCAAATCACTAAATTACCAACTGCGGGTATCTCCATGCCTGTAGTCATGGACGCCGTCCGCATTGCGCGCACCCTCACGCGGATCGCCCACGAGATCGTCGAGCGGAACCGCGGCATCGAGGAGCTCGCGCTCGTCGGCATTCGCACACGCGGCGTGCCAATCGCCAGGCGCCTGGCGGCCGAGATCGGCGCCATCAACGGGCACGACATCCCGACGGGCATCCTCGACATCACGCTGTACCGCGACGATCTGATGCGGCACGCTGTCGGACCGCAGCCGCTGGTCCGCCGCACCGAAATCCCGTTCTCCATCGACGACAAACGCATCCTCCTGGTCGACGACGTGCTGTATACGGGCCGGACGATCCGGGCAGCGCTCGACGCACTGATCGACTTCGGCCGTCCGAAAGCCATTCAGCTCGTCGTGCTCGTCGACCGCGGCCACCGCGAGCTGCCCATCAAGGCCGATTACGTCGGGAAGAACCTGCCGACATCGCCGTCGCAAAGCGTGCAGGTGCACCTGACGGAAATCGACGGCCGCGACGAAGTGGAGATCCAGGAGCCATGAAGAAGGATCTGCTTGGCATCGCGGATCTCACGCAGGAGGAGATCTACCTCATTCTCGACACCGCCGAGGCGATGCGCGAGATCGGCCAGCGGCCGATCAAGAAAGTACCGACGCTGCGCGGGAAAACCGTCGTCAACCTGTTCTTCGAGCCGAGCACCCGTACGCGCACGTCGTTCGAGATTGCGGAGAAGCGGCTGAGCGCCGACACGCTGAACATCGCGGTCGCCACCTCCAGCGTGCTCAAGGGCGAGACGCTGGTCGATACGGCGATGAACATCGAGGCGATGGCGCCGGACATGATCGTCCTGCGTCACGAGTGCTCCGGCGCCTGCCATCTCCTGGCGCGCATCTGCAAGTCGCGGATCATCAACGCGGGTGACGGCATGCACGAGCACCCGACCCAGGCGCTGCTCGATGCGTTCACCATCCGCGAGCACAAGAAGCGCATCGAGGGCCTCAAGGTCACCATCGTGGGCGATCTGCTGCACAGCCGCGTCCTGCGGTCGAACGTCCAGTTGCTGACGAAGCTCGGCGCCGATGTGTGCCTGAGCGGTCCTCCGACGATGGTGCCGGCCGGCATCGAGCGGTTCGGAGTCCGCGTGTCAACGTCGGTGGACGAAGCGGTCGCCGACGCCGACGTCATCATGATGCTGCGTATTCAGCAGGAGCGGATGCAGGGCGCGTTCTTTCCATCCCTCCGCGAGTACTTCACGGTGTTCGGGATGACCGCCGAGCGCGTGAAGCGCGCGAAGCCCGACGTCATCATCATGCACCCGGGCCCGATGAACCGCGGCGTCGAGATCGCATCGGACGTCGCCGACGGCCCCTATTCGGTCATCCTCGAGCAGGTGGCCAACGGCGTCGCCGTGCGCATGGCGGTGCTGTATCTGCTGGCCGGCGCACCGGAGATGGATTAGATGACGAAGCGGCTGCTGAAGGGCGGGCGCGTGGTCGATCCGGCCAACGGCCGCGACGGCGTGTTCGACGTGCTGATCGAGGGCGACCGAATTGCGCGCGTGGGACGCGATATTCCAGTCGATGCCGACGTCACCGTCGTAGAGATCCCGTCCGGCCTCGTCGTCTGCCCCGGACTCATCGACATGCACGTCCATCTCCGCGAGCCGGGCCAGGAGCACAAGGAGACCGTCGCCAGCGGGTGCGCCGCGGCGGTGGCAGGCGGCTTCACGGCGGTCGCGTGCATGCCGAATACGGTGCCGGTCAACGACAACGCCGGCGTCACTGAGTACGTGCTGAAGAAGGCTGCCGAGGCCAACCTGGCGCGCGTGTACCCCATCGGCGCGGTGTCGCGCGGCCAGAAAGGCGAGCAGCTCGCCGACATCGCGGAGCTGCGCCAGTCGGGATGCGTGGCGATTTCCGACGATGGTCGTCCGGTGGCGACCTCGCTGCTGATGCGCCGCGCGCTCGAGTACGCCGGGATGTTCAAGATGGCGGTCATCGATCACTGCGAGGACCAGACGCTCAAGGGCGACGGCGTCGCCCACGAGGGCTTCTCGGCGTCCATGCTGGGGCTGCGCGGCATTCCGGGCGAAGCCGAATCAATTATGGTGCAGCGCGATGTCGCCCTCGCGGCCATGACCCGCGGCCTGCTGCACATCGCGCACCTGAGCGCCCGCCAATCGCTCGACGCGGTGCGCTACGGCAAGCAGCGGGGCGTCCGCGTCACCTGCGAGGTGACGCCGCATCACTTCGTCCTCACCGACGAGCTGCTCGCGTCGCCGCGGCCGTACGACACCAACGCCAAGATGAATCCGCCGTTGCGGGAGGAAGTGGACCGCGACGCCATGCTGAGGGGCATCGTCGACGGCAGCGTGGACGCGATCGCCACCGATCACGCGCCACACCACTACGACGAGAAGGACGTCGAGTTCGACCGTGCGCCGTTCGGCATCACCGGCCTCGAGACGGCCGTGTCCTTGTCGCTCGATCGACTGGTCCATGCCGGCGCGATCACGCTGGCGCGCCTGATCGAACTGATGGCGGTCAATCCGGCCCGGATTCTCAACGTCCCCGGCGGGTCGTTGGCTGAGGGCGCGCCGGCCGACATCACGATCCTCGCGCCCGATTTGCGCGTAACCGTGTCGGTGGCCGCCATGCGATCGAAATCGAAGAACACGCCGTTTGACGGCTGGCAGCTGCGCGGCGGAGTTGCGGCGACGATCGTCGGCGGTCGGGCGGTGTACCTTAACGACGGCGTTGCGAACTTAGAACTGAGAACTTAAGTTCTCAGTTCTCACTTCCCGAGAGGGCTCGTTGGACAAACGGACCGAGATTCGCACGAAAGCGCTCGATGACCTAAAGCATTCCGAAGTCCTGATGCTGGATGGCCACTTCGATTACGGCAACGGCTACCACGGCCGCGCGTACCTGAATCCGCATCAGCTCTTTCGTCACCCGTCGACCATCTGGCGTTTCGCGCAGGACCTGATCGATCTCCTGCCGGCCGAGATGGTTCAGCAGACCGAGGTGGTGGCCGGACCGGTCACCGGCGGGGCGCTCCTCGCGCACACGATTGCGGGC
>JBGPKK010000191.1:0-8941 GCA_041485905.1 Vicinamibacteria bacterium
CGGCCCGACTCCAGAGCGATATAGACCATCTGTGAACCTGGCGTGTGGCCAGGAGCTTTAATGAGGACGACCCCGGCGGCGAGGGGGTAATACTTTTCATAGTCCACCACGATATACCGCGCGGCCATCTCTTCTGTGAGCTTGATCTCCGGCATCTGTGGTGTCGTGAGGAGTGTCTGCACCTGGCTCTTCGTCAGGATCGTCCTGGGTGCAAGCTCTCGTGCACGCGACGTGCGTATGACTCCCGCGATGTGATCGCCGTGCTCGTGTGTCACAACGATCAGCTTCGCAGTCGTGAGCGCGCGTTCCACCTGCCCCGCTGCTTCACTGTCATAGGGTTCCTCGACACCGCGACCGAAAAACCGATGGACCTGCTGGTCCATCCCGGCGTCCACCATGATGTGTCCATCGGCATACATCACCTGGAAGGCCGTGCGCGCCTGCACGCTCGGGTCTGCGGGAGCGCCTTTGACCGAGAAATTCTTCGTACGACGGCTCTCCGCAAACTTCAGAATGTTCACGCGGAGCGGCCGTCGGCCGGGAATCAGCGCCGCCGTTGCGCGGATGGCCGGGAGGCTGGCGCGCCACTCAGAGAGATCAGTCTGCGCACGCGCCGGCGCGTAGCCGATAACGATGCCAGCGGCGAGCAGGAGGGCGGTTGCGACGCTCTTACACATGAAGGAGTGACAGGACCTCGCGACTGTACTGACGGCGCGCCTCGCCGTAGATTGGCGTGACTGCAGCGACAAACGTGTTGTGCTCGTCCTGTGTGAGCTCGAGAATCTCGCCGCCTTCCGCGCGAATGGCGGTCATCGCGTCTTCCTCTTCTTTGACGTGCAGTTCGCGTTGGAATCCGATCGCGTCATGAACCGCCTTCCGCAATTCCTCCTGCAGCGCGCGCGGCCAGCCGTCGTACGTCGGGCGGTGCACGAAAATCGGACGGGACAGGTAGAAGTGATTCGTCGCCGAATGGAAGCGATGATACTTGTGCACGCCGTACGTCACCGTGTTTGAGAATGGATTCTCTTGAGCGTCCAGCGTGCCGGCTTTGACGGCTTCGATCGCTTCCGAGAGGTCCATGATTTTCGGGTCCGCGCCCAGCAGCTCGAACGTCCTCGCCAGGACATTGCAGGGCAGTACACGAATCTTCATGCCCTTGATGTCGGCGGGTGTGCGTATCGGCCGGAGACGATTCGAGATATGGCGGAAGCCGTTTTCGAAGTAGCCGAGGATCCGATAGTTCATTCCCGCTTCGATTCTGGCAGTCAGCACCTGACCGAGGCGCCCGTCCATACTGATGCGAGCCTGCCCCGCGTCGGAAAAGAGAAACGGAAGGTCGGCCGCTCCAAGGTCGAGAACCCGATCTGTCAGGTAGCTGCTGGATTGATACCCGAGCGTCAGCACACCCTGTTCGACCAGCCACAGGATGTCCTCGCCGCGATAGCCGAGGTCCAGGATGTTGTAGACGTACTTCACCTCCACCTCGTCGCCAAACCTGGCTTCGAGCCGATCGCCAATTCTCTTGAGCGCAAGGCTGAAGCCGGTGGAGGGCGGCCCGTACCCGCCCATCAGAATCCGGATGCGCCGTTTGGCGTTGCCTGCTGGCTGCTGTCGGACGGCAGCCATCGCGTCTGCAACGGGCCGTCCCGCCACCATCGCCGCGCCAATCAGCGCTGAATTCTTGAGAAAGCGTCGCCTCGACATGAGTCGCTCGGGCGGAGTATATACGAGCCATGAAAATGCGCTTGTTGATCACGGCAATGGCGGTTTTTGTAGCTGGCGCGGTGATTGAGAGTCAGAACGCCGGCGGGCCTGTGGCGGCCGCGGCGGCTGCGCTCGGCGCCGGCAACCTGCGCTCGATCCAGTATTCGGGCTGGGGCTCCGACTACATCTTCGGCCAGGCGTACGACGGGGGTTCGCCCTGGCCCCGATTCAACGTGCCGAGCATCACGGTCGCGATCGACTACACGACGAACACGCTTCGCGACGATCGCCGCCGGACGCAGGCCGAGAATCCGCCGCTCGGAGGTGGCTTCCAGCCGCTGGTCGGAGAGCAACGACAGATCTGGGCGCTCAGCGGCGGATACGCATGGGACACGTCCGGACAGACCGTCTCGCCAGCAGCCGTGGAGCGCGATATGCGAAGCGCTGTGGAAGGCCGGACCACACAAATCTGGCTGACGCCGCACGGCTTCATCAAGGCCGCGCAAGCCGGCAATGCAGCGGTGCGCGTAGAGGACGTGCGCGGCGTCAGGAAGAGCGTGATCACCGTGACCACGCCGATGAAGGTCCGTCTCGAGGGCGTGCTGAACGATCAGAACCTTGTCGAGCGGATCGACACGTGGATCGCCAATCCCGTCCTTGGAGACATGAAGCTCGAAGCGATTTTTTCAGACTACAAGGACTTCGGCGGCGTGAAGTTTCCGACGCGCATCCTGCAGCGGTCGGCGGGCTATCCCCTGCTCGACCTGACGATCACGGAGGTGACGCCGAATGCTGCGGTCGCGCTCGATGTGCCCGCAAGCATCAGGCAGGGGGCGGCGGCGCCGACGACGCTCGTGCCCGAGAAAGTCTCGGAGGGTCTGTGGATCGTTCCGGGCAACGCGAAGAGCATCGCCGTCGAGTTTCGCGATCACGTCGTGATGGTGGATGCCCCGGAAAACGAGACGCGATCGCTGGCCGTCATGGATGCGATCCGGAAGACGATCCCCGGCAAGCCGATCAGGTACATCGTCAACACCCATACGCATTTCGATCACGCCGGGGGGCTGCGCACGTATGCGGCCGACGGTGCAACGATTGTGACGCAGGCCGGGAACATCCCGTACTACCAGCAGGTCTGGTCCAATCCGCGCACGATCGCGCCCGATCGGCTCGCGCGATCGGGTCGCACTCCCGTGTTCGAAGGCATCATCGGGAGTCGGACATTTCGGGATGACATGCACGAGATGGTCATCTATCACTATGCCGGGAACATGCACAACGCGGGGATGCTGATGGTGTTTCTGCCGAAGGAGAGGATGCTGATCGAAGCGGATTCGTGGACGCCGACGAACAATCCGAACGAGCCGCCGGCTGGCCTCCCGAATCTTGTCCAGTTCCTCGATGCGGTGGATCGCCTCCGCTTGGACATCCAACAGATCCTGCCGATTCATGGCCGCCTCACCACGCTTGACGAAGCGCGCGCGGCGGTGGAGACGTTCAGGCGGACCCAGGTATTCAGGTAGTTTTCGTAACTTCCTTCAGGGGGAAACCATGAGCGACTGTGTGCCGGCACCGATTTCTCGTCCCACAACGGTGATCGTGGCGTTCGTGATGCTGGCCGCGGGCGTGTTCATCGCCGCGGCACCCGCGGCCGACGTCATTGCGGCGGACTGGCCAAGCTACAACAGGACGCTCACCTCTGAACGCTATGCGCCGTTCGATCAGATCAACAGGACCAATGCCTCCAGGTTGAAGCAGCTGTGCGTCTACGATCTCAACGTTGATACCAGCTTTCAGACCGGTCCGATCGTGATTGGCCGCACCCTGTATGCCACGACGGACAAGGAGATCCTCGCGATCGACGCCGAGACGTGCCGGCTGAAGTGGCGTGTGCGCGAAGACGGCCCCTCGGTCGGATTGCGGGTCAACCGCGGGGCAGCCTATCTCGACGGGCGGCTCTTCCGCGGCACAGGAGAGGGCGACGCTCTCGCCTACGATGCGGCGACCGGCAGGAAGCTGTGGAGCACACACCTCGCCGATCCAGCAAAAGGTGAAAGCATGCCCGGGGCTCCCATCGCCTGGAACGGGCTGCTCTTCATTGGTACCGCGGGGAGCGACCGTTACGGCGTGTTGGGCCGCGTGTATGCCCTTGATGCCCGGACCGGCAAGGTCGCGTGGGAAACCTATACCGTGCCGACCGACGCGCCACAGCCCGGCAACCAAAAAATGCAGGCGCAAGCCAGGGCGACGTGGGGCAACGCGAACGGAGTGCCGATCACCGGCGGCGGCACGTGGACGACCTTTACGCTGGATCCGGAGCGCGGACTCCTGTACGTCCCCGTCGGCAATCCCGGTCCGGACTTCGCCACCGACGTGCGCCCCGGCGCCAATCTCTACACGAACTCGATCCTCGTGCTGGAGGCGGCGACTGGAATCTATCGCAATCATTATTCGCTGGTCCCAGCCGATTCCCACGATTGGGACCTGGCTGCCGCGCCGGTCCTCGTCACGACAAAGAGCGGCAAGCGCATCGTCGCAGGAGCGCCAAAGGACGGCCTGCTCCACGTCTACGACGTGACGACCGACAAGAAGCTCTATGCGACCCCGATCACCACGCGCGAGAGCGACGACGTGCCGTTATCCACGACGCCCACGCGTTTCTGTCCGGGCGCCGCTGGCGGCACCGAATGGAACGGCCCGGCCTACAGCCCCGACACCAATTTGTTCTACGACGGCACCGTGGATTGGTGCGTGACGGTGACGCTCGACCCGGCCGAGCTCGCCAAGAAGCCCGGCCAGAATTGGACAGGCACCCAGCTCGCGGCTCAATTCGGCACAAAAGACCTCAACTGGTCGGGATGGGTGACCGCAACCGACGCCGACACCGGACAAGTGAAATGGCGCTTTCATGCCAGCGCCCCGGTGCTGTCGGGCATCACGCCGACGAAAGGCGGCCTCGTGTTTGCCGGGGACATGGACAAACATGCGTATGCGTTCGATGCCGGCACCGGCAAAGTCCTCTGGCGGGCGGAGCTGCCCGGCGCGCCGGGCGGCGGCGTGATCACCTATGTGGTCGACGGCAAGCAGCGTGTGGCATTCGTCACGGGAACGCGGTCGCAGGTTTTTCCCGTGTCTCCGTCGAGTGCGCAGATCGTCATCTTCGGATTGTGAGTCGTGTGCCCTGTCTTTCGCTTGTATGTACCGCCGTGCTGGCGCGTCGCGATCGCACCGGCCGGCTGCGGCCACTCGTGAGAGGGCGGCCGGTCGGGAGGCGCCACTGTGCGCGGCAGGTTCTCCTCGCGGCGATCCTGCCCCCGTGCAGCTCGCTTGGCGCCCTCGGACCCGTGCTCCGCGTCGACTTTCCCGCCAGAATCCCGCTCGTGGAGTTCCACTGCTCGACAGGTGTGATGATCGCACCACGATTCATCTCGGAGGTTCCGTCCAGCGCAGATCTTCACGCGCGCTAAGAGGTTGGCTGGCTACGGGGACCTTCCCGGGCGATTCGGATCGATCGAGGACGTGCCCGGCCTTCCAGGAAGGCCGTCGCCTTCATCAACGCACGCATCCGACGGCTGCGGCGCGGCAACCAGGCACCGTGGGACGAGGTGGCGCGCAACCTAATAAAATTGAGGTCATCCGAAATGGCAGCGACTCGCGCGGAGATACTCGCATTCATGGGTGCGCATTCGATGGCGGTTCAGGCGTCCGTCTCGATGTGGAACGCCCCGCAGGCGGCAGCTGTCGGCGTCATCGTGACCGACGCGTTCGAGCTGTTCTTCGATACTCTCGATTCGACTCGAAAGGTCGGGAACCTCCGGACGAATCGGCGGGTCGCGTTCGTGATCGGCGGCCTCGCCGATGGTGAGAAGCGGAGCGTTCAATACGAAGGCGTCGTGGACGAGCCAACCGGGCCTGAACTGGAACAACTGAAAACGCAGTACTTCGCTCGATTTCCCGACGGACCCGAGCGGCAGGCGTGGCCCGGACTGACCTACATGCGGGCCAGGCCCCGCTGGATTCGTTTCAGCGATTTTCATCAGACTCCGCCGGAGATCGTCGAGCTCACCTTCAACGAAACGGCATCGCAGGCGGGCATGACACCGGTGGGATTGACGGCATGCTGGGTCGCCGCGAGCCGCGCGCTCGAAACCGAGAGCGCCACGCCCCTCTTCAACGATCCGTACGCGCGCGAGCTGGCCGGTGACGCCGGGTTCGCGATGATGTCCATCACGCGTGCCGCCATGGGCGTGCCCAATACCAGCGGCCCCGAAGTGTACCTGTCCATCCGCACACGATTCCTCGACGACGGGCTGCTCGCCTCAGTGGGTGAGTCATCGATCACGCAGACCGTCATCCTCGCGGCCGGAATGGACGCTCGTGCGCTTCGGCTTGGTTGGCCGGCGGCCATGACGGTGTACGAAATCGATCGCGACGACGTGTTCGATCGCAAGGAAGAGGCGCTTGGCCGCTTGAATGCCCGGCCGACGTGCGACCGGCGAATCGTACGGGCGGACCTCGCGAAGCCGTGGGTTCAGCATCTCCTGGATGCCGGGTTCGATCCGACGCGGCCCACGGCCATCCTCGCCGAGGGGCTGCTCATGTACCTCGATGAGCGCGCCGCGATCGCCCTGTTCACGGAGTTGAAGAGCCTCGCGTGCGAAGGCAGCTGGATCGCGATGGACCTGGTCAACCCGGAGATGCTGACGTCGGTGTACACCGCGGGCTATATGAAGAAGCTGGCCGAGCTCGGATGTCCCTGGACATTCGGCGTCAGCGATCCCGTGGCGTTCCTGGCTCAGCATGGCTGGCGCGGGGAGTGGGTGAGCCCTGGTGATCCCCAGGCCAACTACGGCCGCTGGCCGTTTCCTGTCGCACCGCGCAGCATGCCGGGGCTTCCACGGACCTTTCTGGTCACGGCACGTCGTTTGTGAAAGTATGGCTGGTCGTTCCAGATCAGCCCTCCTCGGATAAATCACTGAAAGAATCGGCTCCTCAAGCTGGATTCGAACCCGCCTCCGGGATCCTGCTGTTACCTGGTGTTCGGGAGCAAATTGTCCGCGTAACATACGGCCATGGAAGTGCATCTTTTTCCAAACTCCAGGCGCCCCGGGGTCGGTCTCGCGCCGCGACGTGAGGCTTCGCGCCCTCTGCTGCCTCAGCATGCCCGTCACTGTCCCGTGCTCGAGGCCGGCAGCGCGCTCGGCTTCATGGTCTATGCGCCGCTCGAGCCGAAGGAATCGCTCTACATCGAGTACGAGGGAGAAGGACGATACAAGTTCGTCTATTACCTCCAGACACAGGACGGCACACGCACCCCTCTTTTCCAGGTCACGCTGAGCCTCTCTGTCGGGGGCGTCGGCATGGTGAAGGAAGAGGTGACATTCGTGGGCGCTCCGATGCTGTCGCGCGAAGCCGCGCTGGCCGTGGCGCGCGTCTTTCTCGTCCCCGAGGACATGGGCACGCCGCCCGGCGCCATCGCTCTCCGCGGCGCCACCAACTTTCAGACACCATCAGGCTGGGACACCGTGTACACGCCGATCTTCAACATGATCGAGCGGCCGGTCGCGCCGATGCTGGTCGTTCGAGTCGAAACCGACTGGTATTCGCACGAGACCGAATTCCGTTACGTGCTCCAGGCGGGCGAGGGAATCACGGTCGACCCCAGCATTCCGATCGGACAGGTCTGCTTCCTGCCGCGCGAGGAGATCACCATGCGCGCCTGCACGAGCGAAGAACTGAACGCCTTTGAGGAGTCACGGCAGGAGTTCAACCGTCAGAAGGCCGCCACGGTTCAGAAGACCTCGTACGGCCTGGCGTACAGTCCGCAGTATCTTCGACAGAGCCGGGCGCAAAAGTCCGAGGGAGATGGCTCCTAGGCGCCGCGGGGCTCGGACGCGACGGGAGGGACCGCCTTGACAGGGCCGGCGCGCTCGAGTTAACTAACCAGTTAGTTTATATGGCTCGGCCCGCCCGCGTCTCCCCGGACGGCATCCTCGCCGCCGCCGCGCTCGAGTTCGCCGCGCGCGGGTTCGCCGGCGCGCGCGTCGATCGCATCGCCCGCCGCGCCAAGGTCAACAAGGCGATGCTCTACTACCACTTCAACAGCAAGGAGCGGCTGTACCGCACGCTGCTCCGGCAGATGTTCACCCGTGCCGCCGAACGGCTGCGCGCCATCGGCGCCGGCGACGGCACGTCCGCCGAAAAGGTCGACCGCGCGATCGCCGGCATGGCCGACTTCATTCAGGAGCACACGTTCTTCCCCGCGATCATGCTCCGCGAGGTGGCCGAAGGCGGGGCGCACCTGGATCGCGAGACGCTGAAGGCGCTCGCCGGCGTGCCGCGCGCCGTCGCCGGCATCGTGCAGGCCGGCGTCGCCGCGGGCGACTTCCGCCCCGTCCATCCCGTGTTCGCGTATTTCAGCATGCTCGCGCCGATCGTGTTCTATCTGGCCGGGACGCCCATCCGAAAAGAGCTCTCGCATCTGCACCTCATGGACATGCGCTCGCTCTCGCTTGACGAGTTCGTTCAGCAGGCGCAGGAGTCGGCGCGCCGGTGGCTCGCTCGCGATGCACGGCACACGAGAGGCTGACCCATGAAGCTCCCTCGTCGAACCCCGAAGCCCGCGCACATATTCCTCGCTGCGACGGTTGCGTGTGCGTGCGCCTGCGCGCAGAAGCCGCCCGCCGACCGTGTGCGCGCGTCGGGTCAGGTCGAAGCGACCGACGTCCAGGTCGCCGCTCAAGTGGGCGGACGTCTGCTCGAGCTGCGCGTTGCCGAAGGCGATCGCATCAAGGCCGGCGACGTCGTCGCGCGCCTGGACACCGCGGATGCGCAGCTCGCGATGGCGCAGGCGAAGGCCGACCTCGAACAGGCGGACGCGCAGCTTCGCCTGCTCCTCGCCGGCGCTCGGGTGGAGGACATTCGCCAAGCGGACGCGCAGCTCGCCACGACCGAGACCGACGTCCGTGCGGCCGACGTCGAGCTCGCAGCCGCGCAGGCTGACGTCGATCGCTTCGAGGCGCTGCTCGCCGCCAACTCCGGCTCGCGCAAGCAGCGCGACGATGCGGTGACGAAACGGGATGTGGGGAAGGAGCACGCCCAGGGCGCGCGGGACCGCGTGCGCGCGGCACGGGAAGCCGTCGCCCGCCTGCGCGCGGGATCCCGTCGCGAAGACATCGACGCGGCGCGCGCCCGCGTTGCCGCCGCGGCTGCGCACATCGCGACATGGGACAAGGCC
>JBGPKK010000192.1:0-8920 GCA_041485905.1 Vicinamibacteria bacterium
CGACGCCGTGCAGGCGGTCGGCAAGATCCCCTTCAACGTGAACGAGCTGAAGGTCGACATGGCCTCAATCAGCGCGCACAAGATGTACGGGCCCAAGGGCGTGGGCGCGCTGTACGTCCGACGCCGGAATCCGCGCGTGCTGCTCGCGCCGATCATCGACGGCGGCGGCCACGAGCGCGGTATGCGGTCCGGCACCCTCAACGTCACCGGCATCGTCGGTTTTGGCAAGGCCGCCGAGCTGTGCATGCAGGAAATGGCGAGCGAGAGCCAGCGGCTGCGGAAGCTGCGCGATCGGCTCAACGATCGGCTGCATAAGGGGCTCGACGAAATCTACATCAACGGATCGATGGAACATCGGCTGCCGCACAACCTGAACATCAGCTTCGCGTACGTTGAGGGCGAGTCGCTGCTCATGGGCATCCACGAGGTCGCGGTGTCGTCGGGATCGGCGTGCACGTCGGCCAGCCTCGAGCCGTCCTACGTGCTGAAAGCGCTCGGCGCGGGCGACGATCTCGCGCACTCGTCCATTCGATTCGGTCTCGGCCGGTTCTCGACGGAAGAAGAAGTCGACTACGTCGCGGACAGGCTCACGCAGGTGGTGACGCGGCTTCGGGAGATGTCGCCGCTCTACGAGCTGGCAAAGGAAGGCGTCGATCTGTCGATGATGCAGTGGGAAGTGCACTGATGCACGATTTCGGGGCGTCAGCAAATCGGACGTGTCCGGCTTTAGCCGGACTTGAGGAGCAGAGACAATGGCTTATTCGAGCAAAGTAATCGATCACTACGAGAACCCGCGCAACGTCGGTTCGATGCCGAAAGACGATCCGAATGTCGGGACCGGCCTGGTCGGCGCGCCCGAATGCGGCGACGTGATGAAGCTGCAGGTCAAGGTCAATCCGGCCACCGGCGTCATTGACGATGCGAAGTTCAAGACGTTCGGGTGCGGGTCGGCGATCGCCAGCTCGAGTCTCGCGACCGAGTGGCTCAAAGGCAAGACCGTGGACGAGGCGCTGGCCATCAAGAACACCGACATCGTCACCGAGTTGAGCCTGCCGCCCGTGAAGATTCACTGTTCGGTGCTCGCCGAGGACGCGATCAAAGCGGCGATTTCCGACTACCGGAAGAAGCAGCAGCCGGCCGAATCGAAGGCCGTCGATCAGAAAGCGCAACCGTCAGCGTAGGCCGAGCGGCGATGAGCCGCGAAGGCACAGGTCGTGGGGGTGGGGCCCCACGACAAAGTACAACAATGATTGAGATCAGTGAAAACGCCGCGCGCAAGATTCGCACGCTGATGGCCAAGCAGGGCGTCACCGAGGGCGGACTGCGCGTGGGCGTCAAGGGCGGCGGCTGTTCGGGTCTCAGCTACACCTTTGGGTGGGAGAAGCATGCGCGGACCGGCGACGAGATATTCGAAGGGCCTGATGGCGCGAAGCTCTTCGTCGACAAGAAGAGCCTGCTGTATTTGAACGGGACGGTGCTGGACTACGACTCGACCCTGCTCAGCATGGGCTTCGTGTTCCACAACCCGAACGCGAAAACGACCTGCGGCTGTGGGAGCTCCTTCGGAGCATAGAAAGCCTCAAGTGTGAAGTCTCAGGTCTGACAGACCTCAGACTTGACACTTGACACTTGAGACTCGAGACGTTCCTTGCCTCATATGTCTTCCCAGACATCCATTCCTACGCTTCAGGCCTGCAAGAGCTGCGGGGGCGGCGCGCCGATCGACGTGCACTTCTGCCCGCAGTGCACGAAGATTCTCTCGCTCGCCCGCCACGGCGATTACTTCGCGTTCCTGGGCCTGCCCCGAAAGCTGAACATCGACCCGGCCGATCTCGAGCGTCGATTCCGCGCGCTCAGCCGTCAGTTTCACCCCGACTTCTTCTACAACGCCACGCCGGCGGAGCGCCTCGCCAGCCTCGAACGCAGCTCGTACTTGAACGATGCGTATCGGACGCTGCGACAGCCGATTGCGCGAGTCGAATACCTTCTGCAGCTCGAAGGGCTCGCCGCGCGCGGACCCGAGGAGGCGAGTCAAAAAGTTCCTCCCGCGCTGCTGGAAGAGGTCTTCGCGCTCAACGAGGAGCTCGACGAGGTTCGGGAGCTGCGCACCGGCGGCGCTCCGCTCGATCGATGGAAGCCGCGGCTCGAAAACGCGGCGCGTCCGATCGAAGCCAAGCGCGTCGAGCACGAAGAGCAGCTCACCGCCCTGTCGGCGCGCTGGGACGCCCTGATGGAGGGCGGCGCACCCGAGCCGGAACGCCGCTCGGCGCTCGAAGCGCTCCATCAGCGCGTGCTCGAGCGGAACTACATCAATAATTTACTGGCGGGGATCGAAAGAGAACTCAGTTCGTGATTGAGGTATGAGCAAAGTCGTCGGCATCGACCTCGGCACCACCAACAGCCTCGTCGCCTATGTGAAAGACGGCGTCCCGCTCGTGATCCGCGATCGTGCGGGAGACGGGCTGGTTCCCTCGGTCGTCTCGGTGTCGGCCGACGGCACCGTGTACGTCGGTCGCGAAGCCGAGCGCCGGTTGATGACCGACGCGAACCGCACGGTGTATTCGGTCAAGCGGTTCATGGGCAAAGGTCTGGCCGACGTACACGACAAATCGCGTTTGTTTCCCTTCACCATCGGCGGCGACCCGTCCGGCATCGTCCGGATTGGGCTCGGCGACCGCCTGTTTACCGCGCCGGAAATCTCCGCCTTTATCCTTCGCGAGCTGAAGCGCCGGGCGGAAGACTTTTTTGCCGCCGAAGGTGAAATCGATTCGGAGGTCGATCGCGCGGTCATCACCGTGCCGGCGTACTTCAACGACGCGCAGCGGACGGCCACGCGCGACGCCGGGCGCATCGCCGGACTCGACGTGCTGCGGATCATCAACGAGCCGACAGCCGCGTCGCTCGCCTACGGACTTGATAAGCGGCACACAGGCATCATTGCGGTGTACGACCTGGGCGGCGGCACGTTCGATATTTCGATCCTCCGCGTGGAAGACGGTGTCTTCCAGGTGCTCGCCACCAACGGCGACACGCATCTGGGCGGCGACGATATCGACCTGCTGTTGATGGAGCAGGTTCTGGCAGACCTCGTGTCGGGATCACGCTGTTTTGCCGGGCCTGATAAGGCCCGGCCTGCACCAGCAGGGCGGACCCCGCCTACACCAGTAGGGCGGACCCAACTGGGTCCGCCGGACCTGACGCCGGAGGACATCCAGTCGATTCGCAAGGCTGTGATACAAGCCAAATGGGACTTGTCCGATCGCGAGGAAACCGAATTGAATGTGGCGCAGGGCTTAAGCCCTGCGTACCGCAAGCGCATCACGCGCGCCGATTTCGAGGCGATGATCCGGCCGATCGTCGATCGCACGCTCGGGCCGTGCCGGCAGGCGCTGGCCGATGCCGAGTTCGCGCCGGAACAAATCGACGAGGTCGTGCTCGTGGGTGGCTCGACCCGAATCCCGCTGGTGCGGCGTCTGGTCGGAGAGCTGTTCGGCAAGACGCCCCACAGCGAGCTCAATCCCGACGAAGTCGTTGCGCTCGGTGCCGCACTGCAGGCCGACATTCTGGTGACCGGCAACCGCGAGATGCTGCTGCTGGACGTCACGCCGCTGTCCCTCGGCATCGAGACGATGGGCGGTCTGATGTCGAGGATCATTCTGCGCAACTCCACGATCCCGGCGACCGGCAGCGAAATGTTCACGACGTTTGCCGAGAATCAGACCGCCGTTGATATCCACGTGCTGCAGGGCGAACGCGAGCTCGTCGCCGACAATCGCTCGCTGGCGCGGTTCAAGCTCCGCGGGATTCCGCCGATGCCCGCGGGGATGCCGCGCGTGCAGGTGCAGTTTCAAATCGACGCCAACGGCATCCTGAGCGTCACCGCGCGCGAGCTGCGGACCGACGTGGAGCAGACGATCGAGGTGAAGCCGTCGTATGGGCTGACCGACGACGAAGTCGAGCGCATGCTGCTCGAGTCGTTCGAGCACGCGGAAGCCGACTTTGCCGCGCGGCTCCTCATCGACGCGCGCAATGAGGCGGAGACGGTCATCCTGGCGACCGAAAAATCGCTGCGCGCTCCGGAATTTGCCGATCTCGCGAAAACCGAGCTCCAGCCGGGGGAGCACGAGCGGATTCTGTCGGCCCTGGCCGATCTCAAAGCGGTGTTGAACGGTTCGGATCGCGAGGCGATTCAGCAGAAGACCCACGGATTGAACGACGCGACACGGCATCTGGCCGAGGTCATGATGAACCGCTCCGTCCATGCGGCGTTGACGGGCAAGAACATCGATCAGCTGTAGCGCAGGCGATCGTGCCTGCCGAGGACATATGCCGAAAGTCACGTTCATCATCGACGGCGAGCCGCGGACGGTCGAGTTCGAGCACGGCAAGCTCCCGTACACGCACCACGGCAAGCCGGAGTCGTTCCTCGACGTCGCCAAGAATCTCGACATCCCGCTCGAACACGCGTGCGGCGGCAGCTGCGCGTGCACGACGTGCCACGTCATCATCAAGGAAGGCGAGGCGAATCTGAGCGAGATGCAGGACGACGAAGCCGACCGCCTGGATACGGCATGGGGACTGACCGCCCGGTCGCGCCTCGGCTGCCAGGCCGTGGTCACCGGCGACGTCGTGTGCGAGCTGCCGATGTACACGCGCAACTATGTGCAGGAAGGCGGCGGCATCCAGCTCGGCAAGTCGGACAGGAAGGACCGCAAAGCGCAGGAGGTCACGCCGTGAAGTGGATCGACGCCGAGGACATCGCGATTGCGCTGACTGAAAAGTTTCCAGATGTCGATCCGCTGACCCTTCGCTTCACTGATTTGCGCGACCGCGTCCTCGCCTTGGATGGTTTCGACGACGATCCCAAGACGTCGAACGAACCCAAGCTCGAAGCGATCCAGATGGCGTGGCACGAGGAATGGAAAGACGCGCACTGAGTCCGGGCGGCATCTTCCGTCCTGGGATGCGCGGCTACTTCGTGCCTCTTGGAGCAGGCGTGGCTCTTGCGGCGAGCGCCTTTCTGCCATGGGTCGTCGTCGACGGCGTGGCGAGGAAAGGCATCCCTGACGCCGCCGGCCTCTGGATCGCCGGACTTGGCGTGTTCGCCGCCGTACTCTCGACGTTGAGCTTGATCACACGCAAGAACTCCCGCCACCCGCTATTGGTGGTGGGCTTGATGGCGATGGGCATCATGTTTCTGGTGTGGCGCGTGATGCCGCGCCTGGCCGGCGAACAGGCGCTGACCGTATCTCAGGCCATCGCGATCGTGGAAGATAAGCCGGTGGCCGCACCGATCGCGGTGGTGGGCAGCGGCATTTACATCGGCCTGGTCGCGGCGATCATCCTCATCGCCTTCGGCCTGACGATCGTCGTCAGGCGCGCGTCGCGACCGTACGTGATCGCCGAGCCCGACGACGACATTTGACGCCATGAAGATTCGAATCGCCCACAGTCCAGACTCTGACGATGCGTTCATGTTTTATGGCCTGGCGGCGGGTTTCGTGCCCTCGAACGGCTTCGAGCTCGAGCACGTGTTGTCGGACATCGAAACGCTGAACCGTGCCGCGTTCGAGGGGAAATACGAAATCAGCGCGGTGTCGTTTCATGCATACGCCCACCTGACCGACCGCTACGTTCTGCTGCCGCACGGCGCCAGCATGGGCGATCGCTACGGCCCGGTCGTTGTCGCCAGGAAAGACGGCCCACGTCAGCTGGCGGGAGTCCGCGTCGGCGTGCCAGGGGAATTGACGACGGCCCTTCTCGCGCTGCGGCTCTTCGATCCGACCGTCAGCTATACGGTGATGCCGTTCGACAAAATCCAGGAAGCCGTGCACGCGGGTGAGATTCAGGCGGGATTGCTGATTCACGAGGGACAGGTCACCTATGCCGAAGAGGGGCTGACGAAGATCGTCGACCTCGGCGAATGGTGGGCCGACCGGACCGGCGGTTTGCCGCTCCCGCTCGGCTGCAACGTCATCCGCCGGGATCTTGGGCCGGCGACCATCTCGACGCTGTCACGCCTTCTTCACGACAGCATCGCGTACGGGCTCGAGCATCGCGAGGACGCCGTCACACACGCCATGCAGTTCGGCCGCGGGCTCGATCGGGCACGCACCGATCGGTTTGTCGGCATGTATGTGAACGACCTGACGCTCGACTACGGCGACCGTGGGCGAGAAGCGGTCCATCGGCTGCTCGGCGACGCCCAGGCCGCGGGATTGCTGCCCAAGCCGGTCCACGTCGAGTTCGCGTCATGATTTACAGTACGTGGCGCAGGGCTTCAGCCCCGCGAGGCGCCCGCGCTCGCAGCCCTGAGGGGCTGCGCCACAACTTGTTGAAGAGGGCCATGCCATGCGATTGAACCGCAAACAATTCTTCGGCGTCGTCGCCAGGGGGGCGGCCGGATCCGCCGTCGCATCGGCGCTTGGTGTCGGCAGCGCGGCGGCCGCCGGTCAGGGCGAGGCGAAACCGAAAAAGCTCGAAGGCGCGGCGATCACGGGCGCGACTGCAGCGGTCACCCGTTTCATCACCACCACGAATCTCCAGAGCATGCCCGTTGATGTGGTCCAGCAGGGGAAGCGCTGCCTGATTGACGGCTTCGGCGTGATCCTCGCCGGATCGACGGTCCGCGGCAGCGCGATCGTCCGCGAGTACGTGAAGTCCGTGACGGACAAGAAAGAAGCGACGGCGCTTGGCCCAGAACGGCTCATGGCGTCGATGGCTCACGCGGCGCTGGCGAACGGCGCAAGCGGCCACGCGATGGATTTCGACGACACGCAGTTGTCCACGACGCCGGATCGGACCTTTGGGCTGCTGACGCACCCAACCGTTCCGCCGCTGGCGGCTTCTCTTGCCATCTCGGAACGGATGGGTCTCTCCGGCGCGGCGTTTCTCGAGGCATTTCTTATCGGGTTCGAGGTCGAGTGCAAGATCGCCGAAGCGATCGATCCCCATCACTACGTCGGGGGGTTCCATTCATCCGGCACCGTTGGCACGTTCGGCGCTGCCGCCGCGGCCGCCAGGCTCCTGAAGCTGAATGCCGGCCAGATCGGGCACATGCTCGCCATCGCGTCGAGTCTGGCCAGCGGCATTCGCGTGAACTTCGGCACGATGACCAAGCCGCTGCACGTGGCGCGCGCGTGCGAGAACGGCATTTTCGCCGCGGAGCTTGCGGCACGCGGATTTACCGGCGGCGACGACGGCCTGGACGGCCCCTGGGGGTTCTTTCAGGTGTTCGGCGGCGGCGTCGATCTCGATCGACTGGTGCCGGTGCTCGGCAAGCCGTACACGATTATCAGTCCCGGCGTCTCGTTCAAACCATATCCATGCGGATCCCTCAGCCACCCAAGCCTCGACGCAATGCTTAAGCTGGTGGTCGATCACGATCTGAAGCCGGAGCAGATCCGCGCCGTCCGCCTTCGCGCCGGCTCGAACATCCTCGACCCACTCCGATACAAAATCGCAAAAACCGAGCTCGAAGCGAAATTCTCCGTTCCGTTTCTCTTGAGCAGCATCATTCTGCGCCGCAAGGCGGGCATCCGCGAGTTCACCGACGAGTTCGTCGCCAGCGAGCCGGTGCAGCGGATGATGGCGCGCGTCGCGTCGGTCTTCGACCAGAAGATCGAAGCGCAAGGCTTCGACAAAATCCGCAGCATCGTCGAGGTCGATCTGACGGATGGGCGGTCGCTCACTCAGCCGTCAGACGACCGATACCGAGGCGGACCCGACCGGCCGTTCACGCGCGGGGAGCTTCACGCCAAATTCGCCGATTGCGCGCAACTGGTCCTGTCGCCGGCGCGCGTGCAGCAAGCCCTCGCGCACCTCGAATCGATCGACGGGTTGAAGGACATCCGCCAGCTGGTCCGGACATTGTCGGCCTGAATCAGATCCGCGAAGACACAGATAACGTAGGATCACGTGCCATCAGTCTCGCTCGAAGTGGAGGGCTCATGAAACGCGCAATCGTGACGCTGTTCGTCCTGATGACGGGCGCGCCGCTTGCCGCCCAATGGCTGAAGTATCCGACTCCTGGAATCCCGCGGACCGCCGATGGCAGGCCGAACCTGGCGGCGCCCGCGCCGCGAACCGCCGATGGCAAACCGGACGTGTCCGGAACCTGGCAGATTGACGGCCTTGGGTACGCGTTCAACATCATTGGCGATAAGGGTCCGGAGATGCTGCCCTGGGCGCAAGCGCTGTACAAACAGCGCGCGGACAACTATTGGAAGGATGACACGGATGTGAAGTGCTTGCCACCGGGTCCACGGGCCGGTCTGTTCAGCCAGAATCTTCTGAAGATCGTTCAGACGCCCGGCCTGGCGGTGATTCTGTACGAGGAAGCGCCCACGCGTCAGATCTTCACCGATGGACGTGAACTGCCGCGAGATCCGAATCCCACATGGATGGGGTACTCGGTTGGACATTGGGAAGGAGACACGCTGGTCGTCGAGAGCGCAGGGTTCAACGACAGAACATGGCTCGACTTCACGGGCCACCCCCACACCGAAGCGTTGCAGGTAACCGAGCGCTTCCGGCGCAAGGACTTCGGCCACATGCAGCTCGAGATGACGTTCAACGATCCGAAGGCCTATACGAAGCCCTGGACGATCGCCGTGGGCGTCAACTTCGCCGCCGACACGGAGCTCCTCGAATTCGTGTGCAACGAGAACGAAAAAGACCGTGGCCGCCTCGTCGGCAACGTCCAGGACGAGAAGAAGGCAGAAGTGCGCGTCTCACCCGACACGTTGTCCAAGTACGTGGGGACCTATCGGATGGGGCCGCTAGGCGATTTTCGGGTTTCGGTCGACCAGGGACAGCTGATGATCGAATTGCCCGGGGGTGGTGGACGGCAACCGCTGTTCGCGCAGTCCGACAAAGACTTCGTGTTCCCGACGCTTGGAGGGCTGGTCGAGTTCGTCAC
>JBGPKK010000193.1:0-8862 GCA_041485905.1 Vicinamibacteria bacterium
GCGAAGGATCTAACTCGTTTGTCTCGCGGCAATTAACGCGCGAGCTCTCGCCACGAGCTCGCTGGCGTTTCTTTTGCTGACTCTACCGTCGCACGACAAATTCGCCGCCGGTCTTCCCGTCGATCGCGAGACTGATGTCAGCGATCGCGCGCTGGAAGTGTGTCGAGCGGGCCGTGCTCGGTCCGGTCGTTGACGGAGAGATGAACTGAAGGCCTTTGCAGGGACTGGGGAGGGGAACGATGGCGTTGGTGGGACTCGCAATCACGTTGCTCGGCTTTGTCGTGGCGGTGGGCAGCCTTGGGATGACCGACAGCAACAGTGTGCGGCTCGGGATCGTGCTCGTCGGCATCGCGGTCAGTCTGGGCGGCATCATGGGTGTGCTGAACCAGGCGTACATGAAGAACGCGATCTGGAAGAAATGAAATAACCGATTTCAATATTCCGCGGCATTGACCGCCATCTGTTTGAGGACATGAACATGAAGAAGGTGTTGATCGCCTTTGCGATGACGTGGTGTTTGGGGTTATTGGGGACGGCTCAGGCCCAGACTCCGGCTGCCCCCGCTCAACCCGCGGCCGCGCCCGCGGCGGCTCCGGCGCCGGCCCCGGCTCCCGCCATGATTACTGACGCGGATATCAAAGCGTTGTCCGGTCCGAAGGCCGAGGACAAAGCCAAGGGCGATCCCGCCGGCACGACGACAGGGACCGTGAGTGACATTCCGGTCGGTGACGCCAAGAAGGGTCTCACGCTGGCCGACGTCGTGAACCAGATCGGTCAGAACACGATCGCCATCAACTTCGTCTGGACGCTGGTCGCCGGCTTCCTCGTGATGTTCATGCAGGCCGGATTCGCGATCGTCGAGACCGGCTTGTGCCGGGCGAAGAACGCCAACCACACGATGATGATGAACTTCATGGTGTACGGCGCCGGCATGCTCGCGTACTGGCTGATCGGCTTCGCCATACAGGAAGGCGGAGTCGGCGCAGTGGCGAACCTGGGCGGCACCGCGCCGCTCAGCGCCGAGTACGCCGTGAAGGTCTTCGGGAAGGACTTCGGGCTGTGGGGCATGAACGGCGTGATGCTCAGGGGGAGCACCTACGACGTCGGCGTCATGGTGATGTTCCTGTTCCAGATGGTGTTCATGGACACGGCCCTCACGATCGTCACAGGAACAGCCGCCGAGCGGTGGAAGTACTCGGCGTTCCTCATCTCTTCACTCGTGATGGGCGGGTTCACGTATCCCCTGTATGCCAACTGGGCGTGGGGCGGCGGTTGGCTGGCGACGCTCGGCAGCAGTTTCGGCCTGGGCCACGGCTACTCAGACTTTGCCGGCTCCGGTGTGGTTCATGCGGTCGGCGGGCTGACCGCGTTGGCGATGGGCATCCTGATCGGGCCGCGGATCGGCAAGTACACACGTGATGGAAAGGGGAACGCGATTCCGGGCCACGACATCACGATGGTGCTGCTCGGGTGCTTCATCCTGGCCTTCGGGTGGTTCGGTTTCAATCCTGGATCGACCCTCGGCGCGTCCGCGAACGGCAACCTCCGCATCAGCTCCATCGCCGTCAACACGATGCTGGCCGGCATGGCGGGCTCATTCGGAGCCATGTGCTACATGTGGGCCCGGTACGGCAAGCCCGACGCGTCGATGACGGGCAACGGGCTGCTGGCTGGCCTGGTGGCCATCACGGCCCCGAGCGGCTTCGTCAACCCGACGGCGTCGGTCATTATCGGGTTGATCGCTGGCCTGGTGGTCTGTCTGTCTGTGGAGTTCGTCGACCGGGTTCTCAAGGTTGACGATCCGGTCGGCGCCATTTCGGTTCACGGCACGAACGGGATCTGGGGCGTCATCTCGGTCGGGTTGTTCGCCGACGGCAGGAGCAATTTCGGCGGTGCGTGGAACGGCGTACCCGGCTCGGTCACCGGCCTGTTCTACGGAGACAGCGGCCAGCTGGTCGCGCAGCTGATGGGGGTCGCCACGCTGATCGGGTTCGTCTTCGTGATGAGCTTCGTCCTCAACATGGTCATCGACGCCGTCATGGGTCAGCGCGTCTCGGCGAAGACCGAGCTCGAGGGTCTCGACATTCCGGAAATGGGCGCGGTGGCGTATCCGGACTTCGTGCTGAAGGCCGACGCCTTGGGGATGGAGTAACGGCCATGCCAGCAGAGCTCGTCAAGACTTCGGTCAAGCTGCAGGCGCAGCTTCAGTCCATCCCGCCGGTTCCGTGGCGAGACCCGCAATCGGTCTCGCCGGAGGAACTACGCGGATACATCCAGACGCTCGAAGCCGCCTGTCTCGAGCAGCCGCTTTCGGCTGACTTGCGCACCGGCCTCGGGATGGCCTACGCCGTCAACTACGACGTGTACAAGTCGATGGACGCGCTCCGCGCGGCAACCGAGCTGGACCCGACGCATTTCTGGGCGCAGCTCAAGTTCGCCGAGCTGCAGTACCGGCTGCGGGCGCTGAACCTCGCCGAGCAGGAAACGCTGAAGGCTGTCGGGTTGGCGCAGAACGGCTGGCACCTTTCGCTCGCGCGGAAGCAGCTGCAGGAGATCCGGGCGTTGAACCGCGCGAGCACGCGGAACGTCACGTGGGACAAACCGCTCGCCGTGCCGGCGCTGGTGCTCTCCGGGATGCTGATGCTGATGTTCGCCGCGATGACGTGGATACACTGACGTGGTCATGAACTGGAAATTCTTCATCGGCGCGACCATCTTGTCGTGCGGGCTCTTGTTCAAAATCGGCGCGCCGATCCTGCCGGTGGCGGCCGGGGTTGCCGCCGCCGCCTTCTTGAACTGGAGAACCCATCGCAGCAGTTGACGACTGGAGACAGCTATGAAACTGATCAAGGCCATCGTCCGTCCGAACAAGGTGGACGAGGTGAAGGACGCGCTCGGCAAGCTTAACGTTTCGGGCATGACTGTCACGGAAGTTCGCGGCCACGGGAAGCAGAAAGGCCACACCGCCATCTACCGCGGCCAGGAGTACAGCGTCAGCTTGCTGCCCAAGATGGAAATCGAAGTCGTCATCGCGGACGACATCGCCGACGAAGCGGTCAAAGCGATCATCCAGGCCGCGCGGACCGGAGAAATCGGCGACGGCCGCGTATTCGTGCTCCCCGTGGGCCAGAGCTTCCGTATCCGCACCGGCGAGCTCGAGAAGGACTAACTCGTGACGACACACGCCGGCGCGTGGGACGCCGGCGTTCATCGACCGGCGGCCCCCTTTTTCGTGAGGGGCATGGCCGTGCCCTGCGCCAGGATACACGCACGTGATCAGGAAGAAACGATGCACGTTCATGATCGAGGCGGACATCCTCGAGAAGCTCCGGTCCATTACGGCCCGGACCGGTCTCTCGAAGTCCGAGCAGATCCGCCAGGGCATCAGGTGGTGGCTGGAGTCGCGGGAATGGCCGCTCAAAGGCGAGCGGTCCGACGATGCGGCGGCGCCCGGCGACTGGCGGCCCCGCCGAGCGGCCGCGCCGGGCGGCGCGCGGAAGCGGCGGTGACCGAGGAAGCTACATAAATGTTCAGAGCGCGCGTTTCGACCTACATAAATGTTCTCGACGTCCCCACGTCGATTCGAGACGTCGGTCGTTTTGCTGGAGAAAATCACGGTCGGTTTGGTTGGAGCCGCTCTTGCAATTCGCGCACTCGCTTCTCGTCAGCGATTTCTCAAGTGCAGGCACTTGCAATTCACGGCCGGCCGCGCCGCCAGGCGCCCGCCGGCACTTACGGAGGTCTAGGTGATGATGATTCGTCGATTGGTTCGTTCACGCGCCGGTGCGATGGCGGCTGGCGTACTGCTTACGGCGTCCATGGCCGCGCCCGCGACGGCTCAGGAGAGCGCTTCGATTGCGCCGGGACTGAATTCGGCTGTGGCCAACGCGGCAGCCGAGATCTCCTCTCCCGGCGGGGAACCGCAGGCCGCGCCGGCCGCACCGGCTGAAAATCCGGTGTTGACGTTCTTCAAGAACACGGAGCTCTCGGGCTTCGTCGACACCTACTACGCTTACAATTTCAACACGCCGAAGAGCCCGTGCGCCACCGTCGGAGGCGTGGCGATCTTCAACTGCCTGCACAACTTCGATGTCGCGCACAACGCGTTCAGCCTGAACCTCGCGGAGTTGTCGCTGGAGAAGAAGCCAACGACCGACAGCCGCGGCGGGTACCGGATTGACCTGGACTACGGCTCGGCGGCGGCCATCGTCGCCGGCTTCGATCCGTCCCCGACGCCGATTAACCAGAACATCCAGCAGGCGTATCTCAGTTATCTGGCGCCTGCCGGAAAGGGCACCATCCAGGTCGATTTCGGGAAGTTCGTGACGCAGCACGGCGCCGAAACGATCGAAACGAAGGACAACTGGAACTACTCGCGGTCGCTTTTGTTTTCTTTGGCGATTCCGTACTACCACATGGGCGTGCGGATGGCGTACAACCCGAACGACAAGGTCACGCTGGGCGCGAACATCTCGAACGGCTGGAACAACGTCGTCGAGAACAACACGGGGAAGACGGCCGGGTTCATGGGAATCTTCAAGCCGACGTCCGCAGTGTCGTGGACGGTCAACTACATGGTCGGCCCCGAACAGGCCGAAGACAACGGCGGCGTTCGCAACCTGTTCGATACGACCATAGCCTACACGGCGTCGCCCAAGGTCAGCCTGATGCTCAACTACGACTATGGCCGGGACACGGCCGGCACCAGTCTGGCGGGCGCTCTTGGACTCAAGCCGGGCGCCAGCATCGGGTGGCAGGGGGTGGGCGGCTATGCCAAATACACACCGAACTCGTGGTTCGCGCTCGTCCCGCGCTACGAGTACCTGAAGGACGCCGACGGCTTCATGTCGGGCGCGTCACAGAACCTGCAGGAGTTCACGCTCACTTTCGAGTTCAAACACAAGGACGGCGTCCTGATGCGCGTGGAATATCGCGGGGACATGTCGAACCAGACGTACTTCCTCAAGAACGCGAGCGAGGCGGTCAAGAATCAGAACGCGTTGATCGTCGGCTGGGTCTACGCCTTCAGCTCGAAGACGCCGTAGCGACCAGCGTGGTCAGGCAGGGCAGGTTGGTCGGGTGGGTCAGGTAGGGCAGCCAGCAGAAGCGGACCCACCTGGCCTACCCGCCCCACCAGACTGACCCGGCCCCGCCGTCAAGTTCTGAACCGCGCCGAGTCGATGGCGTACTTCCGCACCTTGTAGTTGAAGACCCGCTCGGTCGTGTCGAGCAGCCTGGCGGCCTTCGCCCGGTTGCCGCGAGTCGTCTTCAGTGCATCCTGAATCAGATCCTTCTCGTAGGCGCCGACCGCGTCGGTCATCGACACCCGCGTGACCGTGCCGGAGGATTCAGCCGTCTGCAGCGACGGCGGCAGGTGATGTCCGTGGATCACCTGACCGTCGCAGACGAGCACCGATCGTTCGAGCGCGTTCTCCAGCTCGCGCACGTTGCCCGGCCAGTGGTAGCTCATGAGCATGTCGATGGCGGGCGTCGAGATCCGCTTGATGATCTTGCCGTGCTCGCGCGAGAATTTCTCGACGAAATGGTCGGCGAGCAGCAGCATGTCGGCCTTCCGATCGCGAAGCGGCGGTACGAAGATGGTGAAGACGTTCAACCGGTAGAACAGATCCTCGCGGAAGGTTCCCTCCGCGATCGCCTTTTCCATGTCCTGGTTCGTCGCGGCGATCAGGCGGACGTTCACCTTGGTGGTCTCCGTCCCGCCGAGCCGCTCAAATTCGCGCTCCTGCAGCACGCGCAGCAGCTTCACCTGGGTCGCGAGATTGATGTCGCCGATCTCGTCGAGAAACAGCGTGCCGCCCTCGGCCATCTCGAAGCGGCCCTTCTTGCGGGCCTGCGCGCCCGTGAACGCGCCTTTCTCGTACCCGAAGAGCTCCGACTCGATGAGGCTGTCGGGTAGCGCCGCGCAGCTCACTTTCACGAACGGCTTCTTGGCGCGCAGCGAGTTGTAGTGAATGGCGTGCGCGATTAACTCCTTGCCCGTGCCCGATTCGCCGCGGATGAGCGCCGTTGTGTTCGTCTTGGCGACCTGCGCCACCTGCTCGTACATCTCGCGGACCGGTCCGCTGGTGCCGATGATGTTCGAGAAATCGTACCGCTCGCGCAGCTCCTGCCGCAGATGGGTGTTCTCGGCGAGGAGACGCCCCCGCTCGTCTTCGACCGCGCGCTGCACTTTCAGCGCCTGTGCGATCATCGACGCGACGACGCCCATGAACTTGACGCTGCTGTCGAAGTCGCGCTCCGCCTTGAACCGCAGATCGACGCCGAGCGCGCCGGCGGCCTTCCGGTTCACGAGGATCGGCACGCAGACAAAGCTGAGCTCCTCGCGATCCGATCGGCGCGCCGCCCGATGGAGAAAGTCCGGCTCGCGGCTCACGCGGGGGACGACGATCGGCTTGCTGCTTTCGACGACCCGCCCGGTGATGCCTTCGCCGACCCGGTACCTGATGCTCTGCGGCTCGTCGACGCCGTCGGCCGCCTCGACGGTCAGCTCGCCGGCCTCGCCGAGGAGCGTCACCATGCTTCTCACCGCACCGTGATGTTTCGCGAGAATCTCGAGCACCTTGTGGAGCGCCGATTTCAGATTGAGCGTGCCAGAGAGGGCCTGGCTCACTTCGAGCAGCGTTGCCAGCCGGCGGGTCTCGCGGGGTTCGTTGCCGTTCGTGCTCTTGGGTTTCATGACAGGACCAAATGGCGGCGACCTGATACCTACATAATCGTAGGACCGTAAACTCTATGGTACATCATTGTTGGGGCGACGCCATGCAAAAAGTGGAGGCGCGCTCTGTAAAATCGCGGAGTCACGAAGTGTGATCGCTGACGAACGATTCGACCGCTGGATGCGCGCATTGGAAGCGCGTCACCTCGCCGACCTCACGTTTCCGGAAGTCTCGCGCGCGCTGCGCGCGTTGTCCTCGGCCTACGTGGAGCGGCGTGCGCGCCTGGATGCCGGCACTGCCCTCGCCGGCGCCGGCAAGCGTGCGGCCTTCGCGCTCTTCTACGGTCCCCTGCACTACCTGTTGATTCGCGAGATCGTTCGGGCCGTGCCCGGTGCGACGCAACCTGGACCCGGTGAAGCCGGACGGCCGGGACGCCCGCGAACTAACGTCCTGCTCGATCTCGGGTGCGGTACGGGAGCCGCAGGCGCGGCGTGGGCGGCCGCCTTCGATGAGCCGCCGGAGATCATCGGCATCGATCGGCATCCCTGGGCGATCGCTGAGGCGGGGCTGACGTACCGCGAGCTCGGACTCCACGCGCGGACACGCCGCGGGGACGTCGCGGGTGCTCAGTTTCCCAAATCGCCGACGGCCATTCTCGCCGCGTTCACCGTGAATGAGCTCGCCGACGCGCCTCGCGAGGCGCTGCTGCGGCGCGTCCTTGACCGCGCCGCCGACGGCGATCGCGTGCTGATTATCGAACCGATCGCCGGATTTGTCGCGCCGTGGTGGGACCGCTGGCGCGAGGCGTTCGTGGCGGCCGGCGGACAGGACGATCAGTGGAGGATCCGCGTCGAGCTGCCGGCGATCGTCGCCAAGCTCGATCGCGCCGCCGGACTGCATCACGAAGAGCTGACCGGCCGGTCGTTGTGGCTGCCGGGTCAAACCTAGAGGCTGGAGGCTGGGAACTGGAGGCTGGGGACTCTGTGTTTTTCCAGCCCCCAGGCCCAAGTCTCCAGGCCCCATAATGGCGAGGTGAGCAAATCTCCGTCCACGTGGTCTGCGGCCGAGCCTGCTCCGGCCTCGACGGTGATTGTGCTGCGCGATGCCGCATCGCCCGAGGTCTTCATGGTCCGGCGCCACGAGGGTACGGCGTTCATGGCCGGCGCGGACGTCTTTCCCGGCGGGCGCGTGGACGCCGTCGACCGGGAATCGGCCAGCGACCGCTGGTGCGACGGCTACGCGCAGGCGGCGGCGCAGCTGTGCGATGTGCCGCCGGCGGAAGCCGTTGCGTATCACGTGGCCGCGGTCCGCGAAACCTTCGAAGAGGCCGGCATCCTGCTCGCGCGCGACCGCGACGGGCAATTCGTCCGGCTTGCGGGCGCCGAGCTGCATCTGCGTTTCACGCGCCATCGCCGCGACGTTCAGGCCGCGTCCGCGTCGCTCGGCGAAGTGATTGAAGCCGAAGGCCTGCGTGTCGCCCTCGATGCGCTCGTGCCGTACGCTCACTGGCTGACGCCGCCGATCGATGTCCGCCGCTTCGATACCCGCTTCTTCATCACTCGCGTGCCGCCCGAGCAGACGCCGGCCCACGACGACACCGAAACGACGCACAGCATGTGGGTGACGCCGGCCGAGGCGATCGCCAGATGCCGGCGTGGGGAGATCGTGCTGCCGCCGCCGACGTGGACGACGCTGCGCGAGCTGGAGGCGTTTAGCACTGTGGATGAAGCGATGGGCGCGGCCCGGCGACGGCAGATCACGCGGCGCGAGCCGGAGTTTCTCGTCCGCGGCGATCGGAAGCTGCTCGTGCTGCCCGGCGATCCGCTCAGCTCCGAGCATGCGATCGAGCCGCCGTCGTCGGAGACGCGCTTCGAGTTCGAGGACGGCCGGTGGCTGGCGAGGGGGGTTGACGCATGAGGAGACTCATTTTTCTCATGACCGTCGCCGGCATGTTGTCGGCGCAGCACGTGATGGCAGCGCCGCCGACGCTGCGCGTCGATTACTTCCACACGGGAAATTCGACCGAGGAGCGCTTCAGCCTCGATCGGATCGTCGTCGAACCCCTTGCGTGGCCCGGCAATCCAGCGCGGCCGATCGACGACACCAACCGCGGCAAGTATCTGTTCGAGGTCGTCGACAACGCGACCGGGAAGACGCTGTTCTCTCGCGGCTTCAGCTCGATCTA
>JBGPKK010000194.1:0-8676 GCA_041485905.1 Vicinamibacteria bacterium
AGCTGCTCTTCTATCACGGCGCCAGCGACCCGTGGTTTTCCGCGCTGGACACCATCGACTACTACCAGAAAATGAGCGCCGACAATGGCGGCGTGGACAAGGTGACGGGCTGGAGCCGGTTGTTTGTGGTGCCAGGCATGGGGCACTGCGCGGGCGGGCAGGCCACGCTCGATAACTTCGATCTGCTCGGCGCGGTGGTCGAGTGGGTTGAGAGAGCCACGGCTCCCGATTCCGTCATCGCCATCGGGCGGGCATTCCCGGGGCGGAGCCGGCCGCTCTGCGCGTATCCGACGCACGCGCACTACAAAGGCTCGGGCGATGCCGAAGACGCGAAGAACTTCGAGTGTCGGCCGTGAGCAACCAATCCGGTCGTGTCCGGTTCAGCCGACGCTTAGAAACTCCACCGAACACCCAACTGGATCTGGCGTGATTCGGGGACGTGAACGCGCGCGATGGCGGAGGGAGTCGCCAGGCGCACCAAGGCACCAGGATCGAAAGCGCTTACGGTAACCGTCGACAGCGGCAGCACCCTATCGCACCTGCGAGCGCCAACAGCGCGGTCTCGGATCCGCCAAAGGCGTTACGCATCTTGCATGTCCGATCGCCTGCGACTGTGATGCGGTATCACGCGATTGCGATTCTCTCGCTGCTCGCCTTCCTGGGCCCTCCATCGGCTGTGGACGCGGTACAGGACGAGCCGGCGGCACATCAACACGATCACGCCGACGCGCCGGCCACAACGAAGTGGTCGTGGACCTCGGACGCCAACGCCTTCTTCGGCTACAACTATCAGCAGCGTAAGTACGCCGATTTCTCCGCGTGGGAGTCGCAGAACTGGTTCATGCTTGCCGCCCGCCGCCCGGTCGGTCCCGGGCGGCTGACCCTCCAGGGGATGCTGTCGCTTGAGCCGTTCACGATGGCGGCGCTGGGATCGCCCCAGCTCTTTCAGACCGGCGAAAGCTATAACCAGATCCCGCTCGTCAACTACCAGCACCCACACGATCTGCTGATGGCATTGGGCGCGACGTACCGCATCGAGCATCCGCGAGTGCGTTACGTTTTTGGCGCGGACCTTGTCGGGTCGCCGACGCTTGGACCGACGGCGTTCATGCACCGCGAATCGGCGCGCGATAACCCACAAGTGCCGATCGGACACCACAGCCTCGATTCCACACACATCACCGCGGGCGTCCTCCGCGCGGGCGTCGAAACCGGCCCGCTGTCGTTCGAGGCGTCGGCGTTTCGCGGCGCCGAGCCCGACGACAATCGATTGAACATCGAGCAGCCGCGGCTCGATTCATGGGCCGCGCGCATCGGCTGGCACCAGGGGCCGTGGGACGCGCAGGTCTCGGGCGGCCATCTCCACGAGCCGGAATGGTTCGAGCCGTACAACGTGACCCGGCTCACGGCGTCGATCGGCTTCAACGGCACGATGGGGTCCCGTCCGCTCGCGGCGACGCTCGCGTGGGGAGAAAATCGCGAGTTCAACGGCTTCGATAACGTCGACGACAGCTTCCTCTTCGAGTGGGACCTTCGTGCCACGCAGTCGACGACGTTCTACGGACGCGCCGAGAAATCGGCCAAGCAGCTCTTCGGGCTCGGGCTCCATCCGAAGGGCTTCAGCCATCCGCACTTCTATTCACACGTGAACGCCCTGACCTTCGGGTATATCCGCGACCTGCCAATCGTCGGTAAGAGCCGCATCGGGGCCGGCGCCGACATCACGATCTACCCCTGGCCGACCGATGTGCTCGACCTGTACGACGGCTCGCACTCGTTCCATGTGTTTCTGCGGTGGCGTCCCGCCCTCACTTCGACGGCCCACGTTCATTGAAAATGCTGTTATCCTTATTCGATCTGAAAATGCCCGCGTCCGGGGACCTAGGTCCATGTCCATCGTCGCCCTGTCGGAACTGCTCGGCGCCAGCGTGCGCGATGCCAGCGGCACCTTGCGCGGACGTGTGCGCGAAGTCGCCGTCGCGCCGCAAGATCATCCCACCCGCGTCGCATACCTGATCGTCGGCACGCCCGACGGCGAACGCATTCTCCAGGCCGGCGACGTCCTGTCCTGCGGCGCCACGGTCCGCACCGACACCGACAGCCGCCACTGGGAACGCACCACGCCGTCGGACGGTGTGCTGCTTCTCAAACGTGATCTTCTCGATCAACAGATCATCGACGTGCACGGGCGGAAGGTCGTCCGCGTCAACGATGTCGAGCTCGACTCCACCCCGATCAACAGCCACCTGCTCCTGAACGTGCGCTCGGTCGACGTGGGGGCGCGCGGGGCCGTCAGACGGCTCGCCAAGGGCCTGGTTCCCGCGTTCACACTCCGGGCGCTGCTCGAGAAGATCCCTCGGCGGGTGATCCCGTGGCATTTTGTCGATCTGCTCGAAACCGACCCCGCGCGCCGGGTCAAGCTCAAGATTGCGTACGAAGGGCTGTCGAAGCTGCATCCCGCCGATATCGCCGACATCGTCGAGGATCTGCCGCCGGCCGAGCGCGAATCGGTCTTCGAGACGATCGACGAAGAGGTGGCGGCCGAGGCGCTCGAAGAGCTCGACCCGAGGGTGCAGGTGTCGATCGTCGAATCGCTCGATTCAGACCGCGCGGCCGACATCGTCGAAGAGATGGATCCCGACGCGGCGGCGGACCTGCTCGGCGATCTCGATGCCGATCGGTCGGGCCAGATTCTCCGGGAAATGGAGCCGGACGAGCGGCGCGAAGTGACGCAGCTCCTCGAGTTCGGCGAACACACCGCCGCCGGCCGGATGACGACCGAGTTCATCGCGGTGCCGGAAACCTCGGTCGTCGACCAGGCGATTGACGCGCTGAAGACGTTCGAAGGCAGCCGCGAGGCGCTCGCCACGATCTATTTGACGGGCGACGGCAACAGGCTGACGGGCGCCGTCCCGCTCGTCACAATCGCGATCTCGTCTCCCACCGCACGGCTCTCGGAGCTGAGCGAGCCGTACGTCGCCTGCGCCCCGGATACGCCACAAGACGAAGTGGCCGCGCTCTTCGACAAATACAACCTGATCACGCTCGCCGTCGTCGACGAGCACGGACGCCTTGCCGGCATCATCACGGCTGACGACGTGATTACGATGCTGCGGCACAGCTGAGCGGATGTCCGCGATGCTGTTTCGAAAAGGCTGGACGACCCGGATCGCGATGGTGTTCGCCGTCATCGGGCCCGGGTTCATCACCGCCAATGTCGACAACGACGCCGGCGGCATCGCCACCTATTCGGTCGCCGGCGCGCAGTTCGGGTACTCGCTGCTGTGGCTGATGATCCCGATCACCGTCGCGCTGGTGATGATTCAGGAGATGTCGTCGCGGATGGGCGCGGTGACCGGCAAAGGGCTGAGCGATCTCATTCGCGAGGAGTTCGGCTTCCGCGCGACGTTCCTGCTGATGGCCGCGCTCTTCGCCACCAACTTCTTCAACATCGTCAGCGAGTTCGCCGGCGTGGCGAGCAGCTTCGAGCTGTTCGGCATCCCCCCGTACATCGTCGTGCCGGTGGCCGCGTTCGTCGTCTGGGGCCTCGTGGTCCACGGGACGTACAACAGCATCGAGAAGATTTTTCTCTCGGCGTCGGCGTTCTACATCGCGTACGTCGTCTCCGGAGTGCTGGCGCATCCCGACTGGAAGGCGGCGGCACTATCGACCGTCACTCGGCCGGAGAGCATCGGATTTCGGAACTATTCCTACCTGTCGATGGTGATCGCGATGGTCGGCACGACCATCGCCCCATGGATGCAGTTTTACCTGCAGGCATCGGTGGTCGAGAAGGGCGTGACCGCGCGGCAGTACAACGCGTTGCGGCTCGACGTCATCATCGGGTGCCTGTTCGCGGCCATCGTCGCGTGGTTCATCGTGGTGGCGTGCGCGGCGACTTTGCACACGACGGGCGTGTACGACATCAAGACCGGGTCTCAGGCGGCGCAGGCGCTGCGACCGCTCGCGGGGGAATATGCGTACCTGCTCTTCGCGGCGGGACTGTTCAATGCGTCGCTGTTCGCGGCGTGCATCCTGCCGATTTCGACGGCCTATGCGGTGTGCGAAGGACTGGGCTTCGAGTCGGGCCTCGACAAGCGCTTTCACGAGGCGCCGGCGTTCTACTGGCTCTACACGCTGCTCATCGTGTTCGGTGCCGGCGTACTGCTCATCCCGCGTTTCCCGCTGTTCCGCGTCATGGTGCTGTCGCAGGTCGCGAACGGCATCCTGCTGCCGTTCGTGCTGATTTTCGTCCTGCTGTTGATAAACGACCGCGAGCTGATGGGCAAGTACACGAACTCGCGGTGGTACAACGTGGTGTCGTGGATCACGGTCGGGGTGATGATTGCGCTGACGATTGGAATGGTCGTCGCGCAGATCAGGGGTGGCTGATGAGAGGCCGTCTCGCTTCCACTCGCAGCCTCCGCACCGACGATGGTAGAGTCGTCCGACGAAGCCGGAATGGAATCCCAGCCCAACGATGAGCAGGCCGACGCGATCAACTCAAGACTCGATGTTCTCCTCGAAAAGAGACGGCATGAGTTCCGCCGTTTGGTGGAGATGATCCGCACGCTCAACGAACGAATGGATCGGGGATTCGGCGAGTTGCGGCTGGAGATGCGGAAGACGCATGAGCTTCTCGAGTTCTTCATTCGCACGCAGGGCGAGGCCAACCGGCAGTTCCGCGCGACGTTCGGCCTCCACGAGGACCGGCTGAACGCCTTCGAGCAGCGCGACTCCGGGGCGTAAGCCCACGCATTGGCGCACCGGCGCGCGTGAAGCCTCCGCGCTGCCGCGAGTCCGATGGATCGGCTGTGACGGATACGCGCGAGCCTTGCGCGCATCCACCGGAACGGCCCTTGTCCTGCCTGACCGGAATCCCATCCCGCTGAATCATTTGCCTCCCGCGGGCTTTCTCGGTTGTGCTTGGTTACGCGCGGGCGTCGGCGCGTGACCAGCGAGATCGACCGTTTGGCGGAGGGTTTTCGCTTTGGCCTTTGCGCGTAACCCAACGAAAGGCGCGCTGGCTTCCTGCTGGAATTGCCTTTCATTCTGTGGATTACGATAATGAGCCGCGGCGCGACGCCGCCGTGAATACGCGCAGCCTCGCGGCCCACTAATAGTTCGGCGGACAAAATCGAACTCGCGTGCCACTTGAAATTACGATGGAGAGCGTTTCTTCTTCAGGAGAGCATCACATGACGAAGGTACAGCGACTAATTATCGTGCTGACGGGACTCAACTTTATCGTTCTGGCATTCGGTTTGGCGCAGTTACGCCCTGCCGGCGCTCAGGGCGTGCCAGCGTTGCTGCGAGGTCGCGCATTAGAACTCGTGGATGAACGAGGACGCGTGCGGGCGGAGCTGAAAGTGCTGCCCGCCGATCCTACCGTGAAGATGCCGGACGGTACTACGGGCTATCCCGAGACCGTCCTACTCCGTCTGATCAGCACGAGCGGCGGTCCGAATGTGAAGTTGAGCGCTACGGAAGATGGATCTGGAATGGTCCTCGGTGGCCAGTCTGGGTATGTGCAGGTGTTGTCGCGAACAGCTGATCCGTTCGTCAAGATCCACAACACGAACGGCCGCGAGCGAGTGATCAAGTAGACCGTTCAAGCGGGTGTTTCCTCATTCATTGACGCCGCCGAACATCGGCTTGGAGCCGTCGCGCCAACTCTTCTGTGCGATCGTGTCACCGGGGCGCGCGGCTCAAGCCGCACGTTGTGCGGACGCTCGCGAAGCATGAGGTAATTTGCACGTAGCATGCGGAAAAGAGCAGTTTCAGTCGTCCGTGGTAGTCCTCTCGAAGTCATGACTCGCGTCGAGCGCAAGCATCCGGCACTGCCACGGTTTGTTTTGGTCCCAAACAGATCTGTTGCTCCTTGGTTGCTCGACCGAACGACCGTTGTCGAGCTGACTGTGAATGGCGTGGAGACAGGCCGACGAACGCTAAAACGCGGTGATGAGGAAAACTGGTACATGGATCTACCCGAACCGATCTGCCGCCGCGTCGGGATCGAGACGGGTGATCCGGTGAAGCTGGTGTTGCGGCTTGCATCAGAAGCTTTACCCGAGGAGCTTTCACGCGTTCTTGCGACAGATCTAGCCGCCAGAGCGAGATGGGAACGTCTCACGCAGAGCCAGCAACGTATGGTGAGGGAACATGTCCAGGCTGCGAAACAGGCTGCAACACGAGAACGCAGAGCCGCTTGCGCTTTGGGTCGCGGAAAGAGACTCGGCCGGCACGCCGCCCAACACGCGGTTGGAGCGGACCGCTGAAAAACGCGGCCGCTCAACCGCTATCCGTCAGCCGGACTTGGATATGGCATCGACGAAGCTGTTTCGGAAAGATCGGATGGGCGCGCTGCCTCGTCGATATGCGTTCGTCCTGAATCCGTATGCTGACGGCGGATTCACGAAGTGTCCTGGGTGCGAAGCGAAGACCCGCTGACGATTGGAATGGTCGTCGCGCAGATCATACAGGCCGGCGGTCGAGGGACTCCTGCGCACGGCCATCAAACAGGCGAAATCGCCATTGCCGGCGACGGGCCGAGGCTACACGGTGATCAAGTCGATCTCCGCAAAGCAGCGGCCGCGGCGTCCGCCGTCGAAGTAGCCGCTCACTCCCCGCCGCTTCCCTTGAACTGATCCTCCTCGTCCGCGAACAGCACATTGAAGCTGGTCAGCGATCCGTAACAGCCGCTGACATACGTTTGCAGCTTCACCTTCACATCGTCGGGAAGATCGGACGCGTTGATCTGCTGCTCGAGCGTGCGAAGTCGGTTCCGCAGCATGACAACCTTGTGAAAGAACGTTTCGATCGGCCAGCTCTTCTCCTGGAGGCCGGCGGTGCCGGGACGCAGAACGAGCGTGCCGCCCCGCCATTTCTCGGCGGGCACGACGGGCGAGATCCCGGTCTCTTCGCGGATGATGCGGCGCAGGAGCAGTTCGAGATCGCCGGTATCGGACGTGGTCATGGTTGATGCGATCCTCTCGCGTTCGCTGACAATGGGAAACGGCGCCGAGTCGGACTGTGTTCGACGCGCGGCGGCGATGGGTCCGGCAGAAGGCGCCGATCCTGACGAGGCGATTCTGGGCCCACCGCGGTAGTTGTGTTCGCTGTGACAAAACCCGCACGCCACGCGGATCGGCCGACCGTCGTCGTCCACGACGACCACCGTGTGCATCCGATCGCTCTTGCACGCGCGGCAGAAGTCTTCGAGAGACTCGCCTGCTCGATAGGCCCGGGGCGGTGACATCGCGATGCTATGATCGCATGATGAAGCCATCCGACAGCATTCTCTTCAGCGGCGGCGCGCCAGGCGCTGAAGCGGCGTTCGGCGCCTGCGCCGAGCGTCACGGGGTCGAAGAAGTCCATTTCACCTTCGACGGCCACAAGATCGACAGACACCGCGGCGTTCGCGTGCTCAATCACGAAGAGTTGCAGGCCGGCGATGTGAGCCTCGAATATCTCTCGCGCCTCATGCACCGCCGTTATACCGACAGCCCGACGATCCGCAAAGTGCTCCAGACGCTGTGGTATCAGGTCAACCACGGGCAGGAGACTTACGTCATCGGCACGGTCCTCGACGACGGCACGGTCCGCGGCGGCACCGGATGGGGCGCGGAGTTCGCGAAATTGTGCAACAAGCCGTTACACGTCTTTGATCAGGACAAGGACAGCTGGTTCCGCTGGACCGGGACCGAATGGGAGAAGCGCGGGCCGTCGCAGACGCCAGCCATCACACATGCCCACTTCACCGGCACCGGCACGCGGACCATCCGTGACAACGGACGCAAAGCGATCGAGGATCTCTTCACGCGATCGTTCGGTGCCGCGTCTTGATTGAGTGAACCCCTCCACTGCCGACGTCGTGATCGTCGGAGCCGGTGCGGCGGGACTCGCAGCGGCGATTTTCACCCGCCGCGCGAATCCGACACGATCGGTTCTCTTGCTCGACGGCGCCAGGAAACCGGGCGCGAAGATTCTCGTGAGTGGAGGCGCCCGGTGCAACGTCACGAACCGCGTCGTGTCCGAGCGCGACTTCTGGGGTGGCCGACCTGCGCTGATCAGGCGCGTCCTGCGCGCCTTTACGGCCGACGATACGGTCCGCTTTTTCCATGAGCTTGGCGTCTCGCTGCACGAAGAAGCCGACGGCAAGCTCTTCCCCGACACCAACCGCGCCGGCGACGTCCTGACCGCGCTCTTTCGCGGCGCCGATTCGGCGGGCGTCCAGTTACTCGCCGGTCATCGTGTGACCGACGTGCAAACCGCGGAGGACGGGTTCTCGGTCGTGACGACGAGCGGCACGATCCGGTGTCGCCACCTGGTGTTGGCAACCGGCGGCCAGTCGCTGCCCAAGAGCGGCAGCGACGGCGTGGGCTTCCAGTTTGCGCAACGCTTCGGTCACACGATCGTCCCGACGACGCCCGCTCTGGCGCCATTGATCCTCGAAGGAGAAGGAGGCGCCTCGATTCACCGCAAGGTTTCGGGCGTCTCTCATGACGTCGAGCTGGCCGTGTGGGTGGACGGCCGGATCTCTACGCGCCTTCGCGGATCGCTTCTCTGGACCCATTTCGGCATCAGCGGCCCGGTCGCGCTGAACGCCTCGCGTCACTGGTTGCGCGCGGAGGTCGAGAATCGTCCGGTAAGAATGACGGCGAGCTTCTGTCCCGG
>JBGPKK010000195.1:0-8535 GCA_041485905.1 Vicinamibacteria bacterium
CTACTTGGACAGCTCGGCATAGAACGCATCGATCTGCGGAACTCGCGGCGTCCAGCCGATGTCGTCGGTCTTGAGTTGTGACAGCAACTGATCCTTTGCGACGCCCTTACGAATCAACTCGGTCGCGCGATCGATCACGGTGTCGAATTTTGTCTTGAACGCCTGAACATCGGCCTTGGTCAGGACGGGGCCGTTGCCGGGAATCGCCGCATCGAAATCGAGCTTCAATACTGTGTCGAGCACCTGCTTCCACTCGAGCGCGCTGCCGCCGCCGGGGTAGTCGATCAGCGGCCCGGTCGTTCCGGTCGTGACCGCATCGCTGACGGCTACAACCTTCAGATCGCGGTAGTACACGATGCTGTCACCGCTCGTGTGCGATCGGCCGTAATGATGGACCTGCACCTCGACGCCTCCGAGACGAACGACGTAGTCCTTGTCGTACGTGATGCTCGGCGACGCAGGTAATGGAGTGGATTGGTACGTGGTGAGGTTCTTCTTCAAGTTTTCATGGCCGATGACCTGCGCGCCGGCCTCCAGAAACTTCGCGTTGTTGCCGGTGTGATCGGCGTGGTGGTGCGTAACGATGACGAACTTGACCGGCTTGTCGGTGACGGTCTTTATCTGATCGATCAGCCCGTTGTAGTTCGCGTCGCCCGCCAGCTTGCCGTCGACCAGAATCACGCCGTCGCTGGTGATGCGCACCAGAGAATTCGCGCCGGCGCCCGCGACCATGTAGAGACCGGGCTTCACCTGCTGGATGGGCTGCACGCCGGCCCCGCCTCTCCCTCTCCCCTGCCCGGCGGGCGGCGCCTGCGCAAGGATGGTCGCCGAAACGAGCGCGCCACAGACCGCGACGAGCGATGTCTTCAACATTAAGGTCCCAAGAGTATATAAATTGGTGGCCGTGCGTCTGCTCATTTTCGCAACGATTTTCGGCGCAACGCTCGCCACGTCTGCGCTGGCCGGTCAAACCGTGTGGGACGGCGTGTACACGTCCGCGCAGGCGACACGCGGCGCGGCAATCTTCGCCAGCCAATGCAGTGCCTGTCACAACGACACCCTCCCGGATCGGATCGCGCCAGCGTCCTTCATGAACGCGTGGGCTGAAGACACCTTGAAGAGCCTGTTCACGGTCGTCAAGACGACGATGCCGCGAACCGCGCCCGGCAGCCTCACCGACGCCGCCTACACCGACATCGTCGCCTACGTGCTGCAACTGAACGCCTTTCCGCCCGGGGCCGGGGAGCTTGGGCCGGGCGCGCTGGACACGATTCGAGTCGAAGCGAGAGGCGGTCCCGAGCCCGTGCCCAACTTCTCGCTCGTTCGGACGTCCGGCTGCCTGACCCAGACCGCCGGCACGTCATGGACCCTGACCAACGCCACCGAAGCGATCAGGACCAGGGATCCCGGCGCCGAAACAGACGCGAAAGGCGACAATACTCCGCCAAAATCGGGGGTCGGCCACACTTTCAGGCTGCTGCAGGCCTACCCTGCCGAATCAGAACGCGGCCATAAAGTCGAAGCCAAGGGCTTTCTGATTAGAGCGTCCAATGAGGAACGCATCAACGTCACCTCGCTGCGAACAATCGCGGCAAATTGCGGGAACTGAGGCGGTTTCACCGTAAAATATGTGCTGGCGTTATGCGCCGCGGCGGGAGGGCCATAAGTGAGAAAAGGCGTTTGTAGTTTGCTGGTGGGCTGGCTGGTGCTGCTCTTTGGGATCTCGAGCCGTCCCCTGGCATCCGCTCGTCAACAGCCTGCGCCGGCCGTCGCCTCTGCGGTTTCGCCCGAACGCGCCGTCGTCGACAAGTACTGCGTCACGTGCCACAACCAGCGGGCGAAAATCGCAGGGCTGACGCTGGACACGATGGACCTTGCGAGCGCGCCCGCGCACGCAGAGGTGTGGGAAAAAGTGATCCGGAAGGTCCGCGGCGGACTCATGCCGCCGGTCGGCATGCCGCGACCGGACAAGACGGCCCTCACAGGACTCGCGACCTATCTGGAAACATCGATCGACCGGGCCGCGGCCGCTCATCCCCGTCCAGGCCGCACGGTGCTGCACCGCCTGAACCGGGCCGAGTACGGCAACGCGATCCGCGATTTGCTGGCGCTCGACGTCGACGTCACGTCGCTGCTGCCGCCTGACGACAGCGCGTACGGCTTCGACAACATCGCCGATGTGCTGGGCGTGTCGCCGGTGTTGATGGAGCGCTACCTGTCGGCGGCCTGGAAGATCACCAGCCTCGCGGCCGGCGATCCGAAGATCGCGCCGACCAAGGAGACGTTCCGCGTCCGCGGCGATCTCTCGCAGGACGACCACGCCGAGGGCCTGCCCATCGGCACGCGCGGCGGCATCGTCGTGCGGTATACGTTTCCGGTCGACGGCGAATACGTGATCAGTCCAAAGCTCTATCGGGAGACGGTGAACATCGTGCGCGGTCTCGAGGTGCCTCACGATCTGGAAATCACCTTTGACGGCGAGCGCGTTCTCCTCGCGCGGTTCGGCGGCGCCGTAGACGAACGGGCGAACTACCTGAACCCGACGTCTGCAGGCGACGAGATGGAGAAGCGCTTCCAAAAGCGGATCGCCGTCAACGCCGGCCCGCATTCGGTGGGCGTCGCGTTCCTGAAGAAAAGCTCCGCGCCCACCGTGGACCTGCTGCAGCCGTTCCTGCGCGAGCGGATCGATCCGATCACGCCGGTCGGCATCCCCGAGCTCGACAAGGTGACCATCGAAGGACCCTTCAACGTCACCGGCTCAGGAAACTCGCCGAGCCGCCGCAGGATCTTCACGTGCCATCCGACGGACGAACGTCCTGTTCCAGATACGACCGAGCCCTGCGCGAAGACGATCCTCTCGACGATAGCGCGCCGCGCCTATCGTCGTCCGATCACCGACGCGGAGATGGACCGCCTTGCGGGCTTTTACCGCAGCGAGCGAACGACCGGCGGCGGCTTCGATGCCGGCATCGAGAGCGCGCTTCGATTCATCCTCGTCAGCCCGCAGTTTCTGTTCCGATTCGAGCGCGACCCTCAGACGGCCGCGCCCGACAGCGTGTATCGCATCAGCGACCTCGAGTTAGCGTCCCGCCTGTCGTTCTTCATCTGGAGCAGCATCCCCGACGATCAGCTGTTGAACCTGGCGATCGACGGAAAGCTTCAGAATCCGGCGGTCCTGGAGCAGCAGGTGAGGCGGATGCTGGCGGACCAGCGCGCCCGTGCGCTCGGCAGCAACTTCGCCGGACAGTGGCTATACCTGCGAAACCTGAAAAGCCTGCGCCCCGACGAAGACGTCTTCCCCGACTTCGACGACAACCTGCGGCAGGCGCTCCAGCGCGAGACCGAGCTGCTCTTCGAAAGCATCGTGCTCGAAGACCACAGCGTGCTCGATCTGCTGAAGGCCGATTACACGTTCCTGAACGAACGCCTCGCGCGCCATTACGGGATTCCGAACGTCTACGGCGATCAGTTCCGGCGTGTGGCGGTCGGCGACGATGTCCGCAAAGGGCTGCTGGGTCATGGCAGCATTCTGGCGTTGAATTCGTACGCCAACCGCACGTCGCCGGTGACGCGCGGCAAATACGTGCTGACGAACATTCTCGGCACGCCGCCCCCGGAACCGCCGCCCAACGTTCCTCCGCTCGACGAGAAGCCAGGCAAGCCGCTCACCATGCGCGAACGCATGGAGGAGCACCGCAAGAACCCGGCGTGCGCAAGCTGCCACAAACTGATGGACCCGATCGGCCTGTCACTCGAAAACTTCGACGCGATTGGCCGCTGGCGAACAAGCGATGCGGGCACGCGTATCGATGCGTCGAGCACGCTCTGGGACGGGACCGCGGTCGAGGGTCCAGCAGGCCTCCGGCAGGCGATCCTGAGCCGTCCCGACCAGTTCGCGCGAACGGCCACCGAAATGCTGCTGACGTACGCGCTGGGCCGGGGGCTCGAGTCTGCCGATATGCCGGTCGTGCGCGCGATCGTCCGGGACGCGGCACGCAACAACTACCGGTTCTCGTCGCTGGTCGGCGGAATCGCCACGAGCGTCCCGTTTCAGATGAAAATGAAGAAGGCCGAAGACCAATAAGGAGCGCTGCAATGTTTCTGACCAAGAAGCACCTGTCCCGTCGCGCGTTCATCCGCAGCAGCGTCGGCGCCACGTTCGCGCTGCCGCTGCTGGACGCCATGGTTCCAGCGCAGACACCGCTGGCCCGAACGGCGGCCGCGCCGTTGCAGCGTTTCGGCTTCATCTATGTGCCGCACGGATCGATCATGAAGGAGTGGACGCCCACGCAGGAGGGCGCCGGCTTCGAGTTCTCCCCGATCCTCAAACCGCTCGAGCGGTTCCGGAGTCAGGTCAACGTGCTGACCGGTCTCGTGAACAACGGCGAGAGCGGGCACTCTCCCAGCACGGCCATGTGGCTGAGCGGCACGTTTCCGGCCAAAGGCAGCGTGATCAGGTTGAACACGACGGTCGACCAGATCATCGCGCAGAAGATCGGCCAGAGTACGACGTTCCCGTCGATTGAGTTGGCCACCGAGGATCACTCGAGCCACCTCGGGAGCTGCGCGGGAGACTTCCTGTGCTCGTACATGAGCACGATCTCGTGGCGGACGCCCACGCAGCCACTGCCGATGGAGATCAACCCGCGCGTCGTGTTCGAGCGCATGTTCGGCGGCGACGCGGCGACGGTTGAAGAGCGGCGGGCGCGTCTGGTCAGCAACAACAGCATTCTCGACGCGGTCCGCGACAGCGTGACCGAGCTGCAACGCGGCCTCGGGCTGCGCGACCGCGCCAAGCTCACCGAATACCTGGACAACGTTCGTGAGATCGAGCGGCAGATTCAGCAGACTGAGAAGCGCTCGGAGACGCTCGCGGACGTGCCTCCGACCCCCATCGGTGTACCGGAGAACTGGGAAGAGCACGCCAAGCTGATGTTCGAGCTGATGGCGCTGGCCTATCAGGGCAACCTCACGCGCGTGGTGTCGTTCATGCTCGCCCGCGAGCTCAGCACGCTCAGCTACCCGCAGATCGGGGTGGCCGACGGACATCATCCGGTGTCGCACAACAACAACGTGCCCGAGCAGGTGGCCAAGAAGGCCAAGATCGACATGTACCACCTCGACCTGTTCGCGAATTTCCTCGAGCGGCTGCGATCGACGCCCGACGGCGACGGCAGTCTGCTGGATCATTCGATGTTTCTGTACGGCAGCGGCATGAGCAACGGGAACCAGCACACGCACGACAACCTCCCGATTCTCCTGGTCGGCGGCGCGGCGGGCCGGCTCAAAGGCGATCGCCATATCAGGATGAAGGCGAACACGCCGCTGTCGAACCTGATGATCACACTGCTCGACAAGGCAGGCGTATCGACCGACCATTTTGGGGAGAGCTCAGGGCGGATTGAGTTATAACAAAAACGGAAGACGCAGAACGCAAAACGGAAAACGCAGAACGGAAGACGGAAAACGCAGAACGGGAACCGAACATGCATAACGCGAAGCGCCGGCTGTCGAGTCTTTACGTTTTACGTTCGACGTTTTTCGTTTGCTTCACGCTCGTCGCCGCGAGCACCGTCGCAGCCGCGCCGAGCGATGCCCGTCTCGCCGACGCGGCCAGGAATCGCGACAAGGCGACCGTGCGCTCGCTGCTGAAGCAGCGCCCCGATCTGAACGCGCTGAACGCGCCCGACGCCGAAGGGATGACGGCGCTGCACTGGGCCGCGCATTGGGACGATCTGGAAACTGCCCGGCTGCTGCTCCGTGCCGGCGCCAACGCCAAGATCGCCAACCGATACGGCGTTACCCCGCTTCATGAAGCGTGCACGGTCAGCAACGTCGCGATGATTGAAGCGCTGTTGAAAGCGGGAGCCGATCCCAACGCGTCGTTCGGCGACGGCGAAACTCCGCTCATGACCGCCGCGCGGACGGGCAACGTGGACGCCGTGAAGTTGCTGCTCACCTTTGGCGGGAACGTGGACGCGCGTGAAGCGTGGCGCGGGCAGACGGCGCTCATGTGGGCGGCCGCGGAAAATCATGCGGCAGTGGTCAAGCTCCTCATCGAGCTTCGCGCCGACGTGAACGCCCGCTCGGTGCATTACGAATTTGCCAAGCTGACGGGCGGCAGCGGCGGCATCATCCACGACCGCTCCGAGGGCGGCCTCACGCCGCTGCTGTTTGCGGCGCGGCAGGGCGCCATCGAGTCGGCGGACGTCCTGATTGAGGCGGGCGCCGACATGAACCTGAAGGAGCCGCAATACGGGTTCACCCCGATGCAGACGGCGATCTTCAACGGCCACTACGATTTCGCCGCACGCCTGATCGAGAAAGGCGCGAACGTCAACGACGGCTCGCTCTATACCGCGATTGAGATGCGCAACCTCGCGACCTACAGCAACCGGCCCAACCCGCCCGATACGGACAAGCGCCTCAACAGCCTGGATCTGGTCAAGTTGCTGCTCGCCCGCGGCGCGGATCCCAACGAGGCGTATTGGAAGAAGATCCCGCCGCGGCAGGCGCAGGGAGACATTGCCGTGCCCGTCGGCGCGACGCCGTTGTACCGCGCGACCAGGTCTATGGATCTTGCAGCGATTCGCCTGCTGGTGGAGAAAGGCGCCGATCCGGAGATGGCCATCACCGACAATTCGACGCCGTTGATGATGGCGTCAGGACTCGGCGCCAGACCACGCGGCGGAGAAGAGGACGTGATCGAGAAGGCCGGCCGCGCCGATCCGCTCGACGCGATCAAGCTGTTCGTGGACGCCGGCGCCGACGTCAACGCGATCAACGATCTGGGAAATACCGCCCTGCACTACGCGGCGCAAACCGGAGCGACTCGGATCATCGAGTTCCTCGTCAGCAAAGGCGCGAAGCTCGACGTCCAGAACTTCCAGAACAAGACCCCGCTCGATCTCGCCAGGGGGCCGTCAGCCGCGCTCATCCGCAAACTGACGGGCACCACGGCGACTGCCCAGTAGTGTCCGCCTCGGGCGGTAGTCAACGTCATCGTCACAACCGCCTGGCAAACCGGCCAGGTCGTTGAGGACCTCAGGATTCACGCGAGCGCCGTCTGGTGCATGCCGTGTCAGGCAGCGTCAGACAGGTAGTCAAAGTCCGACGCAAACCCGCACCGACCATGGACCTCCCACCGCAAGGGATGATCTTCTACGCGCATCAGTTCCGTCCGTAACTCTTCGCCCGGATGATCGTGGCCCGGAATGCCGCAGGAAACCGGCAGATCAGAGGACACGGGCTCGGTCGCGCGCACTGACACGTAATCACTCGCACGGATGAGCCACCGACGTGGCCTATGTTCCAGCTCGATCTTGGCGGGACGGACAGCGTAAACTTCGCCGATCGCTGCCGCAAAGTTGCGCACTGGCGTACCTCCCGCCTGACCCAGGAAAATCTTCGCTAACGCCTCGTGCTGTGCCGAGGTAGCCTGTTCGTCCACGTAGAGACACACGCGCCAAGGCTTGCCAGGCTCGTCATCACGATAAGACCCGGCAAGCACGACCGAAAGGCTGGACAGATCGAGGTCGCCCCACCGGCCCTTCGTTATGCGCCACGAGAGCGCGAAGTCGCACACGCCGTATGTGGAGCCTGTTGTCAGTTTGCGGCCGCCCTGGCGCCGGCACGGACAGATCGCATCGCAGTTACAGGCCTCGAAATACGAGCCTGACAGTCGCCAATCGGAACTGGTCAGAGACAAGCACTCTTCCTTTCCGAGCTGACGAATTCGATCCAGAACACCATAACGCGTTCAGTTCAACAGCCAGGACTGACCCGCGGCGCGCTCAGACCCAACGCGCCGTCGGGTCCAGTCCTTGTTGGGCGGCAGGCCGCTACCGCTGTCCTTCAATCTTTTCGATCGCCCTCTGAGCAAACCGTCGGACGTCTGCGCTCGGATCGGAAAGCGACTTTCGCAATGCCGGCAGCGCCCCCTTCGCGACTGGGCCGATTCCGTAAAGTGCGATGCAGGCGCTGTTCCGGGATCCTTCGTCGCTATCTGTCAACAACGTGACAAGAGCAGACACCGCTGGCGCCGCGTCCGGACCAATTTCGCCGATCGCTTGCGCCACCCTGGCCCGGACGCTACCGTCATCGTCCCGTAAGGCCGCAACGAGCGCGGGCAAGTAGGCTCGGATATCCAGCTTTTGCGCCGGGGCGCGCCAACCGCCCGACAAAACCAAGAGCGCAAGTGCGACATTCCTCCGGAGCTGAACGTCGGGGTCACGCAGCCCTTCTGCTAGCGCTCGTGATCCCTCATCTCCAAGCTGAAGGAGTTGCTGATACAGTGCGTCCCGCCGCTGTTCAATCGGATCGATCGTTGCGTCCGAGCGTGCGATGCCAGGCAACGAAGTAGGCAGGTCGCGGAGTTGCCGGACGACTTGGTCTCCGTGGTTCTGAGCATACGCCGTCAGGCTGAGTGATGGAGCGAGGCTGAGCGCCAAGATCGCCAATGCACGCATGACAACATCAGTGAACCTGAGCTTGGTCATGCTGTTCTCCAATGTAACAACCTGCGAGTAGTGCGTA
>JBGPKK010000196.1:0-8488 GCA_041485905.1 Vicinamibacteria bacterium
ACGACGGTGGCATCGACAAGCCCCAGCCACTCGTAGGTCGACATCAACTCCGCGGCGCGGGTCCAATCGCCGCGGCTCAGATCCTCAACCGCCAGCTCGCCGCTCGCGACCGAGGCGGCAAACGCCTGCTCGGCTTCGGCGCTGATGCGATGTCGGAGGAGGTACGCGACCTCTGGAAGAATCGTGACAGGCGCGAGCAGCGTGTCCGCGCTCGATTCGAGATACGCGCGCACCTTCTTATGCCAGGCGTCGCGCCGATCGGCGAGCGCGTAGAGGACGCCGGTATCGACGAGCAACGGCATCAGCGACGCGTCTTTGTGGAACGCCGCGAACGACCGGAGAGCCCTCGCTTCGGCCGCGCGGCAAGACGCACGTCGTGCGGCGTGAGCGCGTTGAACAGCAGCTCGTCGTGCCGCTGGGCGGTGTCCGAGTGGCCGCTGTCGAAGGCGCCGGCGAACGACGGCAGGCGCGCCGGGGAAGCGGGGCGGGCGATATAGGCCGCAACCGCTTCTCGAACGACCGCCGCCGCCGGCTTCCCTTCCCGGCGCGCGTAGAGCTGCAGGTCGCGCTCGAGGGCTTCCGGCACGAAGATTGTCGTCCGTTTCATATGCTGTATGATAGCATACCCCTTGGGCGTCGGTTTGCTTTCACAGGCGGCTGGCTTGATCGCCAGGCCTTTGGCATTTATCTTCGGCGTTAGAGCTTCCAGAAGGGCGCGAGCGCCCGCTTCGATGCATCCGCCGATGCGCGGCCGCGTGTCGAGGCGACGTCGCTCTTCGGCCAGCGCGCCGGACCGAACGGGCCGGCGAGCGTCTGGACGACGGCGTCGAGGGACGCCGCGAGCGCATGGAGATCGTACCCGCCTTCGGTCACTGAGACGATGCGCCCGTTGCAGCAATCCGCCGCCACCCCTCTCAACTCCATCGTCATCGCCGCGAACGCCTCGGCGGTGAGCCGCATGTAGGCGAGCGGATCGCGCTCATGTGCGTCGAACCCGGCGGACACGAGAACCAGATCCGGCTTGAACTGCCCGACGATCGGCAGCACGACCTCCGCGAATACGACGCGGTAATCCTCGCTCGCCGCGCCAGCCTCCATCGGAAGATTGACCGTGAAGCCTCCACCCGCCCCGACACCGACCTCGTCTGCGGCTCCGGTACCTGGGTAAAACGGAAACTGGTGGGTCGAGACATACAGCACGTTCGGATTCGATTCGAACATGTGCTGCGTGCCGTTGCCATGATGAACGTCGTAATCGACGATCGCCACGCGCTCGGCGCCAAGCGTCCGCGCGTGCGCCGCTGCCGCCGCGACGTTGTTGTACAGGCAAAAGCCCATCGCACGGCTTCGCTCGGCATGGTGTCCGGGCGGCCTGACGAGGGCGAGCGCGCTGCCGGATGAACCGCTCATCACGCGCTCGACGGCGTCGATCGCAGCACCCGCCGCCAGCCGCGCGATCTCGTGCGTGTCTGGCGACGTGTACGTGTCTGGGTCCAGGGCCACCGCCCGGCCGGCGGTTTCAGAGATGCGTCGGAGGTACTCAACGTCGTGCACACGCGCCAACTGCTCGTCGGTGGCGGCCCGGGGCGCGACCACCTCGCCGCCACGGTCGCGCCAGGCGCCGGCAATGACGTCCATCACCTCGGCGCGCTCGGGCCGTTCCGGATGGCCTGGCGGCGTCTGGTGATCAGCGAATCGTGTGGAGGAAATCAGAATGAGGGACATGCGCTGAAGCCACGAGGGACACGAAGGACAGGATCATCGACACGACTCAGGATACCGTCACTCCCGGCGCCATGCCTATCCTGCCGCTGTTGGCGCCTTGATTCTTGGGCACTGTCGCGCAAGGCTGCACGGGCAGTGGCCCGCAATGGCTGCGAGCGGAAGCTAGCGGTCTACTCAGCAAGAAGTTGGGCCGGCAAAGAAGGGGCACGATGATAGACGTACCGAAGTGGCGTGCGAAAGGCGACTGTTTCGATACCTGCAAGTGCAGCATCCCTGTCCCTGCTACTTTGCGCAGCCCTCACCGTTCCACTGAAAAACTATCTGTCTGACCCGAACGTGGCAGCGATTTTCAGGGGCACGAGAAACCGCCTTGCACTTTGGTCGCATCGTGAAGCGCCGCGACTGAAGGGCATCGCGTTGGGCGGACTCCGCTCCAGCGTCCACCGAGCACCCACAGGCATGACGATGTTATCCACGTCCGATGCAGCGTTTGGCGTTCAACTTCCCGCCCGCGTCCAGACCTACATCGAGGCGCTCGTACAGCCGTGTGCGCAGGACCGGCCATCGTTGGTGAGCGTGATCCTGTTCGGCAATGCGTTCTCGAAAAAGCTCGAATACCACGCGGCAACCGTGGCACTCTACTTCATGTATTACAACTTCGGCCGGTCCACCAGACGCTCCGTGTGACGCCTGCCATGGAAGCAGGCATCCCGGATCCTGTCTGGAATATCGAAGAAATCGTGGCCCTCTTGAACAGATGAATTGAGGTGTCTTTATGAGCAGCGAGGGTGTCACGTTGGTCATACGGGTGCTGCTGGTGGTTGTCTCGATCATTGTGGCGACGATTTTCCGTCATCTAGTTGGACCAGGGAGAAAACGCGGCCGAATAATGCTGGCGGGGACCCTCGGGGGTATTTCGTTTGGTGTGCTTGTCGCCTATCCAATTTCCTACTGGCTCAAGACCGACACTTCGGCTATCTGCGCGTTTCTTGGAATGCAGATCGGCTGGGGACTGAGCTGGTTATCCGCCAGACAGATTCCCCGCGAGGCAAACTGACCCACTACCTGGGATTGCGAGCGCCGCGGCTCAGCGCGGATCGTTGGGCGGACGCCGGAACCGCTGACAAGGCAGAGTATCAGCCGGGAGTCTCGTAAACCTGACCATGAAAGTCGCGTTCGGGATAAAGGCCCACTCAGGGTGGGCAGCCCTGGTCGTCCTCGGCACACGCAGCGGCGAGCTACAGGTCGTCGACCGGCGCCGCATGGAGCTCGTCGAGAAGGATGAAGCCTCGTGGGCGAAGCAGCCCTATCACGCTGCCGAACGCTTGAACGCGGGCGACGCACGAGATCTAGTCGGACGGGGTCTCGTGTCGGCGCGCCGAATCGCGGTCCGAGAGATGCGAACGGCTGTAAAACGCGCACGCGAAGCGGGACATGATGTAGCCGCCTGCGCGGTACTCGTGGTCGATCCCATGCCTGATTGGACCGTCGACGAGATCCTTGCCGTGCATTTCCGGATGCACAAGGCTGAGGGGGTGCTATTCCGCGACGCGCTTGCTCGCGCCGCCAGAGCGTGCGGCTTAAGACTCCTCGGGATACCCGAGAAACAGCTGGATGAGTACGCCGAACGAGCACTGGCGACTTCGGTGAACAGCTTGCGGAAGTCGATCGCGTCGCTTGGGAAGTCAGTGGGCGCGCCTTGGGGCAAGGACCAGAAGGATGCCGCGCGCGCTGCCATGATCGCCTTGCAGGGACAAATGAAGTGAAAACGTACTCGAATACGCCGCCCGACAGCGTTAGCCGGACGTGAAAGGGAACGTGGAGGTGACTTCACGCCAAGCTCTCGCCTTCATTCGTAAGTACGGTGTCGTACTCGAGGCCGGGCAAGGCCCGGTTCCGTCGCTGGCTGAGGTCATCGCTGGAGAGCCCGTTCGGGGTAGCTGGTGGTCTCATCCGAAAAGTCGCGAGATCTTCGCGGTGACGCGATCTGTCCGCGACAGTGAGGATGTCCTGGTGTGTCGGCTCGTCAAGGGCAAGGTCACCTTCGTCCATCGGCGGTTGTGGCCTGCTCTTGTCCGAGCCGCGGGCCGATTTCCACCGGATCACCTCTCGCAGGTGCGCGAGGTCCACACGAGTTCGGGGCGTCATGTGACCAGGGAAGTTCCCTTCCCCGACTGGGTTCCGTCGGGCGTCCGCGCGGCTGCCCGAGGCCTGTCGGAAGACGCGGCGCTCGCAGAGGTCGGCGCCTGGATCGAATAGCGAACGTTGATATGGCCGGCAAGAATGGAGGCACGATATTCCCTGTCCCTGCTACTTTGCGCAGCCCCCGACCCAGGGCGATTGCCGAAGGCGTTCTCGTCTGGCACATTCGTGAAGGGATGTTCGGCGACGTGGGCCTCGACGGTCTGAACGTTCTCGCGCTTGGTGCATGGCGGCGCGGTCGTCACCCCGTTGCGCGCCTCTCTACTTCAGGAGCGCCCGCGCTCGCGTCTCGAGCGCCTGGAGCCGGATTTCCAGCAGCTGGCGTGCAGCCTCGATGCCGACTTCATCCGCGTCCGCGGCCACTTGAAACGGCTCGCCCATCGCGATCGACACGGTCGCGAAGGGCTTCGGAATCTGCGTGCGGTCCCAGCTCTTGAGCGTCCAGTGACGGCTCGCCTCGAGATGAAACGGCAGGACGGGATGCCCCGTCGCCTTCGCAAGCCACACGGCGCCGGGTTGCGCGATGCGCGAGGGACCGCGCGGGCCGTCAACGGTAAATCCGGCCGGCTTCCCCTCCGCCATGTCACGCGTCAATTGAAGCAGCGCCTTTCGCGCGCCCCGTGACGTCGATCCACGGGCGGTCCCGTAGCCGAACCGCTCGATGATTCCCGCAATCCACTCGCCGTCGAAATTCTCGCTCGTGATGACGACGATGCCGCGGCGGCGAAAGTAGTAGGTGGCGGGCAGGATGCGACCATGCCAGAAGGCCATGATGGGCTGGCGCCCGCTGGCGACGATTCGGTCGAGATGCTCGAGGCCTTCGGTGCGCCAGCCGAGCGTCGACCCCAGAGCCGCAATCAGGCGATACCCAAGCGCGGCAATCAGTCGCGCCTGGATGCGCTTGCTCGCAGAGCTCCGCCACGCAGCCTCGCTCACGCCTTATTTAACCGGCCGTTCACGTATGTCATGAGATCCACAAATTGGACGTCGCCGCCCTCTGCCCCGGCGCTCGCGTGCGCGCCCTTCAGCATGATCGAGCAGAACGGGCACGCTGTCACGACGGTATTGGCGCCTGTTGCGCGAAGCTGCTGGAAGCGCATGTCGCTGATGCGCGTGCCAGGCTCCTCCTCTTTGTCCGCGAATAGCAGGCCGCCCCCGGCGCCGCAACAGAACGGGTTTTCCCGATTTCGCTCTGGTTCGGTGATCGTGCCGCCAAATCGTGTCAGGAGTCGTCGCGGTTCGTCGACCTTCCGGGCATAGCGTCCGAGGTAGCACGGGTCGTGAAACGTCACGGAGTCACCTGTCGCGGCGTCATCGCCGGGCAGGTCTCGCAGCAGCTCGTCGACGAACACGGCGGTGTGCACGACGTCCACCTCGTACCCGAACTGTCGGTAGTCGTCGCCGATCGTTTTCACGCAGTGCGGGCACGACGTCAGGATCGTTTTCGGACCCGCGGCCTTCAGATCCTCGATGTTGCCCCTGGCGAGCTCCTGGAACATGTATTCGTTGCCCGTGCGCTTGGCGGGATCGCCCGTGCACCGCTCCTTCGACAGGACGCCAAAGGCGACGCCCCTGCTTCGGAGGATCTCGAACAGCGATCGCATCGATTTCTGATAGTCGGTCTCGAAGGCCCCCGCGCACCCGAGCCACACGAGCACGTCGTGCTTCGACGGATCGAAGATTTCGAGCGCGGACGATTCGACGAACCTCTGCCGTTGGTCGTAGCCGAGCCCCCAGATGTTGCCCCGCCGCTCGAGATGATTGTAAACGGCGCCCAGGAACTTCGGCGCCTCGCCGTTCGAGACCAGCCCTCGCCGCGAGCCGATCAAGATCGGCAGATGCTCGATGCCGACCGGACACTGATTTTCGCACGCGCCGCACGTCGTGCACTGCCAGAGAACCTTCTCGGAATACACAGCGGCCAGCCGCGTCTCACGGTGGTCGGCGAGCAACGCCGCCTGCGTCTGCAGGATGATCTCCTTGGGATTGAGCTCTTTTCCGGCACCCCACGCGGGACAGTTCACCTGGCACCGGCCGCACTCGACGCACGTGAACGCATCGAGCACCATCTTGCTGCCGAGATCGGCGATGGTCTCCAGTCCGACTTCCTCTTTCTCGAAATCGAGATTCGGCAGATTGCCGAGTGTCGGCGATTTCAGAAAGACCGTGATGGGCGACAGTACGAGGTGAAAATGTTTCGAGGCTGGAATCAGCGCGACGAACACGAGGATGACGATGGCATGCACCCACCAGTTCACGCGTCCCGCCGTCGTGTCCTCTGGGAGCCAGAACGTCAGCAGAAAGGTCGTCATCAGCGTCGCGATGAGCAGGCCGATGACGATCGATTCGCTCGACACCTGTGTGCCGAGCCCGACCGGCCGAGCGACACCGCGCCGCACGAGGAGATACAGAATGCCGGCCAGCACAGCCCAGGCAAATCCCGTCAGCACCAGCCGGTAGGTGTGGAACCACGCGGAATGGGTCAGATCGACGATGCCCAGCCCGTACAAAAACTCCGTCGTCGTATATCCCGCGAACGCGATGAAGCCCCAGAACACGAACGCGTGCGCAATTCCGGCGACAGGACGCTCGGCAATCGTCTGACGCTGGCAGAGGACGTCGGCGAAAAACCTGAGGAGGCGGACACCGATCCGATTGATGGAGAACGTGTTGGGCGCGGCAGCGATCAGGCGGACGCGTGTCGCCACCTGCGCCGCGAAGACGCCGACGGACACGACGACAAGCAGCCAGAGGACGATGGTTGCCACGGACACGTCAACCGCAGAGGATCACGTCTTCAGGGCCGCGATCAAAGCCGGGACGATCTCGAACAGGTCGCCGACGATTCCGTAGTCGGCGATCTCGAAAATCGGCGCGTCGGGGTCTTTGTTGATCGCCACGACAACGTTCGATCCCTTCATGCCGACCAGGTGCTGGATGGCGCCAGAAATTCCGAGGGCGACGTACACTTTCGGCGCGACCGTCTGTCCCGAACTGCCGACCTGCCGTTCCATCGGCAGCCAACCGGCGTCGCAAATGGGGCGCGAGGCCCCGAGCTCCGCTCCGAGGGCTTCGGCGAGCTGCTGCGCCAGCCCCAAGTGCTCCTGTCCCTTGATTCCGCGTCCCACGGCCACGATGCGTTCGGCTTGCGAAAGATCGACTGATTGCCGTGCCTGTTGAAATGGAGCCTCAGGCCGTTGCCGGATGGACGAGGCGTCGATCGTGACGTCAATCGTGCGCACCGGTGCTGCCGATTGTCCGCGTACGGCCTGATCCGCGCGAAACGCGCCAATCTGGAAGGTGACGACGTGAGGCTCCGGTCCCTGCGGTATCACGTCAGCCGTCAGCTTGCCCTGGAACATCGGCCGAACGAACGCGCGCTCGCCACCGACGCCTTTGATCGCGGTGACGTCGGTGATGAGCCCGCGGCCCATCCGCGCGGCCAACTTCGGCGCGAAGTCTCGCGTCTGGTAGGTATGCGGCAGAAGCACGAGCGACGGCGACAACTGCTGAATGGCCTGGTGCAACGCCGCCGTGTATCCGTCCGGCGTGTACGCGGCCAGCGCCGGGTTATCGATCGTCACGATCTCCTGGACCTGGGCCGCGGCGAGCTCGGCGGCGACGCTCTGCACGCCGGATCCCGCCACCACGATGGCGATCGGCTGATCGCCGGCAAGCTGCTGCGCCGCCGTGATGGTTTCCCAGGTCGCGCGATTCAGCCTGCCGTCCCGGTGCTCGGCGATGACGAGGATCAAATGACGCGCGCCTCTTCGCGGAGCTGCCGGACGAGCTCTTTCGCGGCCTCGGCGGGGGGACCGTCAATCAACTGTGTCTTCTTGGTCTTCTCCGGCACGTACAGCCCGGCGATCTTCTGGGTGCGTGAGGAGACCGAAGGCGGAGAGACCTTCCGAATCTCTTTCTTTTTCGCCGCCATGATGCCCTTGAGCGTCGCGTAGCGGAGCTGATTGATGCCGCTTTGAATTGTCAGCAGCGCCGGGAGCGGCATGGTGACCCACTGGAACCACCCGCCTTCGAGCTCGCGCTTCACTCGCACCGATAGGTTCTGGACCGCGACCTCCATGATGATCGTCGCATGCGGCAGACCGAGCCGCTCAGCCAGCACGACGCCGGTCTGCCCGAAACCCTGATCGTCGGACTGCAGACCCGTGAGGATGATGTCGAAGCGCTCCTCAGACATCGCGGCGGCGAGCGCCTCGGCGACGACGAATGCGTCCGCACTGGCGAGCCCGTCGTGTTCGACGTGGATGGCGCGATCGGCGCCGCGGGCGAGCGCTTCGCGCAGCACCTGCGCGACGCGTCCGGGACCGGCCGAACAGGCCACGACCTCGCCGCTGTGTTTCTCCTTAAGGCGGAGCGCCTCCTCGAGCGCGTAGGCGTCCGGCTCGTTCATTTCGTAGCTGGCGTCGGACTCGCGGATCCAGGTGTTCGTTTCGTCGAGGCGCGGCTGCCAGTCCCGAGTGGGCACCTGCTTGAGACAGACGGCGATCTTCATCTGGTCATCTGGTTATTTCGTTCGATCCGATCAATGTCCAATCAATGA
>JBGPKK010000197.1:0-8452 GCA_041485905.1 Vicinamibacteria bacterium
AACAATCAGTTGTCGCTCTCAGGATCCGACGAAGTGCCGGCAGAGTTCCGCCAGGCCATCGAAGAGTACTATCGCAAGCTCGCGCAACGCGGAACGAAGTAGCGCTCTTGAAAGTGTGAAGTCTCGAGTCTGAAGTCTGAAGAGAAGGACCATGCGGCTGATCGAGCCGGGCAGACTTGAGACTTCACCCTTGAGACCCGTCGCGTTCGTTGCTGTCGCCCTCATCGTCCTGGCGACGGCGCTCTTTCCCATCCACGCCGAAACCGATCTCGACGCCTTCATGCGGCTGGTCCTCGCGCGCCGCGACGACAACTGGAAGAAGCTCCAGCAGTACGTCCTCGACGAGCGGGAGCAGATCGAGATTCGCGGGCCCAGCCGACAGCCGATTTGGGGCGAGCGCCGCGAGTACACCTGGTACATCCGCGACGGCTATTTCGTCCGCAGCCCCGTGAAGTTCAACGGGGTCGAGATCGGCGACGCCGACCGCCGGCGGTATGAAGCTGAATTCCTGCGCCGCAGCCAGGAACGCGACAAACGCATGTCAGTCGACAGTCGCCAGTCGTCTGTCGACAGTGCGCAGCCATCGGTCGACCGGGCGCAATCGGATCCCGGCGGCAGCTCGGCAAGCCTCGACGGACTGCTGCGCCAGGCTCGTGAGCCACAGTTCGTGTCGTCCGCGTATTTTCTCCGCTTCAAGTTCGAGGAAGGCAAGTACGCGCTGGTCGGACGCGAGATGCTCGATGGTCACGAGGTGATGCGGGTCGAGTACTATCCGGCCAATTTGTACTCGGCGCGGCAAGGGCGCCGGATGGCGCGGGACCATAACCCGCAGGATCCACGCGACGCCGAAGTCCAGCGGATGATGAACAAAGTCGCGCTCATCACGCTGTGGATCGATCCGACGAGCCATCAGATCGTCAAGTACACCTTCGACAACATCGATTTCGATTTCCTGCCGGCCCAGTGGCTCGTTCGCCTCGATACCGTCCGCGCGACGATGACCATGGGCCAGCCGTTTCCCGGCATCTGGCTGCCGCGCGATCTCGAGTTCACCGTCGCCGCGGACGTGGCGACCGGCCGCTTCGACGTTCGCTGGGCCGTCGACTATCACGACTACCGCCAGGCCGACGTCGCGAGCAAGGTCCACATCGGCACGGCACGATAAGAACACGTTGCACACCGCATCATTCCTGCTCGCCGGGCTCCTTGCCGGACTGCTGCAGGCGCCGCAGCCCGCCGAGGTCGTCTCCGAGGTGCGCGTCCAGGGCAACCTCGCCACGACCGACGCGGAAGTCCTGCTGCTGGCCGGCGTGAACATCGGCATGCCGATCGGCCCCGACACGGTGTCGGCCGTCGCCGATCGGCTGCGTCAGTCGAAACGGTTCAAGCGGGTTGAGGTGCTGAAGCGGTACGGATCGATCAGCGACCCGACGCGGATCGTCCTCGTGCTGCTGGTGGATGAGGGACCGGTGGCGATTCAGACCACCGGCGATCCCGATCGGCCGACGCGGGTCGTCAGAAGTCGGCGGTTGAATCTCCTTTTCCTCCCGCTGCTCGGCAGTGAGGACGGCTACGGCCTCACTTATGGCGCGCGCGTCGCGGTCCCCGATGCGATGGGATCCGACAGCCGGCTGTCGTTTCCCGCGACATGGGGCGGCGAGAAGCGCGCGGCCGCAGAAATCGACAAGCGATTCGATCGCGGATTACTCACGCGTGCCGAAGGCGGGGCGTCAATCGTTCGAAAGACGCATCCATTCTTTCAGGAGGACGATGACCGCGTGGCGGTCTGGGCACACGGCGAGCGCCACCTTCTTCCGTCGCTGCGGATCGGAGCGACAATCGGCTGGCAGCACGTCTCCTTTCTCGGCGCGACGGATCGTTTCGTCGATACCGGCGCCGAGGTGGTCGTCGATACCCGCCTCGATCCGTGGCTCGCGCGAAACGCGGTCTACGCGCGGGCTGCTCAGGATCGTTTCGCGTTTCGAAGCCGCGAACGCGTCGACCGGACCGAGCTCGAGGCGCACGGATACGTCGGCTTGCTCGGTCAGACGATTCTGGTGGCGAGCGCGCAACGCTCGGCGGCCAATCGGGCGCTGCCGGAATACCTGAAGCCGATGCTGGGCGGTGAGGCCAGCGTGCGAGGGTTCAGGGCCGGCACGGCCGTGGGCGACACGCTGGTCGCCGGATCCCTGGAGCTGCGCGTGCCCCTCACCTCTCCGCTGCGGTTCGGGAAATTTGGCGTCAGCGCATTTGCCGATGCAGGCACAGTGTACGACCACGGCCAACGGTTCGACGATCAGGCGGTGACGCGAGGCTTCGGCGGCAGCGTCTGGTGCGCCGCAGCCTTCCTTCGGCTGAACCTCGCCGTCGCGCACGGGGTCGGCGCGTCAACACGGGCACACCTCAGCGGGAACGTCACCTTCTGACGCGAGGGAATGCGCTATCATGCATGGACCCCGACAACGAACGTGCTCGCCCGATCCGATCGCGCTGTCATCGCTCTGCCAGAGGAGTCGGCATGAAACGTCTGAGGCTCTTGATCTTCGTCGCGCTCGCCGCCGGCGTCTTCGGGCCGGCCAGCCAGCCGGTCGGCGGCGCGGGCAGCCCGCTCCTCGGCATCGTGCAATCGGAGTTGCAGCGGAACTTCGAGGGACTGAAGAAGGAGCCGGTCCGACCCTACTTCATCAGCTACACGCTGCACGACACGCGGACGACGCACATGAGCGCCGCGTTCGGCGCGCTGCAGCGCAGCGATGAGGCCCGCAGCCGGTTTGCCACCATCGAAGTGCGCGTCGGCGACTACGCCCTCGACAACACCCATCCGCTGCGCGGCGACCCGAATGCCTCCCGTCCGCGCGTCAGCGTCGTCTCGCTGCCGCTGACCGACGACCCCAAGCCGATCCAGCTTGCGCTGTGGCGGGCGACGGACCGATCGTTCAAGCAGGCCGCCGAAGCGTTGACCCGAGTCAAGACAAACGTCGCGGCCAAGATCAAAGACGAGAACCCGGCGCCCGATTTCTCGCGCGAAGATCCGCAGACCTTCACGGGCGCGCCGGCCACCTACTCGGTGGACGCGAAAGTATGGGAGGCGCGGCTCCGCCGCATCTCGGCGCTCTTCGCCGACGATCCATTCGTGTTCGACAGCGACGTCTCTTTGTCCATCGACTCGGACAACCGGTACTACACCAACAGCGACGGCTCCCAGATCGCCACCGGCGACATCACGTGCCGTCTCTTCATCCAGGCGATGACCAAGGCGACCGACGGGATGGAGCTGCCGCTGTATGCCAGCTACTACTCGAGAACACTGGAAGGGTTGCCCGACGAAAAGCAGCTCGCGGCCGACGCGCGCGAGATGGTGGTTTTGCTTTCCAAGCTTCGCGTCGCACCGATCGTCGATCCGTTTTCTGGTCCGGCCATCCTGTCCGGCCGCGCGGCCGGCGTGTTTTTCCACGAGATCTTCGGTCACCGCGTCGAGGGGCATCGCCAGAAGAGCGCCGACGATGCGCAGACGTTTGCGAAGAGCGTGGATCAGCCGGTCCTGCCGCCATTTTTGAGCGTCGTGTTCGACCCGACCCAGCGGAAGCTGGGGAACACCGAGCTCATCGGCCATTACCTGTACGACGACGAGGGCGTGAAAGCGCGCCGCGTCACGGTCGTGGACAAGGGCGTGCTCAAGACCTTCCTGCTGGGGCGGGCTCCGCTCCTGGCGTTTCCGCAATCGAACGGCCACGGGCGGGCGCAACCGGGGTACCTGCCCGTGTCGCGTCAGTCGAATCTCCTCGTCGAATCATCCAAGACCGTCACCCAGGAAGCGTTGACCGATATGCTCCGGGAGGAAGCGCGCAAACAGGGGAAACCGTTCGGCCTGCTCTTCGAGAACATCGAGGGCGGCTTCACGTTCACGGACCGTTCGCGCCCCAACGCCTTCAACGTGAACCCGAACGTCGTCTATCGCATCTACGCCGACGGCCGGCCGCCGGAGCTCGTGCGGGGCGTGGATCTGATCGGTACGCCGCTCGCCGCCTTCGGCAAGATCGTCGCAACGAGCAACAAGACCGAGGTCTTCAACGGGATCTGCGGCGCGGAGAGTGGCGGCGTGCCGGTATCGGCCTCGGCCCCCGCGCTGCTCGTCAGCGAGGTCGAGGTGCAGAAGAAGGCGCAATCTCAGGAAACGCTGCCCATTCTGCCGGCCCCGGCGCAGAGAAAGAAGTCCTGAGATGCGCGCTCGAATCATCGCTGCGGTCGGCCTCGCGCTCCTGCTCGCGCCGAACGCGCCAGTCCGCGCCCAGGAGTCCCTGGGGTCAACGACGTCAACGACGTCAACGACGTCGCCGACGCTGGCCGCGATGCAGGACGAACTGAAGCGATCGATCGAGGGCCTGCGGCTGAAAGACGAGCCGTCGCCGTACTACATCGCCTACGAAGTCGAAGACGTGTCGGACGTGACCATGCAGGCGAGACTCGGCGCGATCGTCGAGGACACAACGAGACGAATCCGGGCGCTGCGCGTCGAGGTTCGTGTGGGCGACTACGTGTTCGACAGCTCGCGGTTTGTCGGTCCCAATCGCGGCGGATCCGACGGCGCCGTACTGGCGCCGCTCGACGACGATTACGATGCGATGCGCCGGGAGATCTGGCTGGCCACCGATGCGGCGTACAAACGCGCCGTCAACGTGTTCGCCAGAAAAAAAGCGGCGTTCCAAAACCGGACCAGCGCGGAATCGATTCCCGATTTCTCGAAAGAAACACCGGTCGAAACGGTCCTGCCGGCCCTCGCGCCCGGCCGCTCGAACCGCGAGTGGATCGACGGCGTGCGGCAAATCTCCGCGGCCTTCGCGTCGAGCGCCGACGTGCACTCCTCCGACGTGTCGCTGACCGCGTCGCGTGGCATCCGGTACTACGTGAACAGCGAAGGGTTCAAGTCGGTCGTGCCGATTCAATCGGCCTTGCTGCGCGTGAGCGCCGATACGCAGACCGACGATGGGACCGTGCTGCGGGACTCGTTCAGCGTCGTTGAAAACCGTGCGGAGGACCTGCCGCGCGTCAGTGACCTCGTCGCCCGCGCGCGCGACCTGGCCGTCCGCCTGACCGCCGAGCGCGCTGCGCCGGTCGGCGAGGATTACACCGGCCCCGTTCTCATCGAAGGCGAAGCAAGCGGGCAGCTGATTGCGGAGACGCTCGTCCCGCTGATGGTGGCGCGTCGAGCGCCCGACGCCGACAATCCGCGGGCCACGCAAGCCGCGCAGGGTCAGGTGACGCCGTTTCTGACGCGCATCGGACTGCGGGTCCTTCCGGACGCATTCTCGGTGAGCGACACCCCGTCGCTGGCGCAGTACGGCGGCAAGCCGGTCCCCGGAGCCTACGCGGTGGACGACGAAGGCGTGGCGGCCAAAGATGTATCGCTTGTCGAGAACGGCAAGCTCGTGACGCTCCTCACCAGTCGAACGCCGCAGCGCAAGCTCCTGCAGTCGAACGGCCATAGCCGCGGCGGCGCGGCGCAGGCCGGCGTCTTTCAGATGCGCAGCGCGCAGGCCGTTCCATCGGCGGAGCTCAAAACAAGATACCTGGAACTGCTCAAAACGCAGGACAAGCCGTTCGGGTACATCGTGCGCGGGATCGGAAACGCTGGAGGACAGGGGCCGTCGGCAGGTCCGGCGATCCTGCAGCTCGCGAAAGTGACGCCCGATGGCCGGGAAGAGATGGTTCGCGGGCTTCGCTTCGCCGCCATCGCCCCCCCGACGTTCAGAAACATCCTCGACGCGTCCGACGAGCGTCAGATGTACAGCTACTTTGCGGGAGCGGCCGGCACGGTCGTGTCGGTGGTCGTGCCGAACCTGATTTTCGAGGAACTGGAGATCCAGAAGATCCAGGACGTCATCCAACGATCGCCGATCGTGCCCTCGCCGCTGAAGAACTAACCGGTCAGACGTCGACCCCCGCCCGTTTTCTCAGCAAAGGCCGAGCCACCCGCCGAGGGTGTTAACCGCTGCAGCGGGCCTGCGTAATACCGGGTATGACGCGTAACATCACAGCTGCGGCGGTGGTCCTCTTCGTATTGGGAACGGCTACGGTCGCGCTCGCGGTTCAGAATCCCGGCCCGCGCTTAGCCTGTCTTTCACTTGTGTGTATCGCGGTGCTGCGCGCCGCGATTCGTCCCGGCCGGCTGCGGCCGATTCGCGTGCCGGGAAGTCGAGCTCCGCTCCAACCCTGTCGCCCCCACGTCGACTATCGGGGGGTTTGCACGCCGGCCATTCACGGCATGCACCGCTCCAGCGAGTGCGAAGGCCACGGATCGCGCAGCCCGAAGTCGACGTGAGGAATCGCTGCGCTCGACTTCCGGTCACGGGGCGCGTCGGCACGCTCAGACGGCCGCTGCCGCCGGGCACGACCGCGGCACGTGATCTGCGGCGGGACGCGTCGACTGCGGCCACCCGTGAGAGGGCGGCCGGTCGGGATGGGCAACTGTGCGCGGCAGGTTCTCCTCGCGGCGATCCTGCCCCCCGTGATCCGTGCCGACGGGATGACGCCATCAGCAGGACTGCGGAGGACGGCCGGCTCTGGGTGCCGTTTGCGCTGGCGGTCGGCGCGTGGCTCGTCCTGGCGCCGGTTCTGATGTTGTTGGTCCTGTCGGACGATTAGACCGCAGTCCGTCAGGCCTGCCTGTCCCAGAGCCACGCCGCTCCGCGGACACCACTCGAATCGCCATGCGCTGCGCGTACCAAGCGGGTGGTCACGCGATCGGAGAACACGTAGGCGCCCCACCGCTCCGGGATCGAGGCGTACAGGCGATCGATATTCGACAGCCCGCCTCCCAACACGATCACGTCGGGATCGAGCACGTTGATGACGCTCCCGAGCGCGCGAGCCAGTCTGTCGTCGTATCGATCGAGGCACGCCAGCGCGGTTGACTCTCCTGACGCCGCGCGCACCGCGATCTCCCGCGCATCGACCGCCTCGCCACCAGCGGCCACGTAATCGTCGGACATGCCAGGGCCGGAGAGAAATGTCTCGATGCACCCGCGGCGGCCGCAGTAACACGCGCGGCCGGGCCGTTCGCTGTCTCGTGGTGCGGGCAGCGGATTGTGTCCCCACTCGCCCGCAACCTGGTTGCACCCAGCCCACACCCTTCGATTGATGACGAAGCCGCCGCCGACGCCGGTGCCGAGGATGACGCCGAAGACCACGGCCGCGCCGGCCCCCGCACCGTCGGTCGCCTCGGACAATGCGAAGCAGTTCGCGTCATTCTCGAACCGGATGGCCCGGCCGAGCGCGCGCGGCAGATCGTCGCCGAGCGGATGTCCGATCAGCCAGGTGGAGTTCGCGTTTTTGACGAGGCCAGTGGCAGGCGAGATGACGCCGGGGATGCCGACGCCAACGGTCGCCGTCGCCCCTAGCGTTCGCTCCAGGTCGCGCACCAAGCCGACGATCGCGTCGATGCTTCCGTCGTAATCGCCGCGTCGCGCCGGCACCCGCTTCCGCTCCCGCACGCGTCCCTGGTCGTCGAGCGCGACGCCTTCGATCTTGGTGCCGCCTACATCAATGCCTATTCGCATGTGCGTCTCGAGCGCCGGGCTTTTTTCAGCGCGGGGCGGACACGCGGCAGGCATGGGGATTCTTTCCCCCCCCCGCTGCGCCTTGCTCGACGCTGCGGCGTCTACTCGAGCCTCGACTTGGCGGCCACGAGCTTTGCGACCGTCGCCTTGACCGCCGCTTCAGTCGCTTCGCCGATGATCGTGTCTTGAAAGTTCGACGCGCCGAAGGCAATCTGACCGGCGCCGCCTGCGCCGCCGCCGCCGCCGCCGCCAAGCAGGAGACCACTGCGCTTCGACGTCCCGTCGCCCTTCGCGCTGGCCATGATCTCGCCCGTCGTGGTGTCGACCATGCGCGCCGTGATCGCGACGTTGGCCTTCCCTTGGGACTTCCCGACGTTACCCACGCCGAACTTGCCGCCGCCAAACGCGCCGGCGTTGACAGATTGCTTGTTGTCTTCGACGCCGAATTTCGTGATCGAGCCGACAATCAGATACTTGACGCCGAGCGCCTTGCCGATCGCCGCGACCGCTTTCGCGCTCGGATCCGCGCGCTGGCTGTTCGAAAAATTCTGCTCGGCGAGGATGGCGTCGAGCCGCTTGCGCTCGATGACGCGGAAACTGCCGTCGTTGACCAGCTCATCGACGATCAGATCCGCAATCCCCTTGCCGATGTCCTGATTCCCGCTCCACCACTTCTGTACGCTCCCGAAGTCGAAATCGAGGAGCGCCACTGTCGGCCGCGACGCTTGCGCCAGGGCCGGCACGCCCCCTATAACCGTCAAGGCCGCCAGGATCGATCCACAGAGTCTGATGTATGCGCGCATGCTGACCTCCTGCAAGACGTACTGAGCCACGAGCCTGAACCGCTAGGGATACCAGTCTACACGGTCCTGCCCCCTCCATTCTCGAACCCCGCG
>JBGPKK010000198.1:0-8442 GCA_041485905.1 Vicinamibacteria bacterium
ATCCAGGCTGACACGTAGAGCAACGAGACGCCCCCCATCAGCACGTACAGACCGACGATAACGAGGAGGAACCGGCCAGAACGAGTGTGCATCAGCAGCGTCTTGGCGAGGGCCGCCGACATCAGGATGAAAATGATGGCGGTGGCGAAGGTCACAACGGTCCGCGGAAACCAGGTTCCGGACTGAGCGATCCACAGCACGATCGGATTGCGTGGAAACAGCACGCCGAGGGCGAGTCCGATCGCCAGGCATCCGAAAATCTTCAACGCCGGTGCGATTCGACGTCGACCCGGTCTGAACATGGCCAGCAGGCGCGTCAAGACGGAGACGAGCGGGGACCAACGGCGTGCCATGGTCGGTGGATTCTTACACAGAGTATCGGGTAGGGTTGACCCGAGCCGGATTGCGGGCTACTCTGCTGGCCTTGTTGGACACAGAAGAATAGTGAGGCGATCATGCGTGAAAAGGATTCGAAGCCGTTGGCGCGTCGCTCGTTTCTGTCCCGCCTCGGCGTCGGGCTGACCGCCTTCGGCGCCACGCTCGGCGCCGGCGTTGTGACGGCACAGGCGCCGGCATCAGGAGGGCGTTGGCAGCCCGGCCGTCATGCTCAGGACGACTGGCTCGATCAGGTGCCGGGCCAACATCGGTTCGTGTTCGATACCACGAACCCTGACGGCTTTGGCGGGGCGCTGCTCTACGCCAGTAACTTCTTTCTGGCCAACCAAAGCGGGTACGGTCTGGGGAATGCCGACCTGGCCGTCGTCATCGTCGTGCGCCATAACTCGACCGAGTTCGCGTACAACGACGCGATCTGGGCGAAGTACGGCGCGGTGCTGGGGCAGCGCGCCAACCTCACCGATCCGCAAACCAAACAGGCGCCGAAGGTCAACATCTACAATTCGTCCGCGCTGGTGGCGGGGCTGCCGAGCCTGGGCACCACGCTCGACAGCCTGCTCAAGAAGGGCGTCCATCTCGCGGTCTGCCAGATGGCCACGCGCCGTTTTGCCGGGGGGATCGCTCAGGCGACGGGTGGCACCGCCGATGGTGTCTACAACGAGCTGGTCGCGAATCTGGTGGGCAATTCCCACATGGTGCCGGCCGGCATCGTCGCGATCAACCGCGCCCAGGAACGCGGGTACTCGTTCGCCAACGTCGGCGTGTGAGCGTCGAGCCGTACCGTCAGCTGTGCTTCACGTATGCCGAGGGGTTCGCGTCGAACTTCGCCTTGCAGCCCGGTGCGCAGAAATAGTACGTCTTCCCGTTGTACTCGCTCTTCCCCGCCGCCTTGTTCTCGTCGATTGTCATCTTGCATACGGGATCGGTCACCATCGTTCGCCTCCTCAGAGTTCCGCGCGCCGCAGCGTCCGCACAGCTCTCAGTCGTCGAAGGAGAACCCGAGCTGGCGGCAGTTACTCAGCAGCCATTCGCACGATCACGATCGTCTTGTCCGCCCCGACGGGGCGGTTGGGGCACCGCTCATGTCGGAACGCCCAGGCGCGGCAACAGCCACACCTGAAGAATCCACCAGACAGCCAGAACCGCGAGCAACGTCAGCAGGGTGTCCATTCCAACTCCGTTCTCTATGCATCCGATTGTACGTGCGATTCAGGACACGAGGCCGTCCCACCGCGCGATCCCACTCGCCTTCTCAATGACGGCCTCCCGTTTATTGCGCGACGCCGGTCAACGCGCCAGCCGGTTCCGCGGCGACGTCGACTTCGGGCTCCAGATGGATCGTGGCTTTCAGCGAATTGGCGATCAGGCAGCTGCGTTCCGCTTTTTCCAGCGCGCGGCGGGCCTGGTCTGGATCGGTTCTCGCTGGCACTGTCAGGTGCGCGTGGACATTCAGATGCGTGAACTGCGTCACGCGATCAACGCGATCGAGCGTACCGGTCACGTCGCATTGAAGCGACGTCCACGACAGCTTCGATGCGCGCGCGACGGCCCGAAACGTCAGGATGAAGCAGTCGGCGACGGCGCCGACCAGGAAGGTCTCGGGAGACCAGCGATCGCCCGGCCCGCCGAGCTCGGCCGGCGACGCAGAGCGCAGCGTGGGCAAGCGCTCGCCAGTCAGTTCAACCTCGCCCTCGACCGCTCCCAGAGCGGTGACCGTGTAGTGATGCGGAAACTCCTGCATGATGGCTCTCCTCGCTGGTCCGGATGACCCCTGCAAGAGAGATGCAGGTCGCGCGCAAAGGTGACAGCGCGAACCTGTTGCCGGAAATCCGGCAGTTGGTACGGTTGCCTCGCGGAAGCCGAAGGCGCGGAAAGCGTCAGCTGGCGCCATGCCGGAATATCGGCATTCGTCCGTCCGAATGGACGGTTTTGCTCGCGTTTCTGCTGGCCGCGGTTTCGCACCTCCCCAGATGACGTGACTCTGGGTTGGACGCTTCGGCGTGAAGAAACGCCGGATCGTGCTCGACGAACCGGCCCGAGGGAGTCCAACGCTAAACTAAGGAGTGGTGCCATGCAGGAAACGCGGTATGGACTGAAAGTGTCCCTAAACGTGCCGTATATCGACGCGGTGGGCCGGGCGACCGAAGCGCTGAAGAGTCAGGGCTTCGGTGTGCTGACGACCATCGACGTCCAGCAGACGCTGAAAGCGAAACTGGATCGCGACTTCCGAAAGTACGTGATCCTCGGCGCGTGCAATCCGTCGTTGGCCGATCGCGCGCTGCACGCCGAACTGGAAGTCGGTCTGTTGCTACCGTGCAACGTCATCGTCTACGAGACCGGATCGTCGTCGAGTGTCGTCGCCGCGATGGCGCCACTCGCGGCGCTCGGTATTGTGGGCGACAATCCGGCGCTCACCGACGTTGCGCGGGAAGCGGACCAGCGGCTCCGGGCTGCGTTGTCTCGCTTGGAAGAGGAATATACCCGACCTGCCGCGTGAGGCTTGGGCGAAGGTGAACTCCTCCCGTTGCGCGATAATGAACGGATGACGCCATTTCATCGGCTGCTGGTGGCAACCCTCGCCAGCGCGCTCTGCCAGGTGTGGCTGGCTGCGGGTCAGGCGCCGCGTTCGACGCCCGACTTCACCAAAGCGCGCGACGAGGCGGTGCAGTTCCTGCAAGCGCTCGTTCGCATCGACACGAGCAATCCGCCGGGCGGCGAAACGCGCGCGGCGGACTACATCAAGCGGGTGCTCGATAAGGAGGGCATCGCGTCGGAGCTCTACGGACCGCAGGCCGGACGACGAACGGTGGTTGCCCGGCTGAAGGGCAGCGGACGGCAACGGCCGATCATCCTGATGGGGCACACCGACGTGGTCGGCGTCGAGCGCGACAAGTGGTCGGTCGACCCGTTTGCCGGATCCATCAAGGACGGATATCTCTACGGCCGCGGCGCCATCGACGACAAGGACACGGTCGCCGCCGCGCTCGTCACGCTGCTGTCGCTCCATCGGCTCAAGGTGCCGCTCGATCGGGACGTGATCTTCATCGCCGAGGCAGGAGAGGAAGGGACTCCTGAAGTCGGCATCACCTACATGGTCGAGAAACATTGGGACGCGATCGACGCGGAATTCGCTCTCGCCGAAGGCGGCGAGATCCCGACGAGAGACGGCCGTGTTCGCTACCTGGGCGTCGCCACGACCGAGAAAGTGCCCAACACCGTCACCGTCGTCGCGCGCGGGACCTCCGCGCACGGGTCGATGCCGCGGCTCGACAATCCCATCGTGCATCTCGCGGCGGCCGTCGCGAAGATCGGGGCGTATCAGCCGCCGATGCGGCTCATCGAGACCACGAAGGCGTTCTTCGAGCGGACGGCGGCAATCAGTCCGCCCGACGAGGCCTTCCTGCTGACGCATCTCAGCGATCCGATGGTGCAGGAGACGCTGCGGCGGACCAATGTCACCTACAACTCGATGCTTCGGACGTCGATTTCACCGAACATCATCAAAGGCGGCTTCCGCGTCAACGTGATCCCGGGCGACGCTACGGCGACTCTCGACGTCCGATCGCTGCCCGGCGAGGACATGGACAAGCTGGTGGCGGATCTGAAGACCCTCGTCGATGATCCGGCCGTCCAGATCGTCCGTGTGCCACCGAACCGGCCGTCAGCTCCGCCGTCGCCGCTCGACTCGGAGCTCTTCCGCGCGCTCGAGCGGACCGGCCGCGTCATGTTTCCGGACGCGCAGACGATTCCGATGATGGTGACGGGCGCGACCGATATGGCGCAGTTGCGCGCCAAAGGCGTGAAGGCGTACGGCATCTCCGAGCCGACCGACGAGAACGATCCTCAGCCGCATGGCAACAACGAACGCGTGTCGATCGACGCGCTCGGCAAGTACGTCGAGTACATCTATCGAACCGTGGTCGACGTGGCCGCCGCCCGGCCGTAGCTGACGGCGAGACACCCTCGCTGAAGCAATTTTCACCACTGTGTAGCGACAGCAGCGCCGTTCCGAGGCGGCGGGACGGCATCGGCTGCCGCCACCCGGGTCGGCAGCCGCCCTTCGATAAGCTCAGGGCGTCCCGAGCCCGTCGAGGGGCGGAACTGTGCGCGTTCGGTTCCTACCCTGTCGGTACCGCGCGGCGATCATCGGCTGGGGGCAACAGGGATTGAGCGGAGCCTCGACTTCCCGGCAGGCGAAGCGGCCGCAGCCGGCCGGTACGATCGCGGCCAGCACGGCGATACACACACGTGAAAGACAGGCTAGCTTCCGGTTCCCGCCGCCTGCAGCATTCCTCGAAGCGTCGCCACGCTGTGCTCCACGCTCTCGCGGGCGGTGTCGATCACCGTGCGTTCACGATCCCATGAGTGGTACTGACGTGCGACGATGTCGGGCCACGTCGGCAACTTCAACCCGGAGATATCGGAGGTTCGGATCTCGACACGCCGTCTGTGCTCTTGCGGATCGGAACAGATGATCTCGATTTCAACGAAGCCGACATCCGCCCGTTTAGCCACGTCAACCCACGCATTGCGCGTGATCCGCAGCGGATTCACAGAATCTGCGATCACGGTGTGACCGAGACGGAGGTTGTCCCCGGCAACGGCATAGCCGACCCGATAACCCGCGTCTTCGAGCGACACGACAACGACACCGGGTTCACGGATCGCTTGCTCAATCGAATCGATGCGCACGTGCACCGCAGCGAGCTGCCGCGCCAGCTCTCGAGCAATCGTGGTCTTTCCGGTTCCGGGCAGACCAGCCAGGATGATCAGGATATTGGACACGAACCGGCTGCCGAGGCGACGCTGGCCACGTCGATCTTGCGAATGTCACCCAGACGAGATCCGGCCGGACTTCCCGGCGAAGGTCGTCGAACTGCTCGCCCGGCCGTACGCCATGACCTGCGTGGCGTGGCTTGCACCAGCCGGCCGTAGGCCTCGAAGTCGCCCGCCTGGGCCCGAACAACGAGAGCGTTCAAAGGCTCCATGAATGGGCCCTGCAATTACCAGTCATTTGAAAAGACACCGAACTGCCGGAAGTGTGACTGCTCAGGGACGACGCACCGCAGGGGCGTACCAGCGTCGCGTAAGCCGATTACGAGCGGTGTAAGGCACTGTCGCGTCGGCGCGATGATTACAGCGGTTTACAGCTGGCATTTCTCTTGCTCTCTGAGACTCCCACAGACCAACAGAGGAAAAATAACAATGTCATTACGTTTCCTAAAGGCCTCGGTGTTCATTCTCGGCCTCGCCGCCTTGTCCGCCTGCAGCGGCGGGAGTGGCCCCACCACGCCAAGTACGTCGAACCCGGCAACCATCAACATCGTCGGCCAGAACGGCACACAAGCCTTCACTCCGAATCCCGCGTCGGTCGCTGGACAGCAAGTCGTGTTCAAGAACAACGACACGGTGAGTCACCGGGTCGTCCTGAACGACAACAGCATCGACACGGGGGATATCGCCCCCGGCGCGACCAGCCGTGTAGTTACGATGCCTAGTAACGGCACGAACTATCACTGTTCAGTTCATCCGGGAATGATCGGGAGCGTCGCCGCCGCATCCGGAGCGCCGCCGCCCTGCGACGGCGCGTACTGCAGCGGCTACTGATTCAGAACGGCATCTTTGGCCATTGCTCAATCGTGATTCGCGCCACGACTGTTGCTTGGCCCTTGCCATCTGCGGCGAATACCAGCGCCTCACCGTCCGCCAGGGCGGAGGACGATTGCGGGAACGCACGGCTGATGTTCGGGAAGTGAGTCACGAGGATGGTGTTCGTGCCCGCGCGCGCCTCCGTCACTCTTTCTTGCAGCCATGCGGCCTGCGCTTCAGGCACCACCTGCTGCATGCCTTGACCGTTATCACCCAATTCGGCGTAGCTCTTCGCGTTCGGCCACTGGGCATGCCGGACCGTCTCGAGTGCGCGATACGTCGGGCTGGTGAGGACGTCACCGACGGGAATCTTCAGATCGCGAAGCGCTTTGCCCATGGCCGCCGCGCTCGCGCGCCCCGCTTCATCCAACTGCCGCTCCAGATTCAGATTATCCGCATTGGCGGTTCGCTTGTCGGGCACCTCACGTGGCGAGCTCGCATGCCGCATCACGAGGACATAGCCACCTTGTCGCAACACCTTGACCAGCGCGTCGCCGGACAAGGTTTGCGCGGCCGCGGGTTGCGCCGTCAACAGCAACGTGAGAACGGCCAGCAAGCGGACGGAACGTTTCATTCTGGTCGGCACACTCGAAGTATGCCCCTCAACGAGAGAATCAGACCGATTTTGTTTCGCGTACGGAGCCCGGCTATCCCAGGCACACGTCGCCAAGGTACCCACCGCCGCCGCAGTACTTGGTGTCCTGCAACTGCATCGACAGACCGTCCGGATCGCTGAAGTACAGCTCCGGCGTCCCTGTGACCGGCGCGCCGCCGCGGGCTTCCGTGCGCACGCTGACCCACGACGTCAGCGGACCGCCGCTCCGGCCCGTGTTCTCGCTCGCCTTGATGCCGTAACCGGCGAGCGTCTTCAGGATCCCGTCCACGTTGAAGTTCTCCAGCGACAGGCAGGCGTGATCGATCCGCGACCCGGCTGGCGCTCCGCCACGACCGCCCGCTCCGTCCGCACGTCCACCCGCGGGCGCTCCGCCGCCTGGCGCGCCACCGCGCGCGCCGCCGCCCCCGCCTGTGAACATCAGAAAATGCACGCCCGGCCCCACACCGTACGCCGGCGTCGTCGCCTGCATCGCGCGCACGGGCAAGCCAAACACCCCCTGATAGAACCCGGCGGTGCCCGGATCCCGTGCGTTGATCGTGAAGTGACTCATGTCCTTCACCGCGAGCAGGCCCTTGCTCGGCGACGCTTCCGCCCGGCAGACGCTGCCCTGCGGACCGCTTCCGCCGCAGTAGCTCACGTCGTGCAGTTGAAACACGATGCCGCTCGGATCGCCGACGAACACCTCGCGCGTGTTCCCGCGCGTGATGACGCGCACCTTCATCGCCCCAGCGCCCGGGGTCGTCGTCTCCGCGGGATCGGCGGGCGTGACGCCGTGCTGCGCGAGAATTTTGATCACGTTGTCCACGTCGAACTGTTCGACGCCCATGCCGAAGCGGCTGATGCCCGGTCGCTCGCTCGGGCCCGCGGGCACAACGGCAAGGAACCTGGGCCCCGCGCCAATCCGGAGCAACGCGTCCGTCCCCTGACGCGCCTGAACCGGCATCCCGAACAGTCCCTGGTAAAAATCGATGGAGCGTCTGGGATCGGAGACGGTGAGCGTCAACTGGCTCAATCCATTGACGCGAATCTGCGGCGCAGCGGATTGCGCCATCAGCCGTGGCGCCGCCAGAAGACCCGGGAGCGCCACCAGAAACTTTCGCCGATCAATCGATCCAGTCATGTTTTGGACCCTCTGTGTTTCAGGAACCGAATAGGGACTAGCTAGCTATAGCGAGCGCATCAATTGACGCCGTGCCTGCGCGAGCGCCCGGCGCCGCGCCGCGCTGAGCTTCGGAAAGGTCAAATCGAGGCCGTCGAGCGTGTCCACGATGATCTCGGCGATGACGACATGGGCAAACCACTTGTGGTCGGCGGGAATGACATACCAGGGTGCGGCGTCGTGGCTCGTTGCGGCGAGCGCCTCTTGGTACGCCGACATGTACGCGTTCCATTTCGCGCGTTCCGGGAGGTCGCCGGAGGAGAACTTCCAGTTCTTCGCGGGATCGTCGAGCCGCTCGAGCATCCGCCGCCGCTGCTCGGCGCGCGACACATGGAGGAAGAACTTGCGGATCGTCGTCCCGCTCCTCCACAGGTGATGCTCGAACGCGTTGATGTCCTGCAGCCGCTCCTTCCAGATGGCCGGCGTGACCCGCTCGGCCGGCAGCCGCTGCGAGCCGAGCCACTCGGGATGCACGCGCACGACGATCACCTCTTCGTAGTGCGAGCGGTTGAAGATGCCGATGCGCCCGCGCGCGGGCAGCGCCTTCGCGTTGCGCCACAGGAAGTCGTGCGACAGCTCTTCGCTCGACGGCTGCTTGAAGGCGTGCACATCGGTGCCCTGC
>JBGPKK010000199.1:0-8395 GCA_041485905.1 Vicinamibacteria bacterium
ATTTGTCGCGAGGCCGCCGGGAAACGCCGGCGTGGTCTGGCCGCTCGGTGTGAAGTTGTTGTGCAGCGTGAGGTTGAACTTGCCCTTGTCGGCAAGGCCGCCGTCGTACACCTGGATCTCGTCGGCTTGCGCGAAGGCGATATCAGGCCGGGCGCCAAGGACGATCAGCACGAGTGCGACATGAGCGGAGAGTGCAAAGGCCGAACGACGCATATGACAGCCCCCCAACGAGTCCAACGCCGCCAGAGACTATCACACGATCGACGGCTGGGCGCTTCATGCGCGCGCGCGCTTTTTGGGCGCCACGCGGGACAACCGGCGCTCGGTCATGTCGAGCGGCTTCTTCGGCGTCGTCTTTCGGGCGCTGATCGAATTGAGGCTCTTTCGCAGCGCCTCCATCAGATTCACCACCTTCGGCGGCGCTTCCTCCTCTTGCGCGACGATTTCGCGGCCTTCGATCTTCGCGTCGATGATCTCGCGCAGGCCCATCTGGTACTCGTCCCGATATGATTTAAAGTCGACGTCGCCCTCGAAGGTCCCGATCACCTGCTGGGCGAGCTTCACTTCCTCCGGCTTGATCTTCGCCGGCATGTCTTGGAGCTCGTCGATCGCGTCCATGCTGCGGATTTCGTTCGCATGGCGGAGGGTGTACATAATCAGACCCCGCTCCCGCGGCTGGACTTTGACCAGGTACTCCCGCCCGTACAGCGCCAGTTTGCCGATCCCGGCCTTGCCTTTCATCCCTTCGCGGATGACAGCGAACGCTTCCCTGGCGACCGGGCCGTCCGGCGCGAGATAGTACGGCCGCTCGAGATAGATGGGATCGATTGCGGTCTCATCAGTGAATCGTTCGAGGTTGATGACGCGCGTCGAATCGACGCGGACCTTGTCGATGTCCTCCTGGTCGACGATGACGTAGCGGCCTTTCTCGATCTCATAGCCCTTCACGATGTCGGTGTTGGGGACCTCCCGCTCGCAGTGCGGACACCAGCGCTTCTGCTGGATGCGCGTCTGGCACTCGGCGTGAAGCTGATTGAAGCTCAGCGTGGCCCCGGCGTCAGTCGCTGGAAACACCTTGATAGGGATGTTGACCAGGCTTATCTTGAGATAGCCTTTCCACGTCGGTCGTGCGGGCATAGGTCCTTAATACTACAATCGGTTGGAACCGGGAGGATTCACATGAAACGGCTTCAGTCTCCCCGCCTCGTCCTGTTGGCTGTCTCCATTGCGGCCGTCATCACCGCCGCCGAACGCTCCTCGAGCGCCATGTCCGATGCCGCGACGGCGTTCGTGAACAGCTTGTCGGCGGAGCAGCGGCAGCAGGGGGTGTTCGCCTTCGATTCCGCGGAGCGGCTGCACTGGAACTTCATCCCCACCGAGGCCTTCCCCCGGAATGGACTGACGGTCAAGGACATGAGCGAGGCGCAGCGGAAGCTGGCGCACAACCTGTTGAAGGCGGGCCTGAGCCAGCGCGGCTATCTCACGGCGAGCTCGATCATGGATCTCGAATCGGTCCTCGGCGACCTCGAGGGGCGCGCGGCGGCTGCCGGAGGGCGTGGCGAAGGGATGCGCCGCGACCCGGTGCGCTACTTCTTCTCGGTCTTCGGCACGCCGTCGACCAAACAGACGTGGGGCTGGCGCGTGGAAGGGCACCACGTGTCGTTACACTTCGACGTGGTCAACGGCACGCTGGTGTCCAGCACGCCGTCGTTCTTTGGATCGAACCCGGCGGAAGTCCCCGACGGTCCGAAGAAAGGCACGCGGATTCTGGCCGCGGAAGAAGACTCGGCGCGCGCGCTCCTGATGGCGCTCGACGCGAAGCAGCGCGAGAAAGCCGTGATCAACAACGTCGCGCTGAACGAGATCGTGACGACCAACAAGCTCGACATCAATCCGTTGTCGCCGGTCGGCATCCCGGCCGCCGAGTTGACGGCGAGCCAGCGGGAACTGCTCGGCCGTCTCATTGAGGTGTACTCCGGGTTCATGGCCAGCGACATTGCCGAGGACCGGATGACGAAGATCCGCAGGGCCGGCCTCGAGAAGATCACGTTTGCGTGGGCCGGCGAAGGGGAACGCGGGAAGAAGCACTACTACCGCGTCCAGGGACCGACGTTCCTCATCGAGTTCGACAACTCGCAGAACAACGGCAATCACATCCACTCGGTGTGGCGCGATTTCAACGGCGACTTTGGGCGGGATCTGCTGCGCGAACATCTCAAGGCAGTCGCGCACTGAGCTTCGTCTGCAATGCAGAATGCACAATGCAGAATGCGCCGCGGGTCGCGCGCCGCGAGACATTTTGCATTGTGCATTATGCATTTTGCATTAGGCTGAACACCCGGTCGAAATTCCCCCCGAAAATCTTCGCCTTCACCGAGGCGTCCACGCCAAGCGTGTCGAGCGCGGACGATTGCTGCTCGTAGACGGTTCTCACCCATCCCCGCGGAAAAAACGACGAATCGCTGCCGAAGAGCAATCGATCGGGACCGAGTACCGCCAACGCCTGCTTGAAGACCGCTTCAAGCGTCAGCCCCGGCACGTATTTCATCCAGCCGTTCGAGCTGGACGAGTCGAACAGGATGTTCGGGCACAGGTCCGCGACCATCAAGGCCTCGCGCAGCAAGCCGGCGCCGAAGTGCGGGATGATGATCGGCACTGAAGGATACGCGAGCGCAACCTCGTGGAGATCGAGCGGATTGCCGAAGCGGACGTCGAACGGGCTCGGCAACCCCAGCTTCTTGCGCACGCCGACCGACAGCACGCCGCAGTGGACGAACACGGCTGTGCCTGGCCGCGCCGCGGCGGCCGCGAACAGCTTCTTGACCACGTCGTCGTGGAGTGAGTAGCGATGCATGGCGGGGAAGAGACACATGGCCCGGAGACCATCGCCCTCGATCGACGCGGCTGCGGTCGCCGTCGCCTTGGGCTCGGTCGGGTCGACCATGAAGAACCCGACGAAGCGCTCCGGATGACGAACGACGGCAGCGGCGACCGACCCGGCGTCGCCCGGGACGCTGGCGATCAGCGCCGCGCGTGAAACTCCATGTCGATCAAGTTCCGCGATCCAGCGATCCGCAAGCTGTTCGGGCGTGCCCGGGTCGTCCCAGCCCAGCGCGCCAAACGCACGTTTTTCAGGCGCTGCCGGATCAGCGTCAGGCAGTCCGCGTCCCAGTGCGGCGAAAAACTGCGTGGAGAAGAAGTGACAGTGAGCGTCGTTTAGGGCCATCGAAATGCAAAATGCACAATGCAGAATGTCAAAGACAGAGGGTTCATCGACAGCGCATTTCTTGCGATGAGCGACTATCGATCACCGAAATAGTTAGGCATTCACGCTGGATCCGTTCATGAATATCATTATGCATTGTGCATTTCACCGACCATCCCGGTCAGATCTCGCGTGTGATCGCATCCGCCAACTCGTTGGTCTTGGCGTTCCCGCCGAGGTCAGGAGTCCGCAACTTACCGCTCGCTACGACGCGCTCGATCGCACTGACGATGCGATCGTGCAGATCGCGGCGGCCCAGATGATCCAGCATGAGGGCGCCGGCCCAGATGGCGCCGATCGGATTCGCGATGCCCTTGCCGGCGATGTCGGGCGCGGACCCATGAATGGGCTCGAACATCGACGGGTGAAGCCGCTCCGGGTTGATGTTCGCGCCAGGCGCGACTCCCAGGCTTCCGGAGATGGCCGCGCCGAGGTCGGTCAGGATGTCGCCGAACAGGTTCGAGGCCACGATCACGTCGAGCGTGCCGGGATGCGTCACCATGCGTGCCGCGATGGCGTCCACGTAATACTTGCGATAGCTCACGGCAGGGAAATCCTTGCTCACGTCTTCAGCGACCTCATCCCACAACACCATGCCGTAGCGCAGCGCGTTCGATTTCGTCGCGCTCGCGAGCATGCGACGCGGCCGCTTCGCGGCGACCTCGAACGCGTACCGGACGATGCGATCGATGCCGTGACGTGTGAAGATGCCCGTCTGTTCGGCGATTTCGTGCGGCGTGCCGACGTGCAGCCGTCCTCCGACGGCCGCGTACTCCCCTTCGGAGTTCTCGCGCACGCACACCATGTCGATGTCGGCGGCGCCGCGATTCGCCAGCGGAGAGACCAGGCCCGGCAGGAGGCGCATCGGCCGGAGGTTCACGTACTGATCGAAGCGCTTGCGGAGCGGCAGGATCATGTCGCCCGCCGAAATGTGATCGGGCACCGTCGGCGCCCCGATCGCTCCCAGGTAAATGGCGTCGAATGGCGCGAGCCGATCGAAGGCGTCTTCGTCGAGCATGCGGTGGTGTTTCAGGTAGAACTCGCAGCCCCACGGAAACTCGCTGATCGACAGCGTCACGTCGCTGCCGCGCGCCGCGGCTTCGATGGCCGCCAGGCCGGCCGGAATGACCTCGCGGCCGATTCCATCGCCTGCGATCACTGCAATACGAAATGAAGGCATGAAACGGCTCCCCGTCGTCTTAGCGTTGCTCGCTCTTCGCAACCGGAGCACCCGGCGCGACCGCTAAGCTTATAACCCACGCCGCGATCGCCGCCACCAGGCCCCCGAGCGCCGGCGTGATCGGTCCCCATCCGCGACCGCCGGTGGCCACGTGCGTCAGCAACATGGTCGTCACACCCGCGACGATCGCCGGCCGTACCTCACGCGTCGTCGTGCGCCCGACGTAGAGGCCGCCGATGATCGGGACAAACAGCGTGACCACGAGGAGCGTGTAGAAGACCGTCAGCACGTCGACGATGCTGGCCGATGCCACGGCGAGCGCGACAGCCAGCGCGCCGCTGACGACCGTCGTCCAGCGCGCAATCTGGAGCACCCGCGTATCGGTCGCGTCGGGATTCACGAATCGCTTGTACAGATCCTGTGACAGCGACGTGGTGAGCATGAAGAGCGCGGCATCGGCCGCACTGATCTCGGCCGAAAAGACCGCGGCCAGTCCGATCGCGCCGACCAGCGGCGGCAGGCCGTGGATCAACAGCATCGGGAGAGCGAGTTTTTCGTCGGGAAGTTCTGGAAATTGCGCGCGGGCCGCGATCCCGAGAAGGGCCGGCACACCGGCGTACAGGAATAAGCCGAGCGCATTGAGGCCGACGCCGACGCGTACCGCGCGATCGTCCCTGGCACCGAAAACCTTTTGCAGCAACCCGGGAGACAGAAAGAATGCCGGCCCGAGGAGCGCCAGATACATGACGCCCGGCGTGCCGGGCCGCCAGAACGTCCAGTACGCGGGGTCGGGCGCCTGCACCGATCCGACGACCGACCAGCCGCCGATTCCGGCAATCGCCAGGGGGACAGCGACGGCAAACCCGCCGATTTTCACCGCCAACTGCACGACATTCACCCGAGCGGAAGTCAGCAGTCCGCCCGCAGCGAAGTACACGACGATCACCGTGCCGCCGGCCGCACAGCCAAGCGCGAACGGCAGACCGACCACTACTTCGAGAATCGTGCCGATCGCAATGAGCTGGCCGGCGAGAATCGCGATGGTGCCGAACCAGAGCAGCGCAGACACGGTGCCGCGCACGTCGCGGCTGTAGCGGAACTCGAGGTAGTCGCCGACGGTCTTCAGGCCCTGCGCCGCTGCGACGCGACGCATCGACGGACCGACCCAGAAGGCGAGCACGACCGATCCGAGCGCGGCCGATCCCACCCACCACCACGCAGACACACCGTGCGCATAGCCGATGCCGGTGGCCCCGACCGTCGAGCCCGCGCCGATGTTCGCCGCGAGCATCGTCGAGAAAATGAGGCCCGATCCGAGTTGCCGGCCGGCGACGAAGAAGTCGGAGGCGCCGCGCACGCGGCGGCCGATCCACAGACCAAGCGCCATCAGCGCGAGCGAGTACGCCGAAAGGATAATGAGATAGACGCTCATCTCACACGCGACGCCTGGCGGGGATCTCGAAGCCGCGCATAAGGGCAGGGCGATCTTATAGAAGGCGCTCCCGCAACGTGGCAGATTCTGCGCAGGATCCGCTTCCGTCCGTGGCGAAAACAGCGAGGTCAGAGGACACCACTCACGATTTCGTCGGCCATCCAAGGGCGACTGTGGTGGCACGCTGTTCGCTGGGTGACCACCATGGCCGATTCGCCCCAGACGCCGAAGGTCGTTCCGTTCTCCGAAGCTGGGTCGCGCCCGAAGCTCCTCGATCAGGTGCGCCACACGATACGGATGCGGCACTATAGCCGGCGGACGGAGACCACCTACGTCGACTGGATCCGGCGATTCATCATCTTTCATCACAAGAAGCATCCCTCGACGATGGGAGCGCCGGAGATCGCGGCGTTCTTGTCGTGGCTGGCGACCGGTCGGCGCGTCAGTTCATCAACACAGAATCAGGCTCTCAGTGCCCTGTTGTTTCTCTATCGCCATGTGCTCCACATCGAGATTGGCGCGCTCGAACACGTGCCGAGGGCGAAGATGCCACTTCGCCTTCCGGTCGTGCTCAGTCTCGAGGAAGTGGAAACCATCCTCACACACGTGCAGGGGACGATGTGGATGGTCGTGGCGCTGCTCTATGGAGCCGGGCTGCGGCTGCAGGAGTGTCTGGAGCTTCGCGTGAAGGACCTCGACTTTGACCAGCATCAGATTGTTGTCCGGCGAGGTAAAGGCCAGAAAGATCGGGTGACGATGCTGCCGGTTGGCATCGAGAAGCGGCTCGTGGCTCATTTGCAGAGACGTCAAACGGCAGCATGAGCGAGATCTCGCCGGCGGATTCGGCCGGGTCGTTCTTCCCTTCGCGCTCGATCGCAAGTATCCGAACGCTGCTGCGACAGAGTGGGGATGGCAGTTCGTGTTCCCGGCGGGGCGCATCTGTCGCGATCCCCAATTCGGACCGCCGTCCCGGTATCATCTGCATGAGTCCGTGGTGCAGCGGGCGGTGGCCGAGGCGGCCCGCAAGGCCGGCATCACGAAACGTGTCGGTCCGCACACCATGCGCCATTCATTTGCGACGCACCTGCTGGTCGATGGCCACGACATCCGAACGGTGCAGGAACTGCTCGGTCACTCGGACGTCAGTACCACGATGCAGTACACGCACGTGTTGAACCGGGGCGGGCTGGGCGTTCGCAGTCCGTTCGACCGACTGACTGGCCGTCCTCCACGGCGACCGACGGAATAAAAAATGATCGGCGGGATGAACCGTTAGCTGCAAGCCCTCGCAGCCAACGGTGTCAGGTTCACGGCACTCGTCCCAATCTCTAACAGGTTCAGGTCGCGGCAGTTGCTGCGTTTGGGCGCTTGGCCTTCTCCAGCGTTGGCTGCAGCCGGCTGCAGCCAACGCCCGGGCGCGCAGCCAATCACATCGGAGCTGGCGCGATCGAAAGCAGGCGTAGTGTCTCATTCTTCAGACACATCGGGGCGAGCCTTGGAAAGACCGATTCCATGGTTAGCCGCAAGGGGGAGCTGCGATTGCCAGTACGCGACGCACCGGTTCGGCTGTCGATCAGGTTCACACGACGGCGGTTCTTCCGTTTTCTGACGAAATCTCTTTCCCGGCGTTGGCCGCAACCGGACGGAGAGATTCGACGCGGTTTGCGGCCAACCGTGCGCAAGAGGCCAGCGAGAAGTCCATCGGTTCTTGATTGCCGAGCATTTTCCAGCGACACTTCCCCGGCGGTAGCCCGCGTTGGCCGCGGAGGGGGGCCAGCGGTCCACTCAGTAAGAAGTTATACGGACGGAGAGATTGAGGTGAACACGTGAAAGTCCCCAACTGGCTCATGCCGACCTTTGTGTCCTTCGGTTCCCTATTCATGGTCATTGGGCAACCAACCGTGACGGTCGGACAAGGGATGCGGGCGCTCGGTGGTGCTCTTATGCTTTCGTTCGGGCTCGTTACCTTGTTGCTCAAGCTCGGGAACCTTGAGAAGGAAATCGACAAGTTGAAGGAGCAGACAAACGCCCGAGCTTAGATCTGACTGCTGCCCCCAACGGGGTTATTTGGATCAGTCGGTATCGGGCGGCGAGGCAACCAGCTCTCTCGAACAGCGGCGCGGTATTGCAATCACGGTGGCAGCACTTGGCCCCGTGTTCGTTCGCCGAGCCGGGCTCCTGACCGTCATCGCTCATATCGACAGTGGTACCGGACTTCATCATTTCAAATTCACGCGATCGGTCGCTGACGCGCCACCTTTGGTGATTCGCGGCGGCAGTGCACTCGCGGGCATTTCGTCTGGCGAGGGCCCGTTCGGCGGGCCGTATAACATCGCGCTGGAGCCGTCGCGCCCATCGTCTGGTGCGATCATGTTGCAGCGGCGCGCGGCTCAGCGCAAGCGTTAGGCCTCATCGAAACAAACGTTGGAGATCATTATGGCGCTCGAACTCAAGAAGGCCATCCCGGTTGCCCTGCGATCTCTGGGCCTGGATGAGCGCTGGCTGCAAGATCGAATAG
>JBGPKK010000200.1:0-8339 GCA_041485905.1 Vicinamibacteria bacterium
AGTGCGTGTAGAGAAAGCTCTCCTTGTGGTGAGCGAGGCACCACTTGGCCATGATCGAACCGCCGCGCGAGACGATACCCGTCATGCGTTTCGCAGTGAGTGGGATGAAGGGCAGCCGCACGCCGGCGTGGATGGTGAAGTAATCCACACCCTGCTCGGCCTGCTCGATGAGCGTGTCGCGAAAGATGTCCCAGGTGAGCTCTTCGGCTTTACCTTCTACCTTCTCGAGCGCCTGATAGATCGGCACGGTCCCGATCGGAACGGCGGAGTTCCGGACGATCCACTCGCGCGTCTCGTGGATGTTCTTCCCCGTCGACAAATCCATGACGGTGTCGGCGCCCCAGAGCGTCGCCCAGCGCAGCTTCGCCACTTCTTCCTCGATCGACGAGGACACGGCGGAGTTCCCGATGTTGGCGTTGATCTTCACGAGGAAGTTACGGCCAATGATCATCGGCTCGAGCTCGAGGTGGTTGATGTTGGCGGGGATGATCGCGCGGCCGCGCGCCACCTCGCTCATCACGAAGTCGGCCGGCAGCCCTTCCCGGATCGCGATGAAATCCATCTCCGGCGTGATCTCGCCCGCTCGCGCATAGTGGAGCTGCGTCACGCAGCCGGTGCGCGACTTCACCCACCTTTCGCGCAGCTTCGGCAGTCCCCGTTCGACGTCGCAGTCCTGCGGTCCGCTGGTGTCGTACACGCGGAGGGGCGGATCGCCGCCCGATAGAGAGATTTCACGCACCGGGACGCGCACCTGCTGCGGGCCGTCGATGTACGTTTTTTGGGAATTCGGAAACGCGTGAGTGAAGTCTGACATCCGCCCTCCCTTCGCCGGTCTGAACCGGATCAGGTTCCAAGGGTGTGCTCTCAATCCCGTAATGGGATACCCCTGGCGGTTAAAAGGTGACTATATCACCGTCCGAAAACGGTGAGCTCGAAGATGGTCCAGTAGAACACCGGATCCTGCCCGAGTTGCCGCAGGCGCAGCAGGCGGGCGGGCACGTGCGGCAACGCGAACGCCAGGGGCACGTCCTTCGGATGACGAACGGCGCCGGCGAACGCGATGACCGCCGTGCTGCCCTTCCACCGAGTCGACCAGGAGCGGCCGTCCTCCGAGGTCTCGATCACGAGCATTCGCGGGAAGTCTGACAAGTGATGGCCGATGGTCATCGTCAACCCATCGACGGTGCGCAACGAGCCGAGATCGACGGTCACCGTTTCGACGCCGCGTTGGGGACCGCTGTCCCATCGCGTTTCCGGGTTGCCGTCGAGCGCGAGCCCGATGCGCTGACTCTGGACGTTGGCCGTTGCCGCCTGAACCTGCAGCCGTGGTGAGCTCTGCTCGATCTCTGCTGGAAACGGCATGCCCGCCAGCGAAAACAATTTCCTGCCCGATTCTTCGCCGAGGGCGACAGTGCCGGGCCGTGCGGTCAGCTGCTTCGCCCAACGCTCTCCATCGTCGTGGCGCTCGTTGACGGCGACGACGAGAGGTCCCCATGCGGCCACGGCGTCGAACATTTCAGGATCGCGGATCTCGAATCCACGACGCACCACGTCGTTGCTGGGTGGGAAGTATCCGCTGTAGCCGTTGACGACCGGCCGCCCGTGATACATGCCCCTGTACATCGCCGCCACATCGTCGCCCGTCTCACCCACCGGCAGCTCGAGGACCGCGGTCCCGGCTGGCAGCGATTCGAGCGCCTGCAGACGTGTCGGCAACGTCGGCAGCGGCATCTCGCCGATCCAGCTGTCGACCAGGACGCCGGAGACGACGAGGGCGGCCAACACCGCGCGCGTGAGCCGGCGTAAGCTCGACGTCAGACGGGCGAACGCCAACGCCGCAACGACCGACAGGCAGAGGGCCGCGAGCATCGCGAAGCGCGCCGGCACGCGCACGGCGTCGTAGCCTGGCAGCGCCATCAACCAGCTGTACGGCGCGCGGTACATGAACGTCTCGCCCAGGAACCGCGGCCGTGGACCGAAGCACAGCAGGTACATCACACCGGTGGCGAGAACGTAGAACATCAACGGCGACCGCCGACGCCACGCGCCGGCGAAGCGTGGTTCGAACGCCAGCGCCAGGACGAACAACAGCACGCCTATGGAGAGCGGCTTGCTGACGACCCGCACGGACACCAGCATCATTTTTCCGATCGCGATGGACCAGGGACCGACCACCAGGGCGCTCAACGCGACCCCGATAAAGCCGACGGCGCCAACCAGCAACGCGACGCACGTCGCCGGGACCCGGCCCGCGCGTTTGGAGGTCCACAGCCAGTGCATCAGGAGTAGGACGACGAGCCCTGCCGCCGTGAAACCGGGGAACAACTCGCCCTCTGGTTGATGAAACCTGCGCAGATGCCAGAACTTGAGCAGCGGCGAGGCGTCGAGCAACGACGCGACATCGGCGCCGAACAAATTGATCTCGCCGAGGTCGCGCTGAAGGCCGAAGAGTGTGTGGATGCGGCGGTAGGTCCACAAGAGCGGGACGAGCGGAATCGACGCGACCGCTGCCGCGCCGACGATGGCGGCCAACGTTCGCGCGTTCGCGCGCGACAGCGTGAACCACGCAATCCAGAGGCCCACGAGCACCGGAAAAAACAGCAGGTAATACCCGTTCGACAGCGCCTGCATCAGCCACGCCGCGGCAAAGACGAACAGCCACCGCACTTTCCGGTGTGTCACGTATTCATGGAGGCCCAGGAGCGCGAGGGGCATCCAGTACGAGGTCATTACTTGGATTTGGGGAAAATGCGCGATGCGGAATGGGTTGAAGCCGTAGACGAGACCGGCGATTACGGCCGCGTCGTGACGGCCGCTCAGCCGGAAGACCAGGGCGTGGGCCGCCAGCGCCGAGAGCGGAAATGTCAGCAGGAACGCGACGTTGTACGCGGCGATTGGACTGCCGCCCAGCCACTGGATCGGCGCGGTGATCGGGGAGAGACCGAGCAGCGCCTCGGAAAATGCCAGAGCGCCCGAGGACGGCCAGAACATCGGCGCGTTCCACCATCGTTCGGTGAGCGGTATCGCATGGGCGTTCCACCAGATGATCCAGGCGTTGAGGCCCGGGTCGCCAAGATCGTGGGGAAGCACGTTGGAAAGCTCGGTGGCGAGCGGCCACGTCTGAACGATCGTCAGCCCGGCGTAGAACGCGGCCGCGAGCAGCCACGGAACGATGCGGCGCCAGTCGGTGCGCATCACACGATCTTTCTGAGAATCAGGCACTTCAGATAGTAGGTCTCCGGAACCCCGAGGAGCACGGGATGGTCGCGTCCCTGCATGCGCTTCTCGACCACCGTCACGTGCACCTCGGCGTCCACCGACGCGTCGTAGACGATCTCGGCGAACATCGCTTCATTGACGTTGTACGAGCAGCTGCAGGTGATGAGCGTCCCGCCGGGACTGAGCAGCTTGAGCGCGCGCAGGTTGATCTCCTTGTAGCCGGCGGTGGCCTTGGCCACCGCCGATTTGCTCTTGGCGAAGGCGGGCGGGTCCAGCACGATCGTGTCGAACCGCTCGCCGAGACGATCGAGGCCGCGCAGCTCGTCGAACACGTTGCCGACCCGCGCGTCGATCGCGACGCCGTTGTGAAGCGCGTTGGCACGAATCCGGGCCACGGCGTCTTCCGAAATGTCGTACGCCAGCGTCTCCTGACATTTCCGCGCCAGCGTCAGCGCGAACCCGCCGTTGTAGCTGAAGCAATCGAGCAGCCGGCCCCTCGCATAACGCGCCGCCGCCGCGCGATTTTCCCGCTGGTCGAGAAACAACCCCGTCTTCTGTCCCCGCCGCAGGTCGACCTCGTATTCGATCCCGTGTTCGGTCACCCGGACCATGTCGGGCACCTCGCCCGCCAGCACGTCAACGCGCTGGTCCAGTCCTTCGAGCAGGCGCGCCCGTGGATCGTTGCGCGCAAGAATTCCGCGCGGATGCAGCACGTCGTCGAGCACGCCCACAATGGCCGGCATCAGGCGATCGATCCCCTGGGATAGCGCCTGGACGACCAGATAGTCGCCATACCGGTCCACGATGAGCGACGGCAGAAGATCCCCTTCGCCGTGAATGAGGCGATAGGCAGTCGCGTCGATGTCGAGTGACCGACGGAATGCGATTGCCGCGTCGATCCGCTGCCGCAGGAGCGCGTCGATCGCGGGTTGGCCGTCAACGTCACCGCGGACAAGCATGCGGATGGCAATCTGCGATCGGCTGCTGTACATCGCGAGGCCGAACACGCGACTTCGCGCGCCGCGAACCAGCACGATGTCGCCTGGGTCGGCCCGCACATCGGCGACGTCGGCGCGATAGATCCATGGGTGACCGCTGCGCAGCCGCTCTTCACCGCGCGCACTAATGACGACAGTTGGAAGCATAGGGTCCGCCTAAAGGCGGACACCTACCTACGCTCGTGCACCGCCTCGAACGTCGTGTCCGGCGTCAGCACGTCGTACGTAGTGTCCGGCTTCAGCCGGACCCTATAGTACAATCGCCGCTCGTGCGTATCGCCATCGGCGCCGATCACGCCGGCTTTCTCCTCAAAGAGCACTTGAAGCAGACGCTGCAGCGGCTCGGCCACACCGTGGACGATCACGGCACCGACAGCGAGAGCCCTGTGGACTATCCGCTGATTTGCATCAGCGTGGCCCGCGCCGTGGCCGAAGGCCGCGCCGATCGCGGCCTCGTGCTCGGCGGCAGCGGTCAGGGCGAGCAAATCGCGGCGAACAAGGTGCCCGGCGCCCGCGCCGCGTTGTGCAACGACCTCTACACGGCGCGGCTCTCGCGCCAGCACAACGACGCGAACGTCCTCTCGATGGGTGGACGCATCGTCGCCTTCGGTCTCGCCGACGAGATTGTGGCGCTGTGGCTGGATACGGCCTTTGAAGGCGGCAAGCATCAGCGGCGGATCGATCAAATCAGCGAGGCGGAGAAGCGTCGATGATGCGGCGCACGCTCGCCCAGGCCGATCCGGACATCGCCGCGGCGGTCCGCAACGAGCTGCACCGGCAGAACAGCGGGCTCGAGCTCATCGCGTCTGAAAATTTCGTGAGCCGCGCGATTCTCGAAGCCGCTGGTTCGGTACTCACCAACAAGTACGCAGAAGGGTATCCCGGCCGTCGGTACTACGGCGGCTGTGAGTGGGTGGACGTCGTCGAATCGACGGCTATCGCGCGCGCGAAGGCGTTGTTTGGCGCCGATCACGCGAACGTACAGCCGCACTCGGGCGCCCAGGCCAACATGGCCGTGTATTTCACGCTCCTCAAACCGGGCGACACGGTCCTGGGCATGAACCTGTCGCACGGCGGCCACCTCACGCACGGGCACCCCCTCAATTTTTCCGGCCGGCTCTTCACGATCGTCCCGTACGGCGTGCGCAAGGAAGACGAGCGCATTGACTACGACGAGCTGGACCGGCTCGCCGATCAGCACAAACCGAAGATGATCATCGTCGGCGCCAGCGCATATCCGCGCGTGTTCGATTTCGCGCGGGTCCGCGCGGCCGCCACCCGCGTCGGCGCGGCGATGATGACCGATATGGCGCACATTGCGGGCCTCGTCGCCGCGGGCGTTCATCCCAGCCCCATTCCGGACTCGGACTTTGTGACGACGACCACGCACAAAACGTTGAGAGGCCCTCGGGCCGGCATGGTGCTGTGCCGCGAGCAGTACGCGAAGGAGCTCGACAAGAACGTCTTCCCGGGACTCCAGGGCGGGCCGCTGATGCACATCATCGCGGCCAAGGCCGTCTGCTTCAAGGAAGCGGCGGAGCCTGGATTCGCCGCCTACCAGCGGCAAATCGTGGCGAACGCGAAGAGACTGGCCGACGTCCTTTCAGCCGCCGGATGGCGACTGGTGAGCGGCGGCACAGACAATCATCTGATGCTGGTCGATGTATTCTCGAAAGGCATCACCGGCAAGGTGGCTGAGGCGGCGCTCGGCAAAGCCGGCATGACAGTGAATAAGAACGCGATTCCGTTCGATCAGAATCCGCCGATGGTGGCGAGCGGCATTCGGATCGGCACGCCGGCGGTCACCACCCGAGGCATGCGCGAGCCGGAAATGGAGCGCATCGGCGAGCTGATCTCGCGCGCGCTCGCAACGCCAGACGATGACCGTGCACTGGCGACGATTCGCGCCGAGGTCGAAGCGCTGTGTCGCACATTCCCGCTGTACCCGGAGTAACCAGGCCCAAGGCCTGCACGACCTCCACGGGCGCGCTACGCGACGCCGTCGGAGGGGTGTTCTCGCCCGACGGCCCGCTCGCGCGACTCCTTCCAGACTTCGAACCGCGTGCCGGCCAGGTCGAAATGGCGACGGCGATCGCCGACGCGTTTGAATCCGGCGGGATCGTGCTCGCCGAGGCCGGAACGGGCACGGGTAAGACCCTCGCCTACCTCGTCCCGGCGATTCTCAAGCGCGAACGCGTGCTCATTTCGACCGGCACCAAGACGCTGCAGGAGCAGATCTACTTCAAAGACATCCCCGTGCTGCGCGACGCGCTCGGCGTCCCGTTCACCGCGGCATATATGAAGGGGCGCGCGAACTACCTGTGTCTGCATCGCCTCGATCAGCTCACGGAGTCCGGCGGATCCTTTCATAACGTCTTCCTACCCATCATCCGCCAATGGGCGGGCCACACCGAGACCGGTGACCGCGCCGAGCTCGAGGATCTCCCCGAGGACCTGGCCTTCTGGAACGAGATCTCGGCGACGGCCGAGACGTGTCTCGGCACCGAATGCCCGCGATACGACGACTGTTTCGTCACGCTCATGCGGCAGCGCGCGGCGGCGGCGGACGTCGTCATCGTCAACCATCATCTGCTGTGCGCCGATGCGTCGGTGCGGCAGAACGCGTACGGCGAGGTCATTCCCTCGTGCAGCCACGCCGTGATCGATGAAGCGCATCAGCTCGAGGACGTCGCCACACAATATTTCGGCTTCAGCCTCAGCACCTATCGGTTCGAAGAGCTGGCGAGAGACATCGAGCGCGTCGTCGTCGAACATCGCACGACCAGCGACGACATCGCGAAGGCAGTGGAAAAGCTTCGCGAGCACGCGCGTCACTTCTTCACCGAGCTGGCGTACGCCCATCGCGGTGACGGACGCCTTCGTGGTGAAGAACGGGTGCGCGCGACCGATGCGTCATTGGCAGATGCGCGCGAAGCGGGCGCGTATCTGAGCGGCGCGCTCGATCTCGCGGAATCGACCCTGGCGCTCATGAAGGCTGGCGAGGCCGCGGCTGAGCAGGGCTCGGAGGCCCGAGGAGTCGTCGAGGATGTCGCGGCGCTGGCGCGGCGCGCCGGCGAGATGCGCGACGAGCTCCGTTTCCTGCTGAGAGCGGGAGATCCCGATTACGTGTACTTCGTGGAGTTTCGCGGGCGCGGCACGTTTCTTCGGGCGTCGCCCATCGACGTCTCGAAAGTCGTGCGCGAACTGCTCCTCAATCGGATGCGCACGACCGTGCTGACCTCGGCGACGCTCGCCGTCGGGGGGAGCTTCGACTACATCCGGAGTCGCCTCGGGATCGGGGACGCCACCGAAATCCGTCTGCCATCCGAGTTCGATTTCGCGCGGCAGACGATTTTGTATCTGCCGCCCCGCATGCCCGATCCGCGCTCGCCGGAGTTCGCGATGGCGGCGGGCCGCGAGGTTGTCGAAATTCTCAGGCGCTCCCGCGGGCGCGCCTTCGTCCTGTTCACCAGCTACGCGACGCTGCGTGAAGTCCAGGCGATCGCGGAAATGGCCCTCGACTACCCGATCCTGGTGCAGGGAACGGCTCCCCGGTCGCAGCTGCTCCGGCAGTTCCGCGAGACGCCGCACTCGGTGCTGCTCGCGACATCCAGCTTCTGGCAAGGCGTCGACGTGGCAGGCGAGGCACTGAGCTGCGTGATTATCGACAAGCTGCCGTTCGTTTCGCCGGCCGAGCCGATCACCGCGGCCCGCATCGAGGCGATTCGCGCCAGGGGCGGCGACCCGTTTGGCGAGTACCAGGTCCCGCTCGCGATCCTGACGCTCCTGCAGGGATTGGGCAGGCTCATCCGCCATCGCCGCGATCGGGGAGTCCTGTCGGTCCTCGATCCGCGGCTGCGGACCAAGCTGTACGGCGCCCGTTTTCTGGCGTCTTTCCCGCCCGCCCCGACCGTGCACGAGTTGTCCCGCATCGAAGCGTTTTTTTCGGACTGAGGTAAACTAGCTCTTACGCGATCGTCGTAATTCCTGATTAGGAGGCACTCCATGATCCGCCGACAATCCGGCCGACTGACCGGCCTTGTGTTGTGGGCCGTGTTGGCGACGCTGGCCTTCGCCCTGCCCGCCGGGGCCCAGGGGCTCGTCTCGGGCACGGTCACAGAC
>JBGPKK010000201.1:0-8270 GCA_041485905.1 Vicinamibacteria bacterium
CATCACGCCGAAGGTGGTCACCTCGAATGAGCCGATCCGAAACAACTCTGGATACACAACGGTCAGTGGACGTCGGTTGAGCTCATCGCTCGAACCACATCCGAATCGCAATGACGGCCAAGATCGCGGAGAACCCAAGCGCCAGAAGCATGGCGATCCGCAGATCCACCTCTCCCCGACGGTAGTACTCCAGGAAGCCCAAGAGGCCGATCGGCAGCAGGAGCGTCGCCAGCGACCGGCTGCGACCGATGCTCGACGGTCGACCGATGGCTCTCATCAGTACCGTGGAGTCGCTACAGTAAATGCTGAATCAGGTCGTCTCACGGACGTTGACACGGCCCGGATCACGTCAACGGTTTGTCCGGCCAGCCGTTGGGTAGGAACACCGGCCCGCCGCCGCCTTGTCGCATCCAGTGTTGGGTTTCAAGGTTCCGCTCGAACTCGACTAACCATGAGCGAAACTCGTCGGCTTCGGTAAACCGCTCCGTGCGCTCGTGACCATCCGGGTAGCGGATGATCGCCACGAATTCGGCGGTGTCGTTGTCAAATCGAGTTTCGAGGTTCAGCGATTCGTCGCTGCGTTCAAACAACCACACCATGCGTAAACGTTACCACGGTTGAGCCATCGGATTTGTCGCGCCGTCGTGCTCGCGCCGATAACGTGAGCCGGCCAGCGGGTGATGGTGGATCAAGTAGGGCGTAAACGAAGGTCCTAAGCGGCCGACGTCGGGTCCCGGGCGGCGGGCCACTCTGCGTCGGCGTCGGCAACCTTTAGCGCAGCAATCTCAGCATTGTCGGCTTCCCGTTCAACGCCGATGAACCGACGGCGCACGTTGACGCCGGCGAGACCAGTTGAACCGCTCCCGCAGAAATTCCGGTGACGGGAGGGATCCAGCCTGGGGTTCGGCGGCATAACGCCATGCCGCAGAAAACGACGATAAGGCAAACCTACGGGGATTGAGGCGTGGGAGGTTGTTACTCGTGCCTCCGCATCCGCTGATGAATATCCGGCCAAAATTCTTTGAGCTCGTTCGACACCGTATCCCACAGCACCTGCATGCCCCAGCGCGTCACCGTGCCCGTGATCGATCGATCGCTGAGTGCGTAATAGACGTTAGAAAAACCAGCGGCCATGGCATTCCCGCCGAGTTCGGAGTAGTTGAACTGGGTCTCTCCCGACCGCGACCGTGTGACGGCGCTCCGCGTCGCGGCGTAGCTCGCCCGGTGTAGAACGCCACCCGTCCTCAATGCCACGTAGCGGGGATCTTGGTGGAATACGGCCGGAAGAACGGCTGACGTCATGAAGTTGCCGATGGAATTGTCGGCCAGCGCCTTGGCGTACCGCGTGCCGTATGACGCCGCTCCGCCCGGCCCCAAGCTCGCGGTGACGCCGATGAATGCGAACACGTACGGGTCGAAGGAGCTCCGGGCCGTCATCTGAAATGTCTGCGTGGTCGTGATCGGCTGAAGATTGTCGGCCCCCTCAACGGTTAAATAGTTCGGAAGCACGCCGAAAATCCGATCGGGCGATGTGGGGCGCACGACCGGACTCGCCTCGTCGGAGGACACCTGCGTCACACGCGTCTCGGCAACGTCCTGGGCATGCGCGGGCACGCTCGCGCCCCAGAGGGCTATCACGAACGCGCAGCGGGCACTGAACTTCATGACGCAACAGATTGAGCAAGTGGCTATCCATACTCTTATGAGCGCATCGTGAAATGATGCATAAGTTATAGATACCAAAGTGTCTTAAGACGTTTACGCCCACCCACTGGAGGGTGTGTCTGTGAAATCTTCTTATGTCTTACTAAAGAACACTATCTAACGCTTTTGACGTAATAAGAGGGCATCGATCGCTGCGTCGACTCCGATCTGTCCTGCCGCGGCTTTCTGTGGGAGGCCCAAGATCAAAATCCGCTTGCGGACGGAAGCTTCGTTTGGCATTCAACACTCGTGTCACGCGGGGCCCGTGGCCGCTGGCGCCGCTTTCTCAGAGAACACGCGCGTCGTTGACGATCTTCCCACCGACGATGGTCAGGATCGACCGGATGTGCTTGATGTCCTCGTCGGGCACGGTGAAATAGTCCCTGTCGAGCACGGCGACGTCCGCGTGGTTCCCCACCTCGATCGAGCCGAGGTCGTCCTCCTCGATGAACCACTTGTTCGCCGCTGTGGCGAGCCAGAGCGTCTCCGCACGCGTCAGCGTCTGCCCCGCGTTGATGACATCGCCCTTCAGGTTTTTGCCCGTGATCATCGTGTAGAAATTGAGCCACGGGTTAATCACCGTGATGTCCCCGCCGTCGGAGTGGTAGCCGAGGTGAATGCCGTTATCGAACAGCATCCGGTAGGCGGGCCCGACGTTCATGCCGGTGCGGAGCGGGCCCCACCCGACCAACAGGCCACCGCCCATCGCCTTGAAACGGTTGACCAGGTCTACGGTCACCTGCGGCACATGTGAGATGACCCAGCGGAGGTTCGTGATCGGGATCTGGGCGTGCACCATCTCGCGGCTCTCGACGAGACTCTGGAACGACGCGAGGTTCAGTGTATGGTCCTCGGCGCGCCAGCCGGCCGCGGCGATCGCCCGCAGGCCGTTGACGCCGCCGCCCGTAAACTCGCCAATCCCGCCGCTCCTGATCCAGTCGTTCCCGAAGAACGGGAACGAATTCTTCAGCCTCTGCGAGAGCGTCGGCAGCGTCGGGTCATTGGGCGGGTCCTGGTGCAAGTAGTTGAACCGGAGGCGCGCCGGCAGTCTCTTCTCGGCATCGAGCGCCAGAAAAGAGCTGTGCATCGTGTAGGTGTTCTCGTTCGCGACGCCGCCGCTGGGCGCGTCCGAGTGGAATGCTCCGTTGTCGAGATGCGTCGTGATGCCGAGGCCGGCATAGTAGCTCAGCGCTTCGAACGAATTCCGCTTTCTCGACTCCGGCGTGAGGAGCTGTTCCCGAAGCAGCCGGAGCGCGAGGGTCGCGCCGGTCGCCCCACCTGCGATCGTGCCGTCGGCTGAGACGGTCACGCCCTTCGCTTCAAGCCAGGCCTTGCCCAGGCTGTTCGTTCTGACGCCGCCCTGGGCCGCGTTGATATAGACCGGCCGATTGACGGCGTCGAGCTCGCTCAGGTTCGGCAGGCGCTGCTCGGGAAACTGCATCGACGCAATCGGGCCGATTGTCGTGATGAATTCGCCTGACGGAATCTCGACGGCTTTCGCCTGGTACCGCTTCACGACATCCTGCAGCGTGAAGACGTCCTCCAGCAGCACGTGCCGTCCGGGCCGGTTGCCCACCAGGACGATGTGGTCGTGAGCCTCGATCAGCCCCGGGACAACGGTGTGGCCTTTGAGGTCGACCACCTTGACGCCGCGGGGCGCGGCGACGTTGTTGCCGACGGCCGTGAACCGGCCGTTCTGGATCAGCCCTTGCGAGACGACCCGCTTCGAGCCATCCATCGTGTAGATCTTCCCGTTGACAAGCGCCATGTCCTGGGGAACTGATCCGCCGGCCGAAACAGATGCGCCGCTCCGGCTCGACTGCGAGGGCAGTTGCGCAAAGCCGGCGCCGGATCCAAGCCCGACAGCCGACACGCCGAGGGCGGCCCCACCGACCAAGAACTTCCTCCGGGAGATCCCCTTGCCCGCTCGCCTGCGATTCCCACTCTCGGCCGGCGTCTGCTTTTCATTAGCCATTGGTTAGTCCCTAGCCCGAAGTCGCCGTGTGATCGATCTCCAGAGCGCCAGCCGTACTTCAAGATTCAGTGACACTCAATACCGGCCTTCCTTACCACTGTCCCGACGCGGCGTCAACCTAACCTCCTCAGATCTCGATGTTTCCCGCCGAAAGTCGAATCGCCGACGTCCAGATTGTCGGCAGACTTGACCACCGAGCTCCGCCGCTCGATCAGGGCCGACGCGCAGACGCTCGTCGAGCTGGAAAACGCCGTGGACCGGGTGGTCAGGCTGTTGAAACCGTGGCAACCGAAGAACTTGGCGGACGACTGGCGTCGTCGGCGTCTATCGTGGCTGTCGTGCGGTCAGCCACGAGCGCCAACCCAGCAGTGAGCCATTTCGTCGGGCGACGCGCGCCAGGGCTCCGGGCGGGCGATTGAGCCAGTCGGTGTCTCGCCGGCCACCTCGCCAAGCGACCCGACGCTCGGGAGTACAGCGAAGGTCCATGGCCACGACAGGAGGAGGTTCGTCGACCAACTCCGCAGACAGTATTCTGTGGGTCATCCTAAGAGTTATCGGTACGAGGCTTCTCGATCAGAAGGGTCGGAGAAAGGACGGATTACGTCCTCACGACCCCGTAGTGTCCCGCAACTGGGCCGAACCGTCGCAGCGCCCACCGGGGCCCATGACGCCGCACGATAGTCGTGAATCGAGGAGCCCACCGAGGCGCCGACGAGGCCGGCCGCGGGAAGCGATCAGAGGGCGATGCGCGGGTGGCGATCGCGGGCGTGCTCCGCTCCGGTGGACCTGGCCTGTGGCACCAGCGGTGTCATGGACGGGTCACCCGGCAGGCATTCGGAAATCTAGGAAGTAGGTTCGGGCCACGCGCTGCGAACGCAAAGGGTGGGCGACGTAGGGTTCGCTGCCTGGTCGAACAGGTGCGCTAGTCGGCTTGGACAAACTCGCCGTCGGGACTCCGACGTAGAAAACAAGCATCGACGATGAGGGTTTGGAGGATCGCCTCGCATTCAGGGATGTCGAGTCGCCAGAGTTGTTGAATTTGCCAACGCGTCAATCGCAAGCCAGCGTTTTTCCTGTACTCCGCCTCAATCTGTTCGGCAACCGTGCGAATGTGTTCCGCAGTCATGGTCCGCATGTGATGTTGTGGACTGGTCAGGAAGCAATCCACGCGCCAGACCTGGCGACTCTGATCTCCTCGAACTCCTGCCTTGGTGCTGGTGAAAATGAGCGTGCGGGCAGACAAAAGGCTGCGAGCCGGCAACGGCACGGTGTAGGCGAGTCGGTTTCTCAGGCAGGCCCCGCTAGCACCAAGTTTGCGATCAGCAGTCATGCCGTAAGCTCCAGCATGTTCTTCCCCGCCACCGGGACCGTCCTCGCGCAACTTTCTGCCAGGTCTTCTCGAGGAACGAAGGCAAGTGCAGCCGTCGGCGTCGAACGCTTTCGGCACATAGACGCCCGATCGCGCCGCGTCGCTGGCTTCATGGGCCGAGGTGATGTGAAAGATCGCCCGGACCGCGGGCCAATCCGACGGATTCATACTTCGCGTGCATCGGCGGATAGAAACGTTTTGCAAGAGAATACTGCGGCCGCCACTTGCGCCCGGTGCCAAAATCGCGCCGCGTGTTAACCCGAAGCGGTCGTGGAGCGTTCTAGTCAAGACACTGGAGCCCAGCGGTCGGCTCGGCTCGGGAGAAAGGTTGCTATGCCCACCGAGATTATCGTTCTGCCAGCGATGTTCGGGATGTTGGCTTTCGTCGTGTGGGTGATCGTGAACGGCTGGCAACGCCGCCAGCACGTGAAGGCGATGGCCGAGTTCCACGGCCGCCTGATAGAGCGGATCGGGTCGGTGAAGGACTTCAGCGACTTCCTCCAGACGGAGGGCGGCGTGAAGTTCATGGATGCACTGACGGTCGAGCGCGGTTCGCCAGGACCTCGAGATCGCATTCTGCGAGCCGTCCAGAGCGGCGTCGTCTGTACCACGATGAGCGGCGGGTTTCTTGGGGTGGGTTTGATGAACGCATTCGGGGCGCATGAGGAATTCACCGTCTTGGGCATCATCGTGCTGTCGCTCGGCCTCGGGCTGTTGCTCTCCTCCGGCGCAGCCTACTGGGTGGCCAGGACGTTGGGCCTGATTAACGGTATCGACAGCCACAGCGCCGTCGGACCGGTGGTGCGGTGATCCCGCGGGCGCCACGTGACGATCACCATCAGGCACGCGCTCGCCGCCGACGAGGCCGTTCGCGCCGCGCAGTCGGACACGGCGAAGGCCGCGGCCGAGATGATGGATGAGCGGGCGTTTCTGGCGTTCTACGCCCGAACGGCCGCGCCGCTGCGGGCGTACGTCGTCCGCGCGCTCGGCAACGCGACGCCGGCCGACGACATCGTGCAGGACGCATACCTCCGGCTCCTGCGAGCGGCGCCAGAGACCGAGGATCCACAGCAACTGCGAGCGCTGCTTTTCCGCGTCGCCACGAACCTCATGGCCGATTACTGGCGTCAGCGTCGTCGCGAGAATGGCCGGACGGACGAGCAAGCCGTCGCCTCCGCGCCCGGGCCCGACATTCCGCTGCGCGTCGACATGGCCCGCGTGTTCGAGCAGCTTCGGCCGCAGCAGCGACAGATGATGTGGCTCGCCTACGTAGAAGGCGCCGACCATCGCGAGATCGCGTCGGCGCTCGGGCTCAAGGAGGGGAGCGTGCGTGTGCTGCTTCATCGAGCTCGTCGCAAACTGGCCCGGTTGCTCCACCTGAGCGATCGCGGCCGTGGGGATCAGTGATGTGGAAACCCAATCGCACCTGCGCGCGTGAGGCCGAAGTCTGGCAGTCGGTCCGCGCCGGCATCGACGATCCGGCGCTGCGAGCTCACGCGGTAACGTGCGCAGGCTGCCACGAGACGCTCGCTGTGGCGGCCTGGATGCGGGAACTGGGGTCGGCGACGACGATGGACGGCTCGCCTGTGCAGAATCCGGAGCACATCTGGTGGCGGGCCCAGGTGCTCCGGCGGTGGGACGCCCAACGGAAAGCCCTTACGCCCATCGCAGTCGGAGAGCAGGTGCAGGTCGGGATCGGATTGGCCGGAGCCGTGGTGCTGCTCGCGCTACTGTGGCGCCAGCTGCCGACGGTGGCGCCCCCGGCCGCCTCGCTCGCGACCGCCACGACGGTGACGATCGTCAGCAGCGTGCTGCTCCTGACGCTCGCCGTCATCGCGGTGCGACAGCTGAGGTGGCGGGACTGACACGCCGCAATGCCAACGCCTTGACATCCTACATATCCGTTTCTAGACTCACGTGGCGGGCGTTCGCTCGCGCTTAACGCCGGTTCGGCTCGATCCAGTTGTGGGACATTACGCGATCGGCGCATTGATTACTTGGGCGGCGCGGGCTGGCCGGAGGGCGAAGCGGGCGCCGCGTCGGGAGCGGCCGATGACTTGCCACGCTGCGCGGCTTTTTCATAGTCGCGCCGCGCCTTCTCCAGGTCTCGTTTGGCTTTCTTGACGCGACGATCGTCCTCGGCCTGTCGCGTGTCGCCTGGCGCGGGCGGGACCGGCGAGTGCTTCGGTTTCCCGACTGTTACGACTTCAACGTCGCTGGCGCGAATCCACCCTGGACGCCTCGATCCGTTGCTGTCCGGGGCCAGCATCACCCAGTACCAATCGCCTTCGAGGTCAATGACCTCGAGGACCGTTCCAGGCGGGGCGGGCGCCACCACGTCACCCTTGAGATTTGCACGCCTCATGACCGCGGCGTTCGGGCTCACGACGCGGATGGTTCCCTGAGCTTGTGCCCCAGCTTCGAGTGCGCGCGGTCCGAGAAGCGCAACGGCCGCGATCAATCCAGTTGCAACCCTGCGTGAACACATGCTGACCCCCTTTATAGATGACCGATCACCCCGACTATCGGCAGAAGCGGGGCGCGGCTGGAGCCCGCGCTACGTCAGCGAGGCGGGGCCAAAGCTCCGTACGATAGGCGCGCATGGCTGTTCCGCTTACGTTCACCGATCGGGGATAGGAGGTTTGATTCCCTACCGCAACCCGCGATAAACGCCGTTCTGATGATCAATTTGCACGGCTAGCTGATGCTGCGCTACGAGCAAGGCGCGCGAGTCGGCCGTTGTCCGGTTGCGATTTCGGCGTGCGCCCGTGAACAAAGCGTCGAGAGTTGGCCGGGCGATCACGGAATTGGGTGTTTCATCCCGCGACACCCGTCACTCGGCCCGGCGATGGTGCCACCAACCGACGTCTTCACGGCTGGTTACAGCCGGCCATCAGCAGCCTCACATGGGCATCCCATTTGCTCTGTAGACCGGAGGTTGAAGGGTTTCACCCAGGGAGGACATCGCGATGCCCTTGAAGAAATCGATCCGCTCGAAGAAATCTCCGCGCTTGAACACGTTAACGCGCTTGAAGAAATACACACGTCTGACGAGGCGGATTGGCCCGGGTTCGATTGTCCTGGCGGTGATTTGCATCATGGCTGCAGCGATGCTGATCGGCGCGCACCAGACATCTCAGCCAGCGGACATCGCGAGCGTGGACACGCAGCCGGAAAAGGCGGCGACGCAAGCCGGGGCGAAGAAGGCGGCGGCGGCGATGG
>JBGPKK010000202.1:0-8236 GCA_041485905.1 Vicinamibacteria bacterium
CGCGCACTACCTTGGGAAGGAGATGCGCGGAACGGCGACGCTTCCCGACGGCTCGCAGCAGGATCTGCTGTGGATTCGGCAATGGGACTTTCGCTGGCAGGACAGGTACAGCTATCGATCGCCTCTGTTCCTCCCGCAGGGCACACGGCTGTCGATGCGGTTCACCTACGACAACTCCGCGGCGAATCCGAACAACCGTCACCATCCGCCGCAGCGCGTGCGATCGGGACCGCGCTCGACCGACGAGATGGCCCAGATCTGGCTCGAGGTCGTGCCGCGCCGCACCGAGGACACGGCGATCCTCAACGCTGAGTTCACCCGTCGCTCACTGCTCGCCGCCATCGCGTCGGCCGAGCTGGACGTCCGGCTCGATCAGCACGTTGCCGCCGCGCACAATATGCTCGCGACGAGGTATCTGCAGGCGGGACGCGTTGCCGACGCGCAGGCGCAGCTCGAAGAGGCGCTACGTCTGGATCCCCGCGACGCGGAGGCGCACAGCAATCTCGGGGTGGTGCTGCAGGCGCGGGGGCAGCTCCCCGAGGGGATGCGGCACCTGCGCACGGCCGTACGGCTGAAGCCGAAGGACGACTCCGTGCACTTCAATCTTGGGGGCGGTCTGCTCGCGGCGGGGCAGCCCGATGCGGCGATGCGCGAGTTCCAGGCGGCGATCGCGCTCAATCCGGAGAATGCGGACGCGCACTTTAACTTAGCGGTGATCCTCGGGCCGCGCAACCAATTGGACGATGCGATTGCGCATCTGCTTCGTGTGGTGGAGATCAACCCGCTCAACGCCGATGCGTATCACAATCTGTCAGTTGCCTACGGACTGCAGCGGCGAATCGACCTAGCGATTGCGGCATCGCAGGCGGCCGTGCGCCTGAAGCCCGATTCAGCCGCGGCGCGGGAGCAGTTGCAGCGACTGCTCGCCGCGCGCAATCGGTGACAGCGGAGGCCGCAGCGCCCGTATGCCTCGTTGCGCGATTACTGCAGGGACTCCGGCTCGCGGCTTTTTCGTTACCTTCCAACTTTCGACGGCGTTCCAGGGGCAATACGATTACGTCCAGCCGAATGGCGGCTCGTGGCTCGACCCGACCACGATCCTCCAGCCCCGGTTCGCGCGGTTTAGCGTGACGTTCAACTTCTAAAACAGTCTGGTAAGTCTGGTTGGTCGGGTAGGTCTGGTGGGGTTTCCCACCAGGCCTACCTGCCTCACCTGCCCCGCTTGGTTCGCTGGTTCCCACCCCGTCAAGTAGGGCGGACCTTATCAGGTCCGCCGGACTCCAACTTTCCGTATCCAGCCGCCTTTACGGTCGAAAGACCCTCAAGATCGCCAGTACGGCGTTGACTTGACTCTTTGTGGTCCCTAGAATCCGTTCAATAACGCTGAATAGTGCAAAAAGACTAGTGCTGTGAGCAGTTTGGCGCTGGTCGAGATCTGTAACAAAGGAGAGTGTATGCGCGTGTTGAAAGGGTTACTGCTGGTGGCTCACCTGTCTGGTGATACTCCCGGCATCGGCGTACGCCCAAGCGTCCATTACGGGCGTCGTGAAGGATGCGTCCGGCGCAGTGCTCCCTGGCGTGACGGTGGAAGCCGCCAGCCCCGTTCTGATTGAAAAGGTCGGCCGTCACCGACGGCACCGGGCAATATCGCGTCGTCGACCTGAGAACGGGCATCTACTCGGTGACGTTCTCGCTGACCGGTTTCAGCACGGTCAAACGCGAAGACATCGAGCTGACGGGTGCCTTCACCGCGACGATCAACGCGGAAATGAAGGTCGGCACCGTGCAGGAAACAATCACCGTCACCGGTGAAACGCCGATTGTCGACACGCAGAGCGTCAGACGCCAGGTCACGATCAGCAACGACGTCATCAAATCGATGCCGGCCGCGCGCGCATACGCGGGCATCATGATGTTGATTCCCTCCACGATTACCCAGGCGGGCGCCAACCTCGACATCCAGATCACGCCAGGGATGCTCGTGTTCGGCGGCGCAGGCGGCCGCAACAACGAGGCGCGTCTCCAGGTCGACGGTCTGAACACGGGCGCGGCGTTCAACGGCGCCGGCGTGTCGAGCTACGTCCCGGACATCGGCAACGCGGCGGAAATTTCGACGACCACGTCAGGCGGCCTCGGCGAAGCCGAAGTCGGCGGACCCTCGTTCAGCATCGTGCCGAAGACCGGCGGCAACACCCTCAAGGGCAGCATGTATGCCTCCGGCGTGACCAAGGGTATGGTCGGCAACAACTACACCGACGCACTGCAGGCGGCTGGTCTGACGACGCCTGGTGCGCTGCAGAAGTTGTGGGATTACAACCTCGGGCTCGGTGGTCCGCTCAAGAAGGACACGGCGTGGTTCTTCGTGCAGATCCGCGACGAAGGCAGTCACCGGACGGTTCCCGGCATGTTCGCCAACGCGAACATGGGAGACGCCACGAAATGGCTGTATGTGGCGGACACGACGCGGCCCGCCGTTCAGGCGGGGAGCTGGCGCAACGGCGCGCTCCGTGTGACGGTGCAGCCATCGACCCGTAACAAGTTCAACCTGTTCTGGGACGAGCAGCATCCCTGTCAGGGCGGGGCGTGGTCCGGCTCCACTGAAGGATGCCGCCAGTCGGGTCCCGGCGAAATCATCTGCGGCGCGCCGGGTTCGTCGAATCCGTCCTGCTCATCCACCTCGGCACCGGAGACGGGCACCTACCTCAGTCCGTACGGACAGCGCGTCCAGCAGGCCACGTGGACGTCGCCCGTCACCAACAAGCTGCTGCTCGAGGCAGGCGTCGGCACGTACCTGAGCCGTTGGGGTGGGTCGGAGATGCCGGGCAATCCCACGCGCGACATGGTTCGCGTGACCGAGTCGTGTCCGGCGACGACCGGCTGCGCGGCCAACGGGAACATCGCAGGCCTGACCTACCGCTCGGAAAACTGGGCCGCCAACTGGCAGGGCACCCACACGTGGCGCGCGTCGGCGTCCTACGTGACCGGTGCGCAGAGCATGAAGGTCGGGTACCAGGCCGGCTACTTGGTTGCCAACAGCAAGAACTTCACGAACAACCAGAACCTGTCGTTCACGTTCCAGAACGGCAAGCCGACGTCGCTGAGCGAGAGCGTCCCCGGCCAGGACACCCAGGACCGAGGCAGATACGACGCCTTCTACGCACAGGATCAGTGGACGCGCGGCCGCCTCACGCTGCAGGGCGCCATTCGGTACGATCATGCGTGGAGCTGGTTCCCCGAGGTGAATATCGGCGGGACGAGGTTCCTGACCCAGATCATCCCGTACGCGGATACGAAAGACCTGCCGCTCGGACAAAGCGGCGTCAACAGCTATAAGGACGTCACGCCGCGCCTCGGCGTGGCGTACGACGTATTCGGCACCGGGAAGACCGCGCTCAAGGTCAACCTGGGCCGGTATCTCGAGGCCGCACAGTTGAGCGGCAGCTACGTGGGGAACCGGCCGTCGACCCGACTGACGCTGAACACCACTCGTGTGTGGACGGATGCGAACAACAACTTCGTGCCCGACTGCAACCTGACCAACAACGCGCTGCAGGACAACCGGGCGGCCGGCGGCGACTTCTGTCAGGCTGCTTCGGCAACCTTCGGCACGGCGAGCCAGACCACCCAGTACGACACGGCGCTGCTCAACGGGATGGGCGTGCGTCCGGGCGACTGGGGCTTCGGCGTCAGCGTGCAGCAGCAGGTGATGGCGCGCGTGTCGGTCGAGGTCGGCTACAACCGCCGCTGGCTCGACAACTTCACCGCGGGCGACAACCGGTTGCTCGCGCCGAGCGATTTCGGAACGTTCTCGATCGTGGCGCCCCTGGATTCGCGGCTGCCGGGTGGCGGCGGCCAGACGATCTCCGGGCTCTACAACGTGAATCCCACTGTGGTCGTCAACGGCGTAAGCGTGGCGAACACGTCGGCCGTCGACACCTACAACACGCTGGCGAGCAACTACGGGAACCAGTACTCGAAATACAACGGCGTGCTGTTTAACCTGAGCGCGCGGCCGGCCAACGGCCTGACGTTCCAGGGCGGCGTCAACAGCGGCGTCACCGTAACGGACAACTGCGAGGTCCGAGCGCAGCTGCCAGAGGCGCTCGGCGCAGCGACAAACCCGTACTGCCACGCGTCGACCGGATTCGTCACGCGCTACACCGGCCTCGGCTCGTACATCATCCCGAAGGTTGACGTGCAGCTCTCCGGGACGTTCCGCAGCGATCAGGGCGCTCCGCTCTCGGCCAACTACGCGGTCTTGAGCGCCGTGATCCAGTCGCAGGGACCGCAACCTCTGGGCAGGCCGCTATCGAACAGTTCGCCGAACGCGTCGATCAACCTCCTGCCGCCGGGCACGCTCTACGGCGACCGGGTCAACGAGATCGATGTCCGGTTCGCGAAGATCCTGAGATTCGGACGCACGCGGACCAACGTGGGGATCGACATCTACAACATCGTGAACTCGGCGGCGGTGCTGAGTTACAGCAACACGTTCAATACGACCACGCTGACGGGTCCCGGATCATGGCTGCAGCCGCAATCGGTCATTCAGCCACGCTTCCTCAAACTCAGCGCGACGATCGACTTCTAAGCAGGTCAGGTAAGTCGGGTAGGGCAGGTAGGTCGGGTGGGTTTTCCCACCTGGCCCGCCTGACTCTCGCGGCCAGCCCCCAGCCTCCAGCCCCCAGCCCCCACGTTTTTCACCTAGGCACGAGTCGTCCGTTCACGACTCGAAGTTTCAGACTCACGCACGACGCGCACGGCGGCCTTCTGTCCTCCAAGCCCGGTATCGGCGGGTCGATCCACACATTCAGGTGCCGGCCGGTTTCGAGAAGGATGGCCTCATCCAGCAAGGTCCCGAAGGCGGTGGCCATGTTCACTCGCGTTGTCCTGTCGTCCACAATCACGACGCCGGCATTATCGGGAAGACTCCGGGTTTCATCACGGATATCATGCAGCGCTTGCGCCGAGAAATCAGCTAACGGAACCGAGCTTGTCCTCGATCGATAGACGGGAAACAAACACATGGGCACAAGAATTCCCGCAACGAGCCCGCGGAGTCGATGTGGCGCGTCAGCATATTGCCAGAAAGCGCTGAGTAGTACTGCCGCGGCGATACAGGCGCCGATCGAGGGAACGAGGCAGTACAAACTCGACCGCACAGGGAGAAATATCGTGATCCCATAGCCGCCGACGAGCCATATGGCAGCGCAGACGAGAATCCTGCGCCTGGGGATGTCTAGCCGAACGCCTTTCGGCGACAGCACGAAGAATCCCAGGAAGACTGCGGCGGCTGAAACCGTAATGGCTCGATCGGCAAACTGGAGCGCATTTCGTCCGATGACATCGAGCGTGAACGTGAGCTGGTAATAACCGGGCGCGGTCGCGGGTGTCATCGCCCCTGTCCATGAACGGAGCCGAAGATATCCGGCCATGACGACGGCTGAGGCCAGCAGCCAGATGGCCACGGTTCGAATCCGGGATGCCGTGTCGTCGCTACCCAGGACCACGAGCCAGGCTGCCAACACGAAGGGAAGGGTCAATGCCTCTTCCTTGGCGAAGAATGCCAGTGCCAGGAAGAGCACAGCCCAAAGCAAACGGCGTCTCACAATGAAAATAGCGCAGGCCGTCGCCGCGCAGGCGACTAGCAGAGATGTGCGACCACTGACCCACAGAATCGATAGATTGATTCCGTGGAAGTTCAAGAACCAGAGCGAGGCGGCCACAGCGCCGGCGCCTTTCGGTAAACCCAATGCGATCGCGAGTTGGCGAATCAGCAGGGCCGTGACCAGTACCAATCCGACGTTGGTCCAGCCGTACGGACGCGGGTTGATACCGAACAGGAGCCTGTCGAAACCAAACGTCAACGACACGAGGGGTCGATAGAAGCCGTCCGTGATTCGGAAGAGCCTGGGAATGTCGGCGAAACTGTCGATGTGACTGTTCAGCACCCAGCGGAAGTCATCGGACAGAAAACCATGACCGGCCAAAGGGAGATAGACGCCAAGAAATACGAGCGCCGGTACGATGCACGCGAGTCTTTCCAGAAACTGAACGCGTGCGGGCTGCAGCCAGCGCGCCGTCAAAGGTCCCGGCAATGACGTCATCGCGATTGACTATACAAGCCGTCGAAGGCGCGGGCCAGTTCTCGGGTAAAGGGTCAGCTTCGCGTGGCCGGCCGAGGATCTCGGGCCGCGCCGCCCGAACGTCGCGCGGAAAACCAGGTCCTCCCGGCCTACGCTGTCGCACGCCGCGCCGCGTCAGCTTCTTCCCACGCTTGGTCCATGAACAGGGACCGCCCGTGCTGGCTTGCCGCATCGGGGCGTCAATCCGGAGCGACGCGGTCGCGCCGCCTTCCCGGACGCGTTTTCCTGCTCTCTCCGACGCGCGAGTTCGGATGCGTCGCCGCCCGAGATCCCTCGACCGGCCCTTCTTGCGTCCTGAATGAGACGCGACGCCGAAACTCAAACTGATGACCCTGTACCGTTTTCTGCCGCCTGCAAGCGCCGGACGCTTACAATTGACCCTCCCCGGAAGACGTCTCAGCGGCCGCGGCAATCGCCGCGGCAAGGAGCTCGCATGACAAACGGATCGATAAATCACGGTCGGCGGAGGACGCGTGTCACCTGCGCGGTGGCCGCGTTGGTCGCTCTGCCCCTGACGCTGGCGCTTGTGCCGACCGCGGTGAAGCCCGAGGAGGTCGGTTTCTCGTCAGAGCGGCTGCAGCGTGTCCACGACGCTGTTCAGCGTCACATCGACGCGAAGGAGCTCTCGGGCGTCGTCACGGTGGTCGCGCGCAAAGGACGCATCGCGCACTTCGAGGCGCAGGGCCTGATGGACATCGAGTCGAAGAAGGCGATGCCGAAAGACGGCATCTTCCGGCTGGCGTCGATGTCCAAGCCGATCACCGGCGCGGCGGTGATGATGCTCGTCGAAGAAGGAAAGATTCGGCTGACCGATCCGGTGTCGCGGTTCATCCCGGAGTTCAAGAACCTCAATAAAGTCGCGGTGCCGAAACCCGGCGCGCCGGCGGGAGGCGGCGGTGGCCGCGGCGGCGCGCCGGCGGGCGGTCGTGGCGGCGCTCCCGGCGGTCCCGGTGGTCGTGGTCCCGCCGCGCCGCCCGAGTACGACACCGTCTCCGCAACCCGCGAGATCACCATTCGCGATCTCCTGACGCACGGGTCCGGCCTCATGAGCGGCGGCCTCGGCAACACCGTGGCGAACGCCACGCTGGCGCCTCGCGCGCCAACCGAGACGCTGGCGACCTATATTCCCAGGCTTGCCGCGGCTCCGCTCGATTTCCAGCCTGGCACCTTGTGGCGATACAGCGGTCAGGCCGGCTTCGAGGTCCTGAGCCGCGTCGTCGAAGTGGTGTCGGGGCAGACCTTCGATCAGTTCCTGAAACAGCGCCTCTTCGATCCACTCGGCATGAAGGACACTGGGTTTTATCCGTCGGCAGACGGCGCGTCGCGGCTGGTCACGCTCTACGCGAGGCAGGCAGGCGAGCTGGTGCGCAATCCGAACCAGGACACCGGCGTCAGCAAGGTGTATTTTTCCGGCGCGGGCGGCATCATGACCACGGCGGCCGACTACCTGCAGTTCGCGCAAATGGTGTTGAACGGCGGCCAACTGAACGGGAAACGATTCCTCAGCCCGAAGACGATCGAGCTGATGACGTCCAATCACACCGGAGACATGGTGAATGGCCAGTTCGGCCGGCCGGCCCGCGGCATGGGCTTTGGCCTCAGCATGCAGATGGTGCTGGATCCCGTCGCGGCGGACCTGCGGGTCGGGACGGGGACCTACGGCTGGGCGGGGGCGTACGGCTGCAACGTGAACATCGATCCCAGGGAAAACATGGTGTCCATCATCATGATGCAGACCGCCACCGGGCCGCTGCAGCGCGATTTCGAGAACGCCGTCTGGCAAGCGATTGTAGAATAAGGAGTCTCTAAAGCTGGAGGATCCGATGCGAGCAAAGCTGTCTGTTCTAATCCTGGGCGTGGGTCTCCTCGTCGCCGCGGCGCCCCTGGTGGCGCACCATTCGTTTGCGGCCGAATACGACGCGCAGAAGCCCGTGAAGTTCACCGGCACCGTCACCACCATGGAGTGGATCAACCCGCACGCGTGGATCCACATGGACGTGAAGAAGGCGGACGGCAAAGTCGAGAGCTGGATGGTGGAAGCCGGCGCGCCTAACGCGCTGCTGCGCCGCGGCTTCAACAAGCAGTCGCTC
>JBGPKK010000203.1:0-8214 GCA_041485905.1 Vicinamibacteria bacterium
AGCGGCGCCGCGCACATCGAAGGAGTCCACCAGCGCACGGACGTTCGTGCCGTTGGCATTCATGACGTACAGGCCCGCCGTCCCTTGTTTGCGGTAGGAGAAGCAGATCAGACGACCGTCGGGTGAGATGGCCGGTGGAGCCACCACGCCGCCGTCGTCGCCTCTCCAGAGCTCGCGTGCCGCGCCGTTTTCGAGCGTCCAGAGTCCGTCCGCGCCGCCTTTGGAGGACAGGTAGGCCAGATAGCTGGGAGCGAAGCGAGGACCAAGGGCACGCGTGTTGGGTGCCGGCACCCGCGTCGCCGCCGCCTCCGTCTGGACGCCATCCGAAACGGGGACCGTCCACAAGCTGGCGGTGGGAGCGGCGATGGTGGCGACCAGACGGCGCGGTCGGGCTTCGCTGACGGCCACCGAAAGATACTGTTCCGCAATGCCGGAGCTCACCCGGTGCGGGATTCGATGCTCGACATCGACGGCGTACAGCCACTGGCCCGAACCGTCTTCAGCCGTTGCGGAGTAGATCAACGTGCGCGCATCGAGCCACGCTGGATATGCCACCCGGGCGTTGTGATACGTGATTCGCTCCGGCATTGCGGCGGTTTCGGTCTGAGACACGGGGATGCGCCAGATATCCATGTCCTCCGTTGGGGGCGTGCCGCTCACGCAATAAACAAAGCGGCCGTCGGGCGACCACGTCAGATAGTGGTTGTGAACTCCCGGCTGTGCCACGAACATCCGTCTGGGGTTGCTTCCGTTCCGGTCCGCGATGAAGATGGGATCGCCGGGATCTGGGATGTGGTACACGAGGCTCTTTCCATCAGGCGACCAGACGGGATTCATCCCGTTTTCAACGAAGGGACGCGGAGCGCCGCCTATGGCGGGCGCCAGCCATGAGGTCCATCTCAGAGGTCGTGATGCGATTTGCTGCAGAAACCACACCTGCGCACCGTCTCCGGAGAAGCCCGCGTTGCGGATGGCACCGTTGGCCGTGAGCTGAAACCGTCCCTTGGTGATGTTGACGAACTCGCCGCTGCCGATCTGGCTGACCCAGGCGTCGACCGGCCCGTCGCGGTCCGAGACAAAGACCGTGAACTTGCCGTCCGGCGAGATCGCCGCGTCGGCCTCGTCGCCCTCGAAGTCCGTGAGACGCTCGGTCCGCGCGTTGGCGAGCGGGTTCTGCCAGAAATAATCCTTCTCCCACAGGCGCCACGTGACGGCGGCCGCGACCAGAAGAATGGTCGCCGCAATCCCCGCGACGCGGCCCCAGTGACGGGGGCGCCTCTCCACCCGGGGACTGGCTGGCGCGACGGCCGTGCTTTGCCGTTGGGCGCGCTTCAAGTCCACGACCAGCTCGCGCATCGATTGGTAGCGCTCGGCCGGATCCTTCTCCAGCGCTTTGTCGACGACGGACTGCAGCGCCGACGGCACGTCGTGACCGAGCGGTTCGGGCGCACGGTGGATGATCGTTTGCATGACTTCGAGATCCGTCGCGCCCGCAAACGGCCGGCGTCCTTCCAGCAACTCGTAGAGGACAACGCCGAACGAAAAAATATCGCTGCGCGCATCGAGCGGCTTTCCCGACGCCTGCTCCGGCGACATGTAGGCAATCGTGCCGACGACGACGCCCTGCCGGGTGCCGACGGCCGTCACCGCGTGCGAAACGTCGTGACCGCCCTCGAGCAGCTTGGCCAGACCGAAGTCGGCGAGCTTCGCGTAGCCGTTCTTCGTCACCAGGATGTTCTCGGGCTTGATGTCGCGGTGGAGGATCGCAGCAGCGTGCGCCGCGGCGAGGCCATCGGCGACACCGACGAGGAGCTCGACGATGTGCCGCCACGTGCGCTTCTCGGCGCCCGCCCAATCCTTCAGCGTGCCGCCGTCGATCAGCTCGGTCGCCAGGTAGTGGCGGCCGTCCAGTTCGCCGGCCTCGAAGACCGTGAGGATGTGCGGATGATTGAGCGACGACGCCGTTTGCGCCTCCTGCTGGAAGCGTCCGAGCGAGGCGGCGTCGGCGATCTCGGCGGACAGAAACTTGAGCGCGACCGGGCGGTTCAGCCGCGTGTCGCGCGCCAGGTACACTTCGCCCATGCCACCCGCGCCAAGCGCGGAGAGGATCTCATAGGGGCCGAGTCGAGCGCCTTCGGCAAGGACCATGGAGCAAGGGTGACAAGCGCTCATTCTAGTGCCTGGGTGGCCCCTTTTGCCTGCGCGCTTCTACTTTTGCCTTCTGCCGTTTGCCTTCAACCTTCGAAGCCCTTGACATTCCTGCGGCGGTGCGCCATTTTCCTTGTCGCCGATCACGATCTTGATGCCCGCCAACGCCGCACCGTAGGAACGCTATGCATTACATCGGAAAGTTTGCCGAGAGCGCGCTCGCCGCACATGCCGTATCCAAGAACCACAGCCAGGGATACACGGAGGCCGCGCTCGTGGACCACTCCTCTGGCTCGGTCCACACGGGCCTGAGCGTCGCGCAGCTGGCAGCCGGCGGCACGCTCGCGCCGCACGTCCACTCGTACGAAGAGGGCTTCTACATCCTCTCGGGACAGGCCTTCGTCTGCATCAACGACCAGACCTACCGGCTGGCCCCAGGCGACTACGGCTGCATCAAAGTGGGCACGCCCCACGCGTGGCGACAGGCCGGGCCGGACGCGGTCCGCTGGCTGCAGCACTCCGCGCCGCAGCCCAAGCCGCACGGCATGGAGCGCGACACGTTCTTCCCGAAAAACGGAAAGATTCCGGACGAAGGCGCGCCGCTCGATCCAAACGATCCGAAAGGGAATCTTCTGGGCCATTTCGACGTCAGCCAGATTCCGCCGGGCGAAGAAGGACGCATGGTCTCGGGCGGCCTCAAAGGCGTCTTCCTGAAATGGCTCATCGACGAAAAATTCGGCGCCGTGCACCACCGCCTGCTGTTCATCGAGTATCTGCCCGGCGTCGGCATCGGCCCGCACGACCACACGTACGAAGAGGCGTATTTCATCCTGAGCGGCGAGGTGGAAGCCGTCATGGACGGCAGACGCTATCTGGCCAAGCCCGGCGACGTCCTGTGGACCGGCACCGGCTGCGTACACGCCTTCAAGAACATCAGCCAGAAGCCGGTCCGCTGGCTGGAGACCTTCTCGCCCCAGCCGCCCAGAGAGAACGTCTTCCGCTTCATGGCGGAGTGGGATCAAAAAGCTAAAGAGCTCGAGGGGTAGAAGGGTGACCGGGCGCACGCTCATTCGCGGCGGCTACATCCTGACGCTCGACAAGCACATTGGCGATCTGCCCGGCGGCGACCTCCTTATAGAGAACGGCAAGATCGTGCAAATCGCGCGCGCGCTAGATGTCGCCGACGCCGAGATCGTCGACGCCACCAACCGCATCGTGCTCCCCGGCTTCGTCGATACACACCGCCATACCTGGCAGACGCCGGTGCGGGGCATCCTCCCGAGCTGCACGCTCGACGAGTACTTCTCCGGCATGCTGGACAACATCGGCACGAGGTACCGTCCTGACGACGTGTACGCCGCCAATCTGGTCGGCGCGCTCGAGGCGCTCAACGCCGGCATCACGACACTCCTCGACTGGTCCCACGTCAACAACACGCCGGATCACTCGGACGAAGCGATCCGCGGGTTGACCGACTCCGGCATCCGCGCCGTCTACGCGCACGGTGTCCCGGTGGGCGCCGAGTGGTGGAGTCTGAGCCCGCACAACCATCCCGAAGACATTCGCCGCCTCCGCACGCGCTACTTCTCCTCCGAGGATCAGCTCCTGACGCTCGCGCTCGCGGCGCGGGCGCCCGGCAACACCACGTCGGACGTCGCCCGCCACGACTGGCGGCTGGCACGCGAGGTGGGCGCGCGGATCAGTGTCCACGTCGGCATGCGTCTGACCGGCGTCCACGTCCATCACGTGCTGACGCTCCACGAGCTCGGGCTCATGGGCCCGGACACGATTTACATCCACTGCACCGACTCGACCGACGAGGAGCTCGATCTGATTGCCAGCACCGGCGGCTCCGCGTCGCTGGCGCCGTTCGTCGAGATGCTCATGGGCCACGGCGTGCCGCCGACCGGCAGACTGCTCGCTCGCGGAGTCCGGCCGTCGCTCAGCGTGGATGTCGTCTCGAGCGTGCCGGGCGACATGTTCACGCAGATGCGCACGGCGCTCGTGCAGGAGCGCATCCTGTCGTTCACGCACACGCCCGACATCGCGTTCGCGCCAACGTTGACCCACCGCGATGTGCTGGAGTTTGCGACGATCGACGGCGCGCGCACCTGCGCGCTCGATCACAAAATCGGCACGCTCACACCCGGCAAGCAGGCCGACATCATCATGATTCGGACCGATCAGGTGAACGTCGCGCCGCTCATCGATCCGGTGGCAACCGTCGTCATCTGCGCGGACACGTCGAACGTCGATTCGGTGTTCGTCGCCGGTCGTGCAATGAAACGGAATGGCCAGTTGGTCGGGGTGGACATGACGCGGATGGTTCGACTGGTGGAAAGCGCCCGCGACTATCTGCTCGGCAAGGCCGGGCTGCTGCCGGAGTGGCTGAAGCAGTGATCGACGTGAGAGTCGCATTGTCACTGGCTCTTATCCTGTTCGTGGCGACCCAAGCCGCGAGCGCCGCGCATTGGCCGCCGGGTGCGATGATTCGCGTGTGGATCGATCCGGCCGGTGCGCCTGCGGGCGGGGACGTCCTGGTCGAGCGCGCGATCAAGACGTGGACCGACGCCGCGCAGGGACGCTTCGGGCTCGAGCGGACGATGAGCAGGGACACCGCGGGCGTGCGCGTGCACTTCTTCACGAAAGACTGGCGCTATGGGATGACCCAGGCACGCCCCGATCCGGTCACCGGTCTCATTACGGAAGCCGAAGTGGTCGTCGCCGCCGACGCCGACGGCGACGCGCTGGACCGCCGCATCGTCGTTTACCTGACGGCGCTGCACGAGCTCGGCCACGCGCTGGGCCTTCCGCACAGCGCCGACATCAACGACATCATGTATTTGTTCCGCGTGGAAGGCGACGGCGAGCGGTTCTTCGGCGCGTATAGACGACGGCTTCGTTCGGCCGACGATATCGGCTCGGCGCGCGCGACCGGCCTGTCGATGGAGGACGAGCGGGTGCTTCGAGCGCTGTACGACCGATGATGGCCGTCGACTGATGACCGACGACTGTCGACTGACGACTGTCGACGGTTACTCCATCAGACCAAAAGCGATGATATTGGACCCCGCCGCGACGGCGACATACTGCTTGTTGTCGAACAGGTACGTCATCGGCGACGCCTTCCACAGCTGGCTGGTCTGAAAGCTCCACAGCCGCTTTCCATTCGCCGCATCAGCGGCCATCAACGCGCCGCTGTCTTCGCCGAAAATCACCACGCCACCGGCCGTGCTCAGCGTGCCGCCCCACGAGCTCACCGATCCTGTCTGCGGCAGCTCCCACACGGCCTTGCCCGTGTGGATGTCGATCGCGCGGAGCACTCTCTGCGCCGGCTCGTCGGGCGCCTGACGGAACGATCCGCCCATGAACCCCTTCCCCGCTTCCCAATCCATCGGCGTCCTGGTGAAGATGCCGCACTTGTCGTTGGTCTGCACGTAATACAAACCGGTCTGCGGGTTGAAGGACGTGGAGTACCAGTTCGACGCGCCGTCGAGCGACGGGCACACACGTTTGCCCTCGAGCGACGGTTCCATGTTCGGTACTTTGATCGGACGTCCTTCCGGCGTGAGCCCGGTCGCCCACGTGACGTTCTTCACGTACTGCGTCCCGAAGAGGAATTTTCCGTCGGTGCGATCGAGCACGTAGAAGAAGCCGTTGCGGTTGGCCTGCACCAGCAGCTTTCTGGGCGCCCCCTGCCAGTTCGCGTCCACAAGCGCCGGCGGCTCCTGCGCGTCGTAGTCCCACACGTCGTGCGGGGTGAACTGAAAGTGCCACTTCAGTCGGCCGGTCTTCAGATCGAGCGCCAGGATCGAGTCTGAATAGAGGTTGTCGCCGCCGCGGTCGTCGCCGATCAGATCCGGCGACGGGTTGCCGGCCGGCCAGTACAAGGTGTCCAGCATTGGATCGTACGCGCCGGTCATCCACGTCGTCGCGCCCGGATGCTCGATGCCTTTTCCCTGCCACGTCTCCGAAGCGCGCTCACCGGGGCGCGGAGCGGTCCAGAAGCGCCAGACCTCCTTGCCGGTTGACTGATCGAACGCGGCCACAACGCCGCGCACGCCTTCGTCGCCGCCCGAGGTGCCGGTGACCACCAGATTTCCGACCGGCAGCGGGGCACCGGTCGCGTTGTAGTTCTGGTGCCAGTCGGCCATCTCCGTTTCCCAGAGGAGCGCGCCGGTGGATCGGTTGAGCGCGATGATGTGCGCGTGGTCGGTGACCATGAAGACGCGCTCGCCCGCGACCGCGACGCCGCGATTCACACCGCCGGCGGCGTTGCCGATGAGGCCTTTGGTGCGTGGACGCTGGTACTGCCAGATCTCCCGGCCGCTGCCCGCGTCGAGCGCGTAGCACTCGTTGGCGCTGGTGACGTACATCACGCCGCTCGCCACGACCGGCGTCACCTGCAGGTTCGACGTGTTCCGCAACGAGAAGATCCACTTCGGCGCCATCCGGCCGACGTTGCTCTTGTTGATCTGATTGAGGACGCTGTATCGGCTACCGGTCGTCTGCCCGTTGTAACTCGGCCAGTCGGCCTGCGATGTGACGCTGCGGTACTTCTGGCCGCTCTTGCGGAGCAGGTGGATTTGTCGATCGTCGCCCAGCAGCTGCAGGTCGTCCGAGCTTTGATTGAAGACGAGACCCGCAAGCGACCCGCCGCCGGTCAGCGTGACAGATGTGCGAAGAGGTCCGGACCCCGTCCGTGGGCGCAGCGTGCGGAGGTACCGGATGAGATCGCTTGTTTCAGTGTCGCTCAGGCTCGCAAACGCCGGCATGCCGGCGGCAGGCAGCCCCTGTCGAAAGAGCGCGGTCAGATCCTGATCGCTTCGCGTGGGGACGCGCGTCGAAATGCCCGGACCCAGCTCGCCTCCGTTGGCGTCGCTGCCATGACATCCGGCGCATCGGCTGACGAAGACCTGCCGCCCGGCGTCGGGGGCCTGCGCCAGCACAATCTGGAGCGAGATCAGTGCGAAAGAGAACGGAACGAGAATTCGCATATCGGTACTCTACTCGGCTAACCGCGCTATTTCAGAAGGTCCGCTACCTTCGCGATGCCCGCCCTGGCGCACGCGTCGTCCATCTCCTGGCTAGACCCCGAGCTGGCAACCGCTCCGATCGTGTCATTGCCGACCTGAATCGGGACGCCGCCGCCGAGCGCCAGGATATCGGCGACATCGCGCTGCGCGGCCAGCGTCGGGTCGCTCGCCGTACGCTTCTGAAACTCCAGCGTGCTGATGCGAAACATTCGCGCGGTGTACGCTTTGCGCCGAGCCATCTCCGCCGTCTGCGCGGTTGCCTGCTCGTCGCGCAGGATCACCAGCACCTGGCCGGCGCGGTCGACCACCGCCGCCGCGGTGTTGAAGCCTTTCGACTTGCATGCCGCGAGGGTCGCTTCCGCGATCGTCTTCGCCATCGCCAGCGACAGGTTGCGCTGCATCACCACGCCCTGCGCGGTCGCGTGACCCGACAAGGTCGCGGCGATGCCGATTCCCGCCAGCGCTTTCAGCGTGTAAGACTTGTTAGACATGACAGGCAACCTCCTATAACCGGGATGAACGGTATCGGAAGAATTGATCAAAGTGGCATGCCGGGGCAAAGAATCTCGAAGATTCCGCGGACCGAGCGGATGTCGGCGGCTACTCGTAAACGCTGCGGCGTTACTCAGGAGTAATCCCGTTCTCGCTAGTTGACTCCCCACCGCTATAATCCGCCTGACCCCTGTGGCCCTCACCCCCGGCACCCGACTCGGTCCGTACGAGATTGTCTCCGCCCTTGGAGCGGGCGGGATGAGCGCCTGCGGCCGCGGCGAGCGAGCGCAGCGAGTCGAGCCGCTGCGAGCGGGGGTGGGACCCCGCGAGCATGTGAGAAAAGCCGACGGAGACTTCGCCTCATGCCGTTAGTGAGCGGCTCTCGCCTGGGCCCGTATGAAATTGTCGCGCCGCTCGGGGCCGGCGGCATGGGCGAAGTCTATCGGGCGCGGGACTCGCGGCTCGATCGCGACGTCGCCATCAAGATCCTGCCCGAGGCGTTCGCGGCTGACGCGGAACGAGTGGCCCGATTCCAGCG